>JBCBNT010000023.1:0-37808 GCA_039821685.1 Planctomycetota bacterium | reverse complement strand
GTCTGACTCGGAGCCGGCGCGTGCTCCGGATCGCGATCCGGGAACGCCGATCTTTGCTTCGCCGCCGCTGCCGCCGCCTCCACCAACAACACCGCCAAATTCACCATCGTCGCCGTCTTCGCTCGACGTTTCGGAGATCGCGGTGCTACGTGGGGATGGGGCTGCCGAGGTTGAGCCGGTGGTCGATGGCTCGCCCGCTTCTCGCACGAGCATCGTTGAAGATCGCGGCGATGAGCCGGCGCCTTTCGAGCCCGGTGCAGCCTGCGAAATGAGCGATATGGGCGATGTCCGCGACGCTCCGGCTTCGATATCGGCGGGTGCCGATCGGGGTTCCGATGAGCTCGCGTCTGGTTCTGGTAGCGGCGACGACGTGCTCGTTGCTGCGGCGCTCGGCGGGCGGGACGTGCTCGAGCCGGCGATGGGGTTGGTCAGGGCACGGCTCGGCCGGAGCGATGTCGAGTTTGTGCCGCAGGACGGTGCGGATGCGGTCGCGGGCGGGGCCGCAGAGGTTGAGTGGGGCGGTCGCCGGTTTGGTGTGCTTGTCTTGGGGCGGGGCGGGCCGTCGATCGATCCGGTTGACGGCGGGTCGGCCGCGTCTCCGGCCGCGGGGCCGCTCGGTGCGCAGGCGCGCTGGCTCGGTTCGTGGCTCGCACTCGCGGAGCAGCAGCGTCGGCTCAGGCTCGAGGCGTACACGGACGCCGTGAGCGGCGCGTGGAACCGCCGGTACTTCGACAGGTTCCTCGATGCAGCGATCCCGCACGCGCGCGAGCGTCGGCACAACCTCACGGTGCTCGTGTTCGACATCGACAACTTCAAGAGCTTCAACGACCGCTTCGGCCACGAGGCGGGCGACATGATCCTGAGCGAGACCGTGAGGCTCTTGCGGTCGATGACGAGGCCCAGCGACCGGATCTGTCGGATCGGCGGCGACGAGTTTGCGGTGATTTTCTACGATCCGGAAGGCCCGCGGGACAGCAACTCCGATCACCCCGATGCGTTCGAGGCGGTCGCGGGGCGGTTCCAGAGAGCCGTCGAGGATCAGCGGTTCCCCAAGCTCGGGATCGGGGCCCCGGGCGAGCTGACGATCTCGGGCGGGCTCGCGACGTTCCCTTGGGACGGGCAGTCGGCGGGCGAGCTGCTCGGCAGGGCGGACGAGCTGGCGATCGAGAGCAAGCGCGCCGGCAAGAACCAGATCACGTTCGGCCCGCGGGGCGGTCCGTCCCTTAATTCGAATGGTGGCCCGGCGCCCGCGTGACGCTGGGCATCTGCGGCCGGGCCTCGGCGGGTCGATGCTTGTGGCCGCTGCACCTGTTTGCCGGCGCGTACGCTCCGTCGTGGCACGCGCATATGACCTTCTTGCAGTCGACATCGATGGCACGCTGGCGGATTCTCGCGGGCGGGTGCCGCGCGAGAACGCGGACGCGATTCTGCGTGCGAAAGACGCGGGGATGGAGGTCGTGCTGTGCACGGGCCGGAGCCGGGCCGAGAGCGGCTTCGCGATCGAGGCGATCGGCCCGACGCGTGCGATGGTGTCGGCGGGCGGGTCGATGATCGTCGACCCGGGCTCGGGCGGCACGCTGCACCGCTTCGCGATGGACGAGCCGGTGGTCCGGGGCGTCGTGGATTTGATCACGGGCGAGGGCCACGCGGCCCTGGTGCTGAAAGACCCCGAGGTCAGCCCGGTCGATTACCTGGTCGTGACGCAGAACGGCGCGTCGATCGATCCGGTGACGACCTGGTGGTTCGAGACGCTGGGCGTGTCGTACGCCGAGGTGGGCTCGCTCGACCAGGACGAGCACCCCGAGTGGTCGGTGCGGGTCGGGGCGTGCGCGCCCAGCACGCGGACGGTGCCGATCCGCGACGACCTGCTCGGGCGATACGGCGAGAGCGTGCTTTTCCATTCGTTCCCGGCGGTGGCGGCGCCCGAGCACGTGCGATCGCTCGGGGCCGGCGCGACGTACCACGTCATCGAGGCGTTCGACCGCGAGGCGCACAAGTGGTCGGGCATCGAGTGGGTCTGCGAGCGGTTCGGGATCGACCCGGCGCGAACGGCCGCGATTGGCGATCAGATCAACGACGTCACGATGATCGAGCACGCGGGCCTGGGCATCGCGATGGGGAACGCGGTCGATGAGATCGTCGCGCTCGCGGACCGGCGGACATCGAGCAACGACGAGCTGGGCGTCGCTGCGGCGATCGATCGGCTGCTCTCGGGCGAGTGGTAGGCGTGCAGACGCTCGCCGAGATCCGGGCGATGCTCGACGAGCGGGGCCTGGCGCCCCGCAAGCGGCTCGGCCAGAACTTTTTGATCGATCACAACCTGATCCGCCGGCTGGTCGACGTGTCGGGCGTGGGCGCGGGTGACCTGGTGCTCGAGGTCGGGCCGGGCACGGGCGCGCTGACCGATGAGCTGCTGGGACGGGGGTGCGTTGTCATCGCGTGCGAGCTCGACGCGGGCCTCGCGGAGCTGCAACGGGATCGGCAGGGCGGGCGGGCGTGCACCGTGATCGAGGGCGACTGCCTGGCCGGGAAGCGAGGGCTGAACGCGGACGTGACTCGTGCGATCGACGGTCGGCGGTACACGCTCGTGGCGAACCTGCCCTACGGAGCAGCCACGCCCCTGATGCTCGCGCTTCTGTGCGATCCGTTGTGCCTCGGTCAGCACGTCACGATCCAGCGCGAGGTCGCGGACCGCCTGGCGGCCGTGCCCGGCACGAAGGCCTACGGCGCGATCTCGGTCGTCGCGCAGACGGTCGCGCGGGTCGAGCGGCTCGCCAAGCTCCCGCCCGAGTGCTTCTGGCCCCGGCCCGAGGTCACCAGCGCAATGGTCGGGCTGACGCCGGTGGCGGATCATGGGATCGAGGACATCGCAAGCTTCGCGGCGTTCTGTCAGCGGCTGTTTATCGGGCGGCGGAAGCAGGTGGGCAAAGCGCTGGCTTCGGCCCTCGGTGACGCGGGTGTGTCCGAGGGCCTTCTTTCTCGCGTTGATCTTTCTGCGATCGATCCGACGGAGCGGGCCGAGCGGCTCGATGCTGCGACGATCGCGTCTCTGTTCAGGGACGCGTGCAGCGGGTAATCTGGGGGCGGTGGTGCAGCAGGGACGCCAGAATCCGCGGGAGCACGACGATCCGGCCGCGCTGGCCCGCTTGCTGGAGGGCCCGCTCCGTGCGGCGTGCGAGCCGCACCTGTCGGGCGAGATCGAGTGGTTCAGGGCGACGTGGCAGCGGGGCGGCGCCGCGACCGGCGCAGCGGTCTGGCGGGATCACGCGGGGCACGATCTGCCCGTGGTCATCAAGCTCCCGGTGGGCGCGGCTGAGCTGGCGTGCACCCGCGCTCTGGGTGCCCATGGGAGCGATCGCGATCTCACGCCGAGCGAGGTGCCGCACCCGACACCGCGGGTCCTGAGCGCGGGCAGCGAGCTCGGCGGGTACGACATCGGATGGCTCGTCGTCGAGCGGCTCGAAGGCTCGACGGTCGGGAGCGATCTTTCTGAGGCATCGCTCGCGGGGCTGGTCCGGGCGGCGGTCGAGTTTCAGGCTCGCGCGGCTGCGAACGAGGATTCGTTGCTGCGGCCCGCCGGGCGGCTTGATCGGCGCGACTGGTCATCGCTCATCGCGTCATCGCGGCAGGCCGTGCGCGACAACCCGCTCGCCGAGCAGCAGCGATGGAACGAAGCGATCAAGCGGACGCAGAAATCGCTGCCCTCGCTCCTGGAGCGTTGGCAGGCCAGGCCGGCGGACGACTGGTGCCACGGCGACCTGCACCCGGGCAACGCGCTGCACATGCCGGGCGGGGGCGGCCGGCCCGACCGGTGCGTGCTGATCGATCTCGGGCTGGTGCACCGGGGCCACTGGATCGAAGACGCGGTCTACCTCGAGCGGGTCTTCTGGGGCCACGAGAGCCACCTGCACGGGGTGGAGCCCGTGCGGGCGATGCGGGCGGAGCGGAAACGCCGGGGCCTGCGTGTGCGCGGGTCGGATGGCGACCTCGCGAACATCAAGCGGGTGCTGACCGCTGCTTCGGTCCCTGCTCGCTTCGCCGGCGAGGGCGGCGACCGGGCCTATTTGGAGGCGTCGCTCGATCGGCTGGAGCGATTGCTGCCGGTGATCGCGGGATGATATAGGATTTTGT
Source organism: Planctomycetota bacterium (assembly GCA_039821685.1). Classification (GTDB taxonomy): domain Bacteria; phylum Planctomycetota; class Phycisphaerae; order Phycisphaerales; family UBA1924; genus JANQQZ01. The sequence continues at coordinate 33,677 of JBCBNT010000023.1, read as the reverse complement.
TAGCAATTTCGGTGTTTCACGCCGGCGGGCTTGCCTGGAGCGATCGGTCCGGGAAGATTCGGTTGAGGGTGCGTCCGGTCGTGCCCGTCTCGGCTGGGACCCCGACAAGGAGCGGCTGCCATGGAGTCGTACGAGCGTCTGAAGGCGATTATCGCAGAGGCTGAAGAGGACATCTCGAAGGCCGAGGGCGGCAACAAGGCGGCGGGCACCCGCGCCCGGAAGTCGCTTCAGGATGTTCGCAACCTAGCCCAGGACATCCGCAAGGAGATCCTGGAGCTCCGCGACAAGGCAGAGGGCTGAGGAGCCCTGGTTGTCGCGGCTGATGTGCACCGGCGCGCGGCCGCGGAGTGTCTATGAGCGACGTAGCGGAACAAGAAGCGGCATCCGCCGAGGCCTCCGAAGGCCTGCCGGCGGTTGATTGGGAGCACGCGCTTTTCAGTGCGCCGGGCATCGATCTGTCGGCCCGGGCGATGTCGAAAGCGGACATCGAGTCGTGGATCCCGCACCGCGGGCACATGTCGCTGCTCGACGGGGTGGTGTGGGTCGCTGAGGACAAGAGCGCGATCGTCGGCGTGAAGCGGTGCCGGCCCGATGAGTTCTGGGTCGAGGGCCACTTCCCGGGCATGCCCCTGCTGCCGGGCGTGCTGATGGTTGAGGCGTCGGCCCAGCTCATGTGCGCCCAGTACAACATGAAATGGGGCGAGCGTCGGACCGGCATCTTTACCCGGATCGAGAACTGCGCCTTCCGCCAGAGCGTGACGGTCGGCGACGAGCTGTATCTCTTGCTGCAGGAGCTGAAGTTCGGCTCGCGCCGGTTCCGCGGCGTGGTCCAGGGCTGGGTGCAGGGCAAGATCGCGTTTGACGCGCAGATGTCCGGCATCGTGATGCTCGACAAGATGATGGACCAGCGAAGCTGAGCGGCGACGGTGCTCCCGCCGCCAGATGACGAGTTTGACCTGATCGGCTTCGAGCGGGGCGTCGTGCCCGCGTCGCACGCCGTCGTGCGCTTCGCGTCTGCCGGTGAAACGGTGCAGGTGATCGCCACGGCCGATGCGAGATCGGCGGTCGAATCCCGGTTTGAACAGCTCGCCGGCGCTGAGGCCGGCGAGAGCAGCGAGGGCGTCATCGACCGTGTCTCCGTCTGGTGTGCCGGGTCGTCGTTCGAGGCGGACCTGCAATTCCTCGACGTCGCCCGGGTGCACTCGCCCGACGCGCGGATGCAGGCCCAGCAGCGGTGGCAGGCGTGGTGGCTCACGTTCGATCGGGCTACGCCCTGGGAGGGCTGGTCGATCGATGACAGACCGGGGCAGGACGCGTCGTCGTCGGTGGGTCCGTTTCTCGATCGGGCGTCTGCCCGGCGATGGTCTGAGATGCTCGACGGGATCTACGAGCTGTGCCGCGAGCCGGCGGAGCTGCGCCGGGCGCCGGCGGGGAGCCCCTGCGCGTACAAAGAAATGGGGCTATGCCGATCGACGTGCGACGGCGGCGAAAGGGTGTCGGACCACGACGGCCGGGTCGGGCAGGCGCTGAGCACGACCGCGGGAACGTTGGCAACGGAGCGGGCGTCGCTCGCGGCGGCGATGGCTGCGGCATCGGGTGAGGGTGCGTTCGAGCGTGCTGCGGCGCTCCGCGATCGCGTTGCGGCGCTGCCGGCGGCCGATGACCGGGCCGCCGGGGCCGTCGGGCCTGTTGAATCGTTCCGCTTCGTGGTGGTGGCCGGCACGGGTGCTCGCAGGAGTGCAAGGCTGATGGGCGTTGATGCGACGGGCTGGCGCGTGTTGGGCGATGCGGCTGCTGAGGCAACCGGTGAGGATTCGGCTGCCGGGTCGGTCGACCGCGTGATCGATGGGGCGCTGGCCTGGGCGGCGGAGGCCCGCGTGACGGCTGATAGGTTCGATCCCGCGATGGTGGGGGTGGTGGCGAGGGAGGTCGTGCGGCCGAGGCGGGGCGGTCCGGTGCTGCTGCGGACGGATGGGCTCGATCGGTCGGCGTTGCTGGCCGACATACGGCGGGTGGGCGGCGTGCCCGATTCCGGAGGCGACGGCGATGGCTGAGCCCTATCCACTGACCTTTGAGCCGATCCTGATGGAGAAGGTCTGGGGCGGCCGGCGGCTCGCGTCGTACGGCAAGGCGTTGCCCGACGGGGTGCGGATCGGCGAGAGCTGGGAGCTGGCGGACCTGGACGCGTCGTCGCTGAGCGGCGCGGGCGGCGGGGCGCAGCGGTCGGTGATTTTCAACGGACCGTTTGCCGGGCGGACGCTTTTCGAGGCCGAGGCCTCGTGGGGTGAGCGGCTGTTCGGACGGGCGTCGCCGACGCCCCAGGGCGGTTTCCCGCTGCTGGTCAAGCTGCTTGACGCGAGCGAGAACCTGAGCGTGCAGGTGCACCCGCCGGAGTCCGAAGCGGACGGGCGCGACTCGCACGCGAAGCACGAGTGCTGGTACGTGCTCGCGGCCGAGCCCGGCAGCGTGATCTACAAGGGGCTGAAGCCGGGCGTGACGCGGGCCGAGCTGCGCGATGCGATCGAGGCGGGGCGTGTGCCCGAGGTGCTCGCGAGCGTGCCGGCGGTGCCGGGCGAGATGCACGACGTGCCGAGCGGGACGCTCCACGCGATCGGCGCGGGCGTAGTGATCGCGGAGATCCAGACGCCGAGCGATACGACGTACCGCGTGTACGACTGGTCGGCCGAGCACGGGCGGACGCCTCGGGAGATGCACATCGAGCAGGCGCTGCGGTGCGCCGACTTTGCTCCGCCGCCGCCGGTGCGATCCGGCGAGATCCTGTGCGACAACGCGTTTTTCAGGGTGCGTGAGGTGCGGGGTCACTGCGAGGAGCGGCCGCTGGGCACGGGCTGCCAGGTCGCGATGATCGTCGGCGGGAGCGGCGCGTCGATCGCGTCGCGTGCGTCATCGTTCGCCGAGGTCGAGGGCGGCGCGGGGACGACGATCCTGGTCCCGGCTTCGTGCGCGGACGACGCGGTGCTCCGCGCGGGGCCGGGGACGGTGTGCCTGGTGGCCGAGCTGGTTTAGCTGGTCGAGCTGGTCTGAATGAATTAGCCCGCGACGACGGCGCTCATCGCGGTCGCGACCTTGGTGACCGCCTGCGCGACGCCCCTGACCTGGTCGTCGGTCAGCTCGTGGTGCATGGGGATGCTGAGCACGCGGTCGGCGAGCTTGCGAGCGATCGGCGGGTGATCGGTCACGTGGTCCTTGAAGGCCGGCTGATCGGTGAGGCTCTTGGGGTAGTGCACGGCGCAGGGCACGCCCTCTGCCTTCAGGGCGTCGCCGAACTGGTCGCGCGTGCATCCAAGGGCGTCGATGTCGACCTTGATCGAGTAGAGGTGCCACGCGGGCTCGGCGCCCTCGGTGACGGTCGGAGGCTCGATCCCGGGCACGCCCGCGAGCAGCTCGTGGTAGAGCGTGGCGACCTCACGGCGGCGGTCAGTTTCTGCCTGCAGTCGCTGGAGTCGCGAGAGGCCGATGGCGCCGGTGATGTCGTTCATGCGGTAGTTGTAGCCGATGCGTGTGTGGAGGTACTTCTCGGGCTCGCCGTGGCTGCGGATGAGCCCGATCTCCGCGGCGAGGTCGGCGTCGTTGACGGTCAGGATGCCGCCCTCGCCCGTGCCGAGGTTCTTGGTGGCGTAGAAGGAGTAGGTGCAGGCGTCGCCGAAGGCGCCGATGCCCTTGCCCTTGTACGTCGCGAGATGCGCCTGGGCGCAGTCGTAGATGACCTTGAGTTTGTGCTCGGCGGCGATGGCTTGGATCGCGTCGATGTCGACGGGGATGCCGTAGATGTGCGTGACGGCGATCGCCTTGGTGTTTGGCGTGATGCGTCGGCGGATGTCTGCGGGGTCGACCTGCATGGTGTCTTCGAGCGAGTCGCAGAAGACGATCTTGCAGCCGCGGGCGACGAGCATGGAGGCGGTCGCGACGTAGGTCCACGCGGGGACGATGACCTCGTCGCCCGGCTCGAGGAGGGCTTCGTAGGCGAGCTGGAGGGCGCAGGTGCCGTTGGCGCAGGTCAGGCCGAAGCCGGCGTCGGACTTGCCGGCAAACTGGGTCTCGAGCTCGGCGCACTGGCCGGCGGCCCGGAGCATGCCGGATTCGAGGACGGCGGTGGCGGCGTCGATGTCTTCGCGGTGGAGCTTGGGGGCCATGAAGGGCACCGGGGCATCGAAGACGGGCGTTCCGCCGCAGACGGCGAGGTCGGGTGCGTTGGTTGACATCGGTGGTGCTCCTCCATGACCATCATGACAATCGGTTGGCGGCCGGGCGCCTGCCCGGTCGGTGTGTTCGTCGCCGGCGCGTGCCCGGTTTGCGGCAGCGGGCGGTGTATCGTCGATGGTAGGAGCGTTCGGGCGGCAAGCCGGGCGGGCGCACGGGAGGGCAGGCATGGAGACGGGACTCGGAGTGGTGGCAATCGCGGCTGGTTCGGCGATCTGGGTCGGCGTGGCGGGCCTGGCCCCGCTGCACGACCAGCCCGATCGGTTTGCGACCGCTTCGGCGCGGGCGGCCTCGGATGAGGCGTTCGGGGTCAAGGCGGTGACACGGCCGAGCCGGGATGCGACGATGGGATTCCCGTTCCCGACCTCCGTTGTCGATGTGATCGCGACGGACGGGATGGCGGTGTCCGAGGGCCAGCTCTTGATCCGGGCGGACGACGCGGAAGCGGTGGCGGCCTTTGCGATCGGTCGGATCCGGGCGGTGAGCACGCTGGATGTCGATCTGCAGGTCAAGACCCTTGAGCTGGCCGAGGTGGAATTGCGCGCGACCGAGACGGCGTTTGAAGGCGGCGGCGGGTCGACGATCGAGCTCGACCGGGCGAAGCTGACGCGCGACCAGTCCGAGATTCAGCTGGAAGCGGCGAAGCAGCGGGACGTTGAGGCTGATAACCAGCTGATCCAGCTGGAGGCCCGGGTGGGGGACCATCGGCTCGAGGCGCCCTTCGACGGGGTGGTGGACGTGGTGTTCGTCGACGTGGGCGACTCGGTGCGTGATACCGACCCGGCGGTGCGTGTGGTGTCCGTTGATCCGCTGTGGATTGACGTGGCGACGCCGACGGCGCAGACGCTGTCGCTCGGTCCGGGGGATCCGGCGTGGGTGCGTGTGCGGATCGGTGACGAGCCGCGGGTGCTGCCGGCTACCATTGTGGGCATCAGCCCGGTGGCCGATTCGGTGACGGGCGCGAGGCGGGTTCGCGTGGAGGCGCCGAACCCGGACGGTCTGCCCGCGGGGCTGACCGCGTTTGTGCGGTTCGAGCCGCCGACGCCCGAGATGACCGGGGGCGACGCCGGGTCGGGCGGCTGAGGCACCGGCCGACGTGTGGCGTGCAGGGATGCGAGCTTCTGAGACTGAAAGAGATCGGCGGCCGGCGGGCTGCCCGTTCGGAGATGGCTGCGCGTGATCGATCTGAAGGCGTCGAAGTCGGCGGGCTGGGCCCGGATTGTTTCGGAGCTCTCGGCGTCTGCGGACGACGAGCGGGCGTTCTTGCCGGCGCTGGTTGGTTCGCTCGGGCACGTGTCGGGCGCGAGGCAGTCGGCGCTGCTCTCCGTGGCTGCGGGCGATCAGGAAGAGGCGCACGCGGAGCTTGTGTGGCCGACGACGCAGGGTCAGGCGACGGTCGCGGCGGATGAGTCGCTCGTCGAGCCCGAGGCGGTGCGTGGGTGTGTGCGTGCGGCTGCGGAAGCGGGCACGACGCAGGTCTTCGGGCTCCGATCGGGCGATGGGCTCTACTCGAGCGATGCCGATCAGGGCTTCGTGGTGTGCGTGCCGGTGCAGCGGGTTGAGGGCGGGGCGTCGACGCGGGTTGTCTCGATGCTGCTCGACGCGCGGAGCAAAGAAGCGTTGCAGACGACGCTCGCGGTGGTGGAGCTGCTGGCCGGGTATGCGCACCTGGGCGCGGCGCGGCAGCAGCTCTCGCGCACCCGATCGGCGGGGGCGGCCCTCGATCTTGCGACGCGTCTGATCGGCTCGATCAACGCGTCGCGGAGCTTCAAGGGCGCGTCGATGCAGCTCGTGAACGATCTGGCGCGGCATCTGAAGGCCGACCGCGTCGCGCTCGGGTGGCGGGGTGGTCTGGCGGGCGCAGCGGCCGGGGCGCTGCCCGATGCGGAAGGCACGCGGGATGCTTCGGTCGTGCCCGACCGCGATTCGACGCCCGTGCGCGTCGTGGCGATGAGCGATACGGAGCACGTCGATCGGCGGATGGCGATGGTGCGCAAGATCGCGGCAGCGATGGACGAGTGCGTCGACCAAGAGCAGGCCGTGGTGCACCCGCTGCCCGAGGTTCGGCCCGGCCAGCAGGCCGACCCCGTGCTGAGCCGGGCACTGACGACGGCGCACCGCGAGCTGGCGGCAAGCGATGCCAACCTGAAGCTGGCTTCGCTGCCGATCCGTGACGGCGGCGAGACGCTCGGCGTGATCACGATCGAGTCGGCTGCCCCGGGTCAGACCATCGAGGTCGGGACGGTCGAGCTGTTGCAAGCGACGCTTGATCTGGTTGGTCCGGTGCTGCGTTTGCGGCGGAGCGATGATCGGCCGGTGCCGGCGCGGGTGGTCGACTCGGCCCGCCGTTCGGCGGCGTGGCTCGTGGGTCCTCGGCACACGCTGTGGAAGCTCGCGGGCGCAGCGGTAGTCGCGGCGTTGCTGGCGTCGGTGCTGGTCAGCGTGCCGTACCGCGTGGAGGCGTCGATCTCGCTCAGGCCGATCGAGAAGCGTGTGGTGTCGGTGCCTTATGACGGCTCGATCCGTGAGGTGACGCCGCTGGCCGAGGCGGGCACGGTGGTGTCGGCTGGCGACGTGCTCGCGAGGCTCGATACGAGCGAGCTCGAGCTGAGCGCGGTCGAGGCGCGGGGGCAGGTGCAGCAGGCCGAGGCGCAGGCGGACGAGGCGATCCGTCGCGGTGAGGGTGCTGCCCGTCAGCAGGCCGAGGCGCAGGCCGCGCAGGCGCGGGCGAGGCTCGAGCTGTTCGAGGGGCGCATCGCCGACGCGGCGGTGCGGGCGCCGATCGACGGCACGATCATCGCGGGCGATCTGAGCGACCGGGTGGGCGCGAGGCTCTCGCGGGGTGAGGTGCTCTTTGAGATCGCGCCGCTCGACCGGATGCGCGTAGTGGCGAAGGTCGACGACCGGGACATCGGCCTGGTGAGCCAGGCGATGGCCGACGGCGGGCTGCTGGGATCGGTCGCGACGCGGGCCTACCCGGATCGGCGGTACCCGATGCGTGTCGACCGTGTGGTGCCGCTGGCCCAGGCGGGCGAGGGGGCGAACACGTACGACGTGTACGCGACGCTCGATGAATCGGCGGCGTGGATGCGGCCCGGGATGGAGGGGCTGGCGAAGCTCGACGTGGGCGACCGCCGACTGATCTGGATCGCGACGCGGCGGATCACGGACTCGCTCAGGCTGTGGCTCTGGTGGTGATGGATCGATGAGCGAGCGACCGACATTCAGCCCGCACTGGCACCGCGTCCGCGCGACGACGCCCCGGCTCAGGCCGCACGTGCAGGTCTCGCGGCAGCGGTACCGCGGCCGGCGGTGGCACGTCGCGCACGACCCGGCGTCGAACCGTTTCTTCCGCATGAGTCCGGTGGCGCACGGGCTGGTCGCGCTGCTCGACGGCCGGCGGACGGTCGAGGACGCGTGGACGATCGTCGCCGAGACGCACGGCGAGGACGCCCCGACCCAGCCCGACGTGATCGATCTGATCGCGCAGCTCTACAACTCGAATCTGCTGAGCCTCGATGCGAGCCCGGAGACGGAGCAGCTGCTCCGGCGCGGGCGCGACCGGGTCAAGAAAAAGGTCCAGGGTCAGGCGATCGGGATCATGTACTTTCGGGTGAAGCTGTTCAACCCGGACGCGATCCTGAGCGCGGTCGAGCCGGCGCTGCGGCCCGTGCTCAACCGGTGGGGCCTGGTCGCGTGGGCGGTGTTTGTGGGTTATGCGCTGTACCGGATCGTGCCCGAGCTGGGCACGCTCGCCGGCGGGTTTGAGCAGGCGATCGCGCCGAGCAACTGGCTGTGGCTCATCATGGTGTTTGTGGTGGCCAAGGCGCTCCATGAGCTGGGCCATGGCGTGATCTGCAAGCGGTTCGGGGGGCAGGTGCCCGAGTTTGGTGCGATGCTGCTGGTGCTGGTGCCGGCGCCGTATGTCGATGCTTCGGCATCGTGGGCGTTTGCAAGCAAGTGGCAGCGGATCGGTGTCGCGTCGGGCGGGATGATCTTTGAGCTGCTGCTCGCCGCGTGCGCGGCGCACCTGTGGCTCGCGACGTCGCCGGGCGAGCTGCCGAACCAGCTGGCGTACAACGCGATGCTGACCGCGGGCATCTCGACGGTCGTGTTCAACGCGAACCCGCTCATGCGCTTCGACGGGTACTACATCCTGAGCGACCTCGTCGAGGTGCCCAACCTCATGTCCCGGTCGTTCAAGATGCTGCAGTATCAGATCCAGCGGTTCGTGTACCGGCTGCCGAACGCCGAGGCGCCGACGAGCGACCCCGCGGAGGGGCTGATCCTGATGCTCTACGGCATCGGCGCGACGGTCTACCGCGTGTTCTTGTTCATCACGATCACGCTCTTTGTCATGGGCAAGCTGTTCGCGATCGGGCTTCTGCTCGCGATCTGGACCGCGGCGGCGTGGTTCATCATGCCCGTCGGGAAGTTTTTGCGGTGGCTCACGTCGAACGCGAAGATCGCGGAGCACAGGGCTCGGACGATCGGGCTGACGGCCGCGATGGCGGCGGCGGGGCTGGTGCTGATCGGCCTGGTGCCGGCGCCGGACTCTCGGCGCGGCGTGGGCGTGGTGGAGAGTGCCGAGCGCACCGGGATCTTCGCCGGCCAGTCCGGGTTCTTGCGAGAGGTGCTGGTCGCGCCAGGCGAGCGGGCGGAGGCCGACCAGCCGATCGCGGTGCTCGAGAACGACGAGCTCGAGCACCGGCTCCGGATGGCCCGCGGCATGCTGAGCGAGTTTGAGAGCATCGAGCGAGAGATGACCGCATCGAGCCCGAGCTCGGTGCTGGTGGCGAGGCAGCGTGTCGATGCCCAGCGTGACGCGGTCGCGTACCTCGAGCGTCAGGTCGATCTGCTGGTCGTGCGCGCTCCGCATGGCGGCGTGCTCGCGGGGCCAGATCTCGGGGGGGCGATCGGTTCCTTGGTATCGACCGGCGATGCGCTCGGCGAGGTTGTGGCAACCGGTGACGTGCGAGTTTCGGCGAGCCTGCCGCAGCTCGAATCGGCGTGGCTTTTCGATTCGTCGGAGGCGTATCGGGTGGCGATACGGCCGGCGTCGCTCCCGGGGGTGGTTGTGCGGGGCCTGAGCGCGGAAGCCGTGGACGCCGGGCAGCGGGTGCTGCCGCACGCCGGCCTCGGGGTGGCGGGCGGCGGCACGGTGGCGGTCGACCGGACGCAGGGCGGCGGGCGGATGGCGGAGACGCCTCAGTTCGTGGTGCGGATCGAGCCCGAGCCGACGGATCGGTGGACGCCGATGCCCGGCGAGCGGGTGCACGTGCGTTTCCGGCTCTCTTCGAAGCCGTTGCTCACGCAGTGGGCCGACCGGCTGCACAAGCTGATCCAGGGGCGGGTCGATCTGTGAGCGAGCGCGGACTCACGGCGTACGCGGCGCTCGCGGCAACGGTCAACGCACGCAGGCGGGCCCGCCCCGTCCGGACGGGCGCGGACCAGCTCGTGGAGCTCGGGGCGCTCCGGCTCCGCCAGCGGAAGCATCGGCTCGAGGTGCTGCTCAGCCGAGCAGAAGCGATCGACGCGATGGCGGCGGACGTGCGGGCGTATTCCGAGGCGCGTCTGCACGAATCGCTCATGGATGCCAGGTCGGCGTTTCTGCTCGGGCGGGCGGATGGCGCGGTGGTCGATCGCGCGCTGGCGTTGGTCCGCGAGGCGGCGTCTCGCGAGACGGGCGAAGAGGCGTACACGGTGCAGCTCGCGGGTGCGCTCGCGCTCGTCTACGGGCGGATCGCCGAGATGGTCACGGGCGAGGGCAAGACGCTCACGGGGTCGCTGGCGATCCCGCTGCTGGCGTGGCGTTTCCGTCACGTGCACGTGCTGACCGTGAACGATTATCTGGCCGAGCGTGACGCGGAAAGCCGGTCGGGGATCTACGAGCGGTGCGGGCTGTCTGCCGCGGCGATCTGCCAGCAGCACACGCCGGCCGAGCGGGCCGAGCGGTACGCGGGGCCGATCGTCTACGGCACGCCCAAAGAGATCGCCGCGGATTACCTGCGTGACCAGATCCGCACGGGCCGGGTGGATTCGGCGTGGTCGGGCTGGCAGACGCTCGGGAATCGTTCTCCGATCGTGCCCGGGCTGCACGCGTGCGTGGTCGATGAGGCGGACGCGGTGCTGATCGATGAAGGGGTGACGCCCCTGATCATCGCGAGGGCTCGCGAGGCCGACGACCTGGGCCCGGCTTATTCGCGGGCAAGGGAGCTGGCCGCGTCGCTCGAAGAGCCGGCGGACTTCGTGATCGATCGGCTCCGCAAGCGCGCGGTGCTGACGCCGGGCGGCGCTGACAGGCTCCGCGAAGTCTTCGCCGGCGAGCAGCACGAGGCGTTCCGCGTTGAGCGCCGGGGTACGGAGCTCGTCAGGCAAGCGCTGGTGGCGGACAGGTGCTACGTGAAGGGCCAGCAGTACGAGCTCGTCGACGGCCGGGTGGTGATCGTCGACGAGTACACGGGGCGGTTCCTGCCCGACCGGTCGTGGGAGCACGGGCTGCACCAGGCGGTCGAGGCGAAGGAGGGCGTGGAGATCACGGCCGACCGCGAGACGCTCGCGCGGATCAGCTTCCAGCGGTTCTTCCGGAGCTACCGGTTCCTGGCGGGGATGACGGGCACGGCGGCGGATGCCGCGGGCGAGATGCGTCGGGTGTACGCGCGGCCGGTAACGGTAATCCCGACGCATCGGCCGATCGCGCGGACGCAGCGGCCGACGCGGATCTTCTCGACGAGCGAGGCCAAGTGGCGCGCGATCATCGACTCGATCGAGGCGGAGCACTCGCTCGGTCGACCGGTGCTCGTCGGCACACGCTCGGTCGAGGCGTCGGTACACGTGTCCGAGCTGCTCGACGCGCGGGGGCTCCGGCACGCGGTGCTCAACGCGCACCACCACGCCGAGGAAGCCCAGACGATCAGTCAGGCGGGCGAGGTGGGGCGGATCACCGTGGCGACCAACATGGCGGGCCGGGGGACGGACATCAAGCTCACGGCCGATGCTCGCGCGCGGGGCGGGCTGCACGTGGTGCTGACCGAGGTGCACGGGGCGCGTCGTGTCGATCGGCAGTTTGTTGGCCGTGCCGGCCGACAGGGCGATCCCGGGAGCGCGCAGACGTTCGCGAGCCTGGAAGACGATTTGCCGACGCGGTTCGCCCCGACCCTCGCGGGGCTCGTTCGAACCCGAGGCGAGGGCGCGGAGCAGGGCGGCCGGCTTGCCGAGCTGGCGGTGAAGATCGCGCAGCGCCGGAGCGAATCGCGCGACCGGCGGAACCGGCGGAGCGTGCTGCGGCAGGACGATTGGCTTGAGAAGCACATGCCGGGCTGAGCGCGGGCAGCCCGGCTCGACCGGACCTCGCCTGGTGTTGGTGGCCTGCTTCTAGTGGTCTGCTGCCAGTGGCCTGCTACATCTTGTCTTCGCTGAGCCCCTTCTTCTTCGCGCGGCCGTGCCTGTCGAAGGTCATGTGCCTCGCGGCGTCATCGGACGGGAAGAAGCCGACGGCGCCGGGGGAATCGGGCGAGTAGGCAACGAGCGTCGCACGCTCGAGGACGACGTCGATCTGGGTGGTCCTGTTGCGAGCGACGGCGGACTTCAGCGAGTCGGCATCGAAATCGAGCGACGCCTCGATGTCGTGCAGCAGGCTCGTCGGCTGGCGGACCGCGAAGACGAACGTGTAGACCAGATCCGGCTCGAAGTGGTTGTGATCGAGGAAGAACGTAACGTGGTTCGGGTGCCGCTTGTTGACGTGGACGTGCGCGATCGTGCGGGTGTGCAGGCGTTCGCCGTTCTTTGTCGCGATCATCTCGAAGCGAAAGTCGTTGACCGGCTCGCCGGTATCGGTTCGGAAGCGGAACTGCAGCTGGCTGAAGATCTTTCGGTTGCGTTTACCGCGATCGGCGTGCTGAGCTTTGTCGGCGGCCTTCGCTGCTTTCTCGGTGTGGGCGAAGCCACTCGGCTGGAAGTGGCCCTCGGTCGCTTTGGCGTCCTCGCGGGTGAGCTTCTTGTAGGCGGTTGGGGTCTTGACCGCGAGACATGCGACGATCGCTGCGAGCGAATCGCTGGTTTCGGGCGTCGCGTTGCTGGTGATGCTTCGCATGATGCCGCGGTTACCAGAAGTCCGATCATCGCTGTGGTAGTACGACGGCAGCACCAGGAAATGGGACGGCTCGCTCATGCTGACGTCGGCGACCTGCGCGTCGTAGGTGACGCGGTCTTCTTTGTCGTCCGAGTCGTACCGGTACGACGGCGACAGCCTGACCCTGAAGCGCGAAAGGTTGAGGTTGGCGGCGGACGTGCGGACGGTGCCGTCGGACCCGGTCTCGGCGGACGCGGCGACGACGCGCGAGGCGATGGTGCCCGTGCGGAACGAATCGCCGGTGATGCAGAAGAGCCTGGCGTCGCCCTTGGGCCCGATCGGGCCCTTCTTCAGTAGCTCGTCGGCGAGGTCCCATTGCAGCGGGCTGCCGAGCTCGAGGCCCCGAAGGACCTCATCGCCCGTATCGCCGAACCATTTGATTTTCGCGAGCATGCTTCGCCCGAGGTGGGCGAGGCGCGACCCGTACTGCGGGCCGGCGAGCATGACCACGTTGCCGACTTTGGCGGAGTTGGCCCTCGGGCGGTAGTGCCTGCGGAGCCAGTCTCGGACGACGAGCGCGCCGGTGCTGTGGGTGATGAAGTGGTACTCCTCGCCCGCTGGCGGGAGGAGTCGTTTGAGTGCGCGGTCGAGGCCGTTCGCCAGGTCGCCGATCGTGACATGGTCGTCGAGAGAGACGTACCTGCCGAGCATGACGTCGGTCGCGTCGTAGCCTTGGGCGACGAGTGCCCTATCGAGGCCCCGATACGTGGTGGTGGTGGCCACGGACCAGCCGTGGACGAGGAAGACGCGTTCGGCCATGATGATCTCCTGCTTGTTTCGAAGCGGAGCAGATCACAACTTGCGTCGGGTGTCAACCTGGGGCCCCGCGTGTCGCGGAAATGGGGCATCTATTTGAGCAATCGCTCAAGATAGTGGATGTCGACGCCGCCCTTGGCGAAGTCGGCGTTTTCCATGAGCCGCAGGTGCAGGGGCGTCGTGGTGAAGATCGGTTCGACGACGAGCTCACCCAGGGCCCGCTTCATGCGGGTGATGCACGCGTCGCGGTCGGGGGCGTGGACGATGAGCTTGCCGATCATGCTGTCGTAGTTCGGCGGCACGCGGTAGCCGGGCACCACGTGGGTATCCATCCGGACGCCCGGGCCGCCGGGCAGGTGGAGCGTGTCGATCACGCCGGCGCTGGGCATGAAGTTCTTGTCCGGGTTCTCGGCGTTGATCCGGCACTCCATGGCGTGGCCGGAGATCTTGATGTCTTTCTGTTTGAACGGCAGGGGCTCGCCCGCGGCGACGAGGATCGAGGTGCGGACGATATCGACGCCCGTGATCATCTCGGTAACCGGGTGCTCGACCTGCACGCGGGTGTTGACCTCGAGCATGTAAAAATTTTGCTCTTCGTCCATCAGAAACTCGACGGTCGCGGCGCCGGCGTAGTCCGCCGATTTCACGAGCTTCGCTGCGCTCTCGGCGACAGCCTGGATCTTTTTCCGCTCGATGCCCGGGCCCGGCGCTTCCTCGATGATCTTCTGGTGCCGACGCTGCATGGAGCAGTCGCGTTCCCAGAGGTGCACGGCATGCCCGTGCTTGTCACCCAGCACCTGCACCTCGACGTGCCGTGCCCGTTCGAGGAACTTCTCGATGAAGACGGCGCCGTTGCCGAAGGCGGCGAGTGCCTCCTGCTGGGCCTTTTTGATGTTTGTTCTGAGCGTGGCCTCGTTGTGGCAGACGCGCATGCCGCGCCCGCCGCCGCCCGCGGCCGCTTTGATGATCACCGGGTAGCCGATCTCCGCGGCGATGGTGACCGCCTCGTCTTCCTCTTCGACTGCGCCCTCGCTGCCCGGGAAGACCGGCACTTTGGCGGCCTTGGCGTAGCGCTTGGCCTCGACCTTGTCGCCCAGCTTGCCCATGGCTTCGGGTGCCGGCCCGATGAACTCGATCTTGCAGTCGCGGCAGATCTCGGCGAAGTCGGCCCGCTCGGCGAGGAAGCCGTAGCCCGGGTGGATCGCGTCGACGTTGGCGATTTCTGCGGCGGCGATGAGCCTGGGGATGTTGAGGTAGCTGTCGTGCGCGGGGCCGCCGCCGATGCAGATCGCTCGGTCGGCGAGCTTGAGGTACGGCGCATCTTTGTCTGCTTCGGAATAGACGCACACCGTCTCGATGCCCAGCTCTTGGCAGGCACGCATGATGCGGAGGGCGATCTCGCCACGGTTGGCAATCAGGACTCGTCGGAACATGGCAGCTCGGGCACGAGGCATTAGGCACTGGGCACTGGGATGAGATGCGGACAGCTAGCGCCTAATGCCTAGTGCCCAGTGCCTGGGAATCAGTTCGGTTTGATCATGAACAGCGGCTGCCCGAATTCGACGGCCTGGCCGTTTTCAACAAGGCACTTGGCGATGGTGCCGGAGGTCTCGGCCTTGATCTCATTGAAGACCTTCATCGCCTCGACGAGGCAGACGACGGTGTCGGCGTTCACGCTGTCTCCGACAGACACGAACGCGGGCGAATCGGGGTTGGCGGCCGAGTAGAACGTGCCGACCATGGGCGACTCGATCGCGACCAGATCATCGGCGGGCGGTGCGGCAGCGGCGGGTGCTGCATCGGCGGCGGGCGCCGGGGCCGCAGGTGCCGGCGGTGCGGCGGGAAGAGCGAGCGGGGCGGCCTGCGGCGCGGCAACGCCGACGCCTCGCTTCAGGCTCACGGTCTCTTCCTGATCTTGCAGGTCGAGCTCGGTGAGGTCGTTCTCGACCATCAGCTTGACGAGCTCTTTCAGCTTGCGGATATCGATCATGAATCAGCCCCGTGATCGCGGTGCGGCGTGTGCCGGCAGACTCGCGCAGGATCAGCACGCGCCCAGATGTGCAAGCCTAGGCGGACGCTGCGATTGACGAGCCTCCGGGCCGGTTTGTGCGTCGAGACGCCGGTTAGAGCTTCAGGTCGCCCAGGCCCATGCCGCCGCCGAACTTATCGAGATCGAGCCCGCCCCGGCCCTTGTCGGCCTTGGCTTTGTCTTGCTTTGCCCGCTCGCGCATCCTGCGGAGCTGGGGGGTTTCCTTGAGGATCTCTTCCGGCGAGCGGTCGTCGCGTTCGCCCCGGCCGCGGCCCCTTCCGCGGCCGCCGCCGCCGCCGGCACCGCGCTGAGGGCCCTCGCGCTTGGGCGCTTCTTTGGTCTGCTTGATCGAGAGCGAGATCTTGCGGCTGCCGGCGTCGACCTTCAGCACCTTGACGGTGACGACCTCGTCGGGCGACAGCACGGCCGCGACATTCTCGACGCGCTTGTAGTCGATCTCCGAGATATGCACGAGGCCTTCCAGGCCGCCCTGCAGCTCCACGAACGCGCCGAAGTCGGCGATGTTCTTCACCTTGCCGGTAACGATCGCGCCCTCGACGATCTCTTCCATCGCGGCCGCGAACGGGTCGTCTTGCAGCTGCTTCATGCCGAGGCTGAGGCGGTTGGTGTCCCAGTCGATCTTGAGGATCTGGACCGAAACCTCCTGGCCCTCTTGCACGTGCTTGGCGACGTTCTTCTCGCCCATATTCACGCGCTCGTGGGACAGGTCCCCGACGTGCACGAGCCCGTCGATGCCGCCGATATCGACGAATGCGCCGAACGGCATGATCTTCTTGACCTTGCCGCGGACGGTCTGGCCCTCTTGCAGGCTGTCCTTGAGCTCTTTCGCGAGCTTCTCGCGCTCGGCCTGCAGGATGTCGCGGCGGCTGAGCACGATGTTGCCCGCGCCGCGCCGGTCGATGCGTTGGACCTTGCAGGTGAGCTTCTCGCCGTGGAACACCGACAGGTCGGGGACGCGATCGAGCGAGACCTGGCTGGCGGGCATGAAGGCGCGATGGCCCGCGACTTCCATCTCGAGCCCGCCCTTGTTCGAGCCGGTGACCTTGGCCTCGACGATCTCGCCGGCCTCGAGCATCTCCCAGTCGGCCTTCTTGATGGCGCCGGGCCTGGAGCAGACGTAGAGGCTCTCGGTCGCTTCGTAGCGATCGATCACGACCTCGAGGCGGTCGCCGGGCTTGGGCAGCTCGGCATCGGGCCACTGCGTGCGGTCGCAGACGCCGAGCTCCTTGGGGCCGAACTCAACGAAGAGGTCGCTCGGCCCGACGCTGACGACGGTGCCCGTGCGGTGCTCTCGGCCTGCCTGCACGACGCGCGGGCCGCGCAGGCCCTTCTTCGGCGCGGACTCGGCGGCTTTCTTCGCGGCTTCGACCTCGGCGGCGTCGTGCGGGTGGGCGGTTGGCCCGTCGCCCGCCTTCATCGCGTCGAGCTCCGCCATCGCCTGGTCGAGCTCGCCCTGGATCTCGGCCTCCGCCTGCTCGGGCGTGGCGGGCTGCGCCGCGGTGTCCGACGCGGCGTGCTCCCCCGGGAGCTGGTCGCTCGTCGGCCCGTCGTTCCTGGGCGCTTCGTTTCGACGCGCTTCGTTTGGAGGGCCATCGTTCGAGGGCCGATCGTGTGCGGGTTGAGCGGGCGGTTGGTTATCAGGTGTCATGGATCGATCCGCGGGTACCAGGTGCCGAGGCATCGGACGCGGCCACCGCGCCCAGTCCACCGTGTCGCTCGGCAGACTGCGAGTGTACCGGGGGGGGTGGGCCGATGCGCGTACGGATTCCCAAGGTTTTCGGCTGGCTTACCCGGCGTTCTGGGGCTCAGTCTGACGCTCAGCAGCGGTCTTTGGCATGCTCTGCCTGATCGCCTCGACGATGCGCTGGGCCGTGCGGACGTTGGCGAGCCCGGCACGCGCATCAATATCGGGCTGCTGCCCGGAGCGCACGCTCGCGAGGAAGGCCTCAATCTCCATCACGATCGGCTCGCCGTCGTCGACCTCGAGCGGCTCGACATTGACGAGCTCGTCCCAGGTGAGGTTCGTCAGGTCGGCGCCGTCGCGGAGCTGGGTGCGGACCTCGTTCATCTGCGCTTCGTTGGCGAGTCGGCGGATGAGCGTGCCGGATTTCTTGGCGTAGTCGATCTTGATGTAGGCGTCCTCCGCGGTGATGCGGGTGAGGCGTTCGGTCTTGAGCGCGAGCCGGCTGAAGGTCATGTTGGCGACGCAGACGCCGCCGCCGTGCTCCTCCGGCATGTCCCACGTGAGCCGTGCGTTGCAGAGGTCCTCGTGCTCGGTCACAACGGGCACGCCCGAGGCCTCGACCCGATCGGGCTCTCGGCCGCCCATGAGCATGATGACGACGTCGAGATCATGGATGCCCATATCCATCACAACGCCGATGTCGACCGAACGGAAGGTCATCGGGCTGACGCGGTGCACCTCGATGAAGCGTGGTGTGAGGTCGAGACCCTCGGCCGTAGCCCGCGTCAGCGCCCGCATGATCGGGTTGAACCGCTCGATGTGCCCGACCATGAGCACCGAGCCGGTTTCCTCGGCGACCTTGCGGATCGCCTCGGCCTCATCGGGATCCTGCGCGAGCGGCTTCTCGATCAGGCACGCCACGCCCGCCCGGAGCAGGGGCTCGGCGGTTTCACGGTGGTACACCGTGGGCACGGCGATGCTCGCCGCGTCGGGCTTCGCCGCGACAACATCCTCGATCGTCCGCAGCACCGGGCAGCCGTGCCGATCGGCGATCTCCTGCGCTCGCTCGGGGTTGGCGTCGTACACACCGACGAGCTCGACGTTCGGCATGTCCGCGTAGACGCGGGCGTGGTGCTGTCCCATGCGGCCGACGCCGATGGCTGCGCAGCGGATCGTGTCGCGTTCGAGAGGCTTGGTTTCCATAATTGTTCCGTTGTGTATCAGGCTCATATCCGAAGAAGATCTGCCCCATTGCCGTGCGGGGGCGGTGCGGGGGTGGTGCCGGTGCGGTGTCAGTCAGTTGGTATGCGGTACCTTCGCGCCGCGTGACGCGCTGTCACTCGTGCGCTGCGTCGGTCTCCGAGAGGCTGTCGATCGCGGTCGCGAGCTTGTCGTAGCCGACGAGGCCGACGAATCGGGTGCGGGGTGCGCCGTCCTTGAAGATGATGATCGTCGGGACGGCGTTGATCTCGTAGCGGTTGGCGAGTTCGCGGTTCTGATCCGTGTCGACCTGGGCGACGGAGACGCCGCTGCCGTCGCGCGCCGAGTCCGCTGCGACCTGCTGGACCACCGGCTCGATCATCCGGCACGGGTTGCACCAGGCGGCCCAGAACTCGACGACGACGACGCCGCCCGCGTGGGCCATCGTGTCGTCGAACGTGTCGTCGCTGAGCTGGAGAAGCGGTCCGTGCGTTGTCCCGTTGGCCATATCGGGCGGTCCTCCGTGCCGAACGGGCTTCGCCCTCCGGTCCTATATCGTACGCGTCGTGTGCTGCCGGCGTGGATGCGTTTCCGGTCCGTGGCGACGTGTTATCGCTTTGGAGCCGCGTCGGCGATCGGCCCGATCGCGTCTGCGCAGCGGAGGGCCTCGAGCGCGAGGGCCGGCTCGTGGACACGGAAAACAGAAGCCCCCGCCGACCGGTGCAGCGCGGTCAGGGCGGCCGTTCCGATGTCGCGCTCGTCGGGGCGACTCTCGCGCCCGAGCGAGACGCGGCCCACAAAGCTCTTCCGGCTCAGCCCGCTGACAACGGGCCGACCGATCTGGGCGATCTCTCCGGTGCGTCTGATTAGATCCATGTTCTGCCCGACGTCTTTGCCAAACCCGAGGCCCGGGTCGAGCACGACGCGGAGCGAGTCGCCCCCGAGCGCCCGGAAGCGGGCGAGCTGATCGGCAAGGAAGCCGCGGGTTGTTTCGACAACATCGCCCGACATCGGCGGGCGGTGGTACTCGTCGGAAAACGAGTCTTGGTCGGGCGTGGTGTGGCGGTGCATGACGATGAAGCCCACGCCGAGCCCGATGACGACGTCCGACATGCGGGGGTCGTCGGTGCTCCCTGAGACGTCATTGACGATCGCTGCGCCCGCCTCGACCGCAGCCGCTGCGACGTCCGCTCGCGTCGTGTCGATGCTCACGAGCGCGTCCGGCCGGCGTTCCACGACATCTCTGATGACCGGCACGACGCGATCGATCTGCTCCGCCGAGCCGACGGCCGCGGCTCCGGGCCGGGTCGATTCGCCTCCGATGTCGACGACGTCAGCGCCCTCGTCGAGCATCGCGAGGGCGCGGTCCGCCGCAGCTGAGCGGGCGAGGAATCTGCCGCCGTCGCTGAAGCTGTCGGGCGTGACGTTCAGGACCCCCATGACCACGGGCGATCGCAGATCGAGCGATCGGCCGCCGCCGATGCGCCAGGTCAGCTCGGGTGGGGCATGCGTGGGAAGGTCCGTCAAAGGCGCGGGCCGACCCGGTGGATCGGCCCGCGTGAGTGTTCTGTTGCTTGAAACGCAGCGGCCGGCGAGCCGGCGTGCGATCAGAACTCGGGCTGGCCGCCGCCGTCCTGCATGCCGCCGCCGCCGGCACCGTTCATCGTTTCCGCGATATCACGGACGGTGGTGATGACGTCCATCGGCACGACGGTGCGGACCGCCATGCTGCCGCCGCTGGCCGTCGTCGCGAAGGCGACGGGCGAGACGGCCTCGGGCACCTGGATCTGTGCGAGCTCCGGGGCGAACATGCCGGCCATCGGCAGCATCGACCGGGCGATCGTGCCCAGGTCGACGTAGGCGATCATGAAGGCGTCGCTCGGCAGGCGGTCGGCCTGGGCGGTGAGCAGCTCGTTGGCGGTGAGGTCGCCGCCGTTGGTCGCGGCGTCGACCGCGGCTTGCACGGCGTTGTTCGCCCGGGTGTAGGTCATGACGACGGTGTCTTCGTCGGTCGCGGCGACGTAGCCGTTGGGCCCGTTCGACCCGCCGCCGAACATCATGGGCATCATCATCTGCATCTGCATGGCGCCCGGGGCGTTCATGTCGGGCATCATGCCGATGGACCATCCGTAGGCCTGCACGCCCGCGACCTCTGTCGGCTCGTCGTCGAAGCTCGACGTGATGAGCATGCCGTTGGCGTCGGTGTCGTTCATGGCGGCGACGGACTCGCCGTACGAGCCGATGAACGCGGACGCATCGTCGGCGCTGATCACGGTCGTGGTGTTCGTGAACAGGCCCGCCATGATGCCCGCGGGGTTGGAGCCGATGACCTGGGCCATGCCGTTGGCTTCCGAGAAGATCTGCGACATGTCGACGCCAGGCAGGCCCTGGCCCTGGCCGGCCTCGGCCATGTTGGCCATCAGCGTGCCGATGCCCTCACCCGTGGAGTTCAGGGCCCAGGCGAAGATGTAGTCGCCGCCGGGGAGCATGCCGAGCATGTCGCCCGCGGGGCTCGAGTCGGCGAAGAAGCCGGCGATCTCGGAGCCGTCCTTGAAGCTGGCGCCGAGGTCGAGGCTCACGCCCCGGCCGTCCATGGTGACGCCCAGGATGCCGCGCTGGCCGTCGCGGGCGAAGCCGCGGACGACCGTATCGCCGAGCTCCATCTGGCCCTCGAGCTGGTCCGCCTGGGCGCCGCCCATCTGGGCCATCATCTGCATCTGCTGCGACGCCATCTCCCAGCCTTCGAGCATCGTGTCGGCGAACGCATCGACCGAAACGCTGATCATGACGCCGTGCTCGCCGGCGAGCGCCTGGCCCTCGGAGCCGATCGCGGCCTGGTGATCCGCCCACGCGCCCTCGGCGGCCGTGAAGCCCTCGACGAGCTCTTGGGTCGGGCCCGTGACCGCGTAGCCGCCGCCGATGTCCTTGACGAAGACGGGCTGGCCTTGGAAGTCGAGGGACTCGACGCCCTCGCCCGTGCCGCCCAGTGAGGTGGTCAGCACGTTGTAGTCAGAGACCGGGACCAGCGCGACCATCGGCGGCTCGTCGGTGTCGTCCCACCCGTCGAGCGAGTTGAAGACGAACGCCGCGGCGCGATCCGCGTCGAGACCCGGCAGCGCAAGCATGCCCTGGGCCATCGAGACTCCCATGACCATGTCGGTGATGCCCGCGGCCTGAGCGAACGCGTTCGCGTCCGCGAAGACGGAGCTCACGCTGGCGATCGAGACGACCATCGGCGCGTCGGCCGGCACGCGATCGAGCACGCCGTCGTGCTGGGCCGCGGCGAGGCCGCAGGGCATGCCGGCGGCCAGGGACAAAATCAGCGAATGGGTCGGGGTCAACATGATGGGTTTCCTTGTGCTTCGGCGGCTTCTCTCGGGCTTCTCGTCCGTCAACCGGGTGGCGGCTCGCGACGCGTGCCGGCCTTGGCCCGGTCCCACGGCGATCGCGCCGCGGTTCGCCTCGCCACCCCCGCCCAAGACAGTGCATTGGGTGTTGCGGGCGCGTGGTTGCAAGGCACAACCCTAGCCGCGCCGGATCGGACAGACAGATATATCGGACGACAAAGCCCGCTTGAACGGGGCGTCACGCCCCCTGCGCGGCAGCACGGGGCTCGGGCTCTTCCTCCTCGGCCTCCTCATCCTCGCTGTCGGTCTCCTCGTCGACTTCTTCGTACTCGTAATCGTCCGCGTCGGCAGGGTTGATCTCGTTGCCGTCCTCGTCGACGAGCACGTAGTCGTACTCGTCGTCTTCCTCGGCCACCGCCTCTTCGTCTTCGACCTCTGCTTCCGGATCCTCGTCTTCTTCGTCGGCCGGATCGTCCTCGTCGGCCGGATCGTCCTCGTCGCCTTCATCGTCCTCGTCATCTTCGTCGCCGTCTGGGTCGCTCTCGTCGTCGTCGCTGGCGTCGTCTCCCGGGGCGTTCGGATCGCTCTCTGTCGGATCGATCTCCGTTTGATCGACTTCTTCGGCATCGTCGGTGTCGTCGGTCACAAAGGGCGGCTCCTCCTCGGCCGCCGCGGCTTCCGCTTCTGCTTCGCTCTCGGTTTCAGGCTCGTCGCTTTCGTCGGCTCGCGGCTTGGGCTTCGTGATCGTGCCCTGCGCCGCCTGGTAGTTGGCTTTGGCCTGCTCCTGATCTGCCGCGTACTCGTCGTCGCTCCGGTCGTCGCCGTCGGCCTGCCGCATCATGCGCTCGTTGTAGGCCTTCATAGCTTCCCACTCTTCGAGCGAGATCGTGACCTCCCGCGCGACCGAGCCCTTGTGCTCGCCGATGATGCCGGCGATGCCCATCAGATCGATCAGCCGGCTCGCGCGGGTGTACCCGATGGCGAGCCGCCGCTGCAGCAGGCTCACCGAGCCTCGCTTGGTCTCGAGCACAATCTCGACCGCGCGGTCGAACATCGGATCTTCCTGCGCCGCGGCCAGCGAGGCGGAAGAGTTGTTCTCGCTCTCGATGATGCGTTCCTCGTCCGAGTCGCCCGAGCGGAGCTGCACGAGCTGCCGCTCGTAGGTCGGGCCCGCGACGTCGCGCATGAACTTCACGACCTTGCGGATCTCGTGGTCGTCGACGAGCGTGCCCTGCGCCCGGTCGAGCTTGCTGCTGCGCGGGCTGAGGTAGAGCATGTCGCCCTGGCCCAGCAGGAGCTCTCCGCCCTTCTGGTCGAGCACGATCCGGCTGTCCATGCCCGACGCCACCTTGAACGCGATCCGGCAGGGCATGTTTGATTTGATGAGGCCCGTGACGACGTTCGCCTGCGGCCGCTGCGTGGCCAGGATCAGATGGATGCCGACCGCGCGGGCCTTCTGCGCGATGCGGATGATCGAGCCCTCGACCTCTTTGTTGGTCATCATCAGATCGGCCAGCTCGTCGATGATGAAGACCATGTACGGCAGACGCTGCGGGATGCGGGCCTTTTCCTCCTCGCTCTCCACACCCATCCGCTCGCACAGCTCGTCGAAGTCCAGGTCGTTGTAGCCCGCGATGTCGCGGCAGCCCGCTTCGGCGAGCAGCTCGTACCGCTCGTCCATTTTCTTGACGGCCCACTCCAGGATCGCCGCCGCCTTGCCCATCTCGGTCACGACGGGGCACATCAGATGCGGGATGTCCTTGAACTGGCTCATCTCGACCATCTTGGGATCGACCAGCACCAGCTTCAGCTCGTTGGGCTTTTTCGTGTAAAGGAAGCCCATGATGATCGTGTTCATGCAGACCGACTTGCCCGAGCCCGTCGTGCCCGCGATCAGCATGTGCGGCATCTTGGTCAGGTCTTCGATCAGAGGCTCGCCCGACGCGTCCTTGCCCAAAAACATCGGTAGCTTCATCTTCTGGAACCGCTCGCGGCTCGACATCAGCTCCTTGAGCCTGACCTTCTCCTTCGTCGGGTTCGGCACCTCGATGCCGACGGTGTCTCGGCCGGCCTGGTTCGCGACGATCCGGATATTCACCGCCTTGAGCGACCTCGCGAGATCGCTCTGGATCGCGGTGAGCTTGCTGACCTTCGTGCCCGGCGCGAGCCGCACGTCATAGAGCGTGATCACCGGGCCCGACTCGATGCCCACGACCTCGCCGTCGATCTTGTACTGCTGCAGCGCAGCCTCGAGGTTCTCCGCCTGCTCCCGCACGAGCTCTTCGAGCACCTCGCTGAAGCTCTCGTCGGGCTCTTCGAGCAGGTCGACGCCCGGGAACCGGTAGCCCTCGAGCTCGGCCACGCTCTGCAGGTCGCGCAGATCATCTTCGGTCGCGGTCGCCTTGTTTGCGCCGGCAAACCGCAGCGGCAGCTTGGCGACCTTGTCGCGGATGGCGTCTTCGCTGAAGACCTGCGGAGCGCCGGGCGTCCCGTCCTCGTCTTCGTCTTCGTACTCACCATCGTCTTCTTCTGCGACGACCTCCGCGTCGTCTTCATCCTCCTCGGCCTCTTCCTCGTCGTACTCTGCGTCTTCGTCCTCGTATTCGTACTCGTACTCTTCGTCTTCCTCGGCTTCGTCGTCGTGCGCGTCCTCCTCGTAGACGTCGTCGTCTTCGAGCTCGCCCGCGGCGCCGAGGCCTCCCGCGGTTTCCTTGATCTTCTGTGCTTTCTCGCGCCGCTTGCGCTCGGCGGCGCGGCGCTTGCGTTTGGCTTCGGTGAACTCTTCGTCCGGGTCCTCGTCGAGATCATCGAGCCGGACGCGCGGCCGGCGGAGCTGCTCGGTCCGTGCCCGGATGGTTTCCAAGATCCCGGCCGCGGCCCGGCCCACGACGCCCGACCGCTCTTTGGCGGCGCCGGCATGCGACCAGAGCCAGGCCGGTGCGACGATGAGCCAGCGGTCGAACGCGACGACGAGCCCGAGCGCCGCCGCGAGCAGAAAGGCGAGCGCGGTGCCGAGCGAGCCGAACCGCGCACCGACCTCGGTCGCCACCACGTAGCCCACGGTCCCGCCGGGCAGGTCCGCGATCGGCCCCGACCCCGGCAGCAGGTGGCCCTGCAGGCCCGCGAAGCCCGCGACGGCAAAGAGCAGCCCCAACCCGCGGACGAGCGGGTGCTCCAGGCGGTGCCCGGCGAAGCGGATCGCGAGGAGCGCGAGCGTGCCCACGAGGCCCACCCACGCGGCCCAGCCGAAAAGCCGGAAACCCCAATACGCCGCCGCCGCCCCGGCCGGACCGCACAGGTTCTGTGCCGGGTCGTTCGTCGGCCAGACGGTGTGCGACGGCGCGTCCGCCGCGTCGTAGCTCGCCAGGCTGGTCACGGCAAAGACCCACACCGCGGCGACCGCGAGCAGGATGAGCCTGACGCCGATCGGCGTCGGCTCCCGGTTGCTGGTGCTGGTTGCGGTGCGCGCGCGGCGACGGCCTGTCGATGTACTCATAACCTGCGAGATATCGGGCGATCCGCCCCGATCGGGCGATATTCTCCGGCTGGGCCGAAGCACTCCGTGCTCAGCGCCGATGCATCGCGAAGAAGCCATGACCAAGCTCAAGCCCGAACCCAAGCCCGCAGAGTTCCGAATTGCAGGCACCGCGCTTGAGCCCCATCCAGAGCCCGCACAGCGCTACGGCCCTGCCCACCCCGGTCGAAGGTGGGGGAGACCATGAGCGGCCAACCTGGGCTGAGCGTCCTGCTGCTCGCGCCGCAACCTTTTTACATCGAGCGCGGCACGCCCATCGCCGTGCGCGCCGCGGCGGAGACGCTCGCCCGCGCGGGGCACCGCGTCGACCTGCTCGTCTATCACCTGGGCGATGACATCGATCTGCCGGAGGGCGTGCGGGTGATCCGCATCCCGCCGGTGCTGGGCGTGAAGCAGATGCGCCCGGGGCCCACCGTCGCCAAGCTCCGGTGCCTGTGGGGCTTCCACAAGACCGCGTCGCGGCTCGTCCGCCAGAACCGCTACGACCTCGTGCACGCGGTCGAAGACGGCGTGTTCGTTGCCCTCAGGCTGCAGAAAAGACACGGCCTGCCCTTTGTGTACGACATGGACTCGCTCATGAGCGAGCAGGTCGCGAGCAAGCCCGGGGTCGGCGGGATCGCCGGGGCGTTGTTTGTAACGCTCGAGACCGCTGCGGTCCGCAACTCGATCCACTGCCTGTGCGTCTGCCCGCACCTCAAAGACATCGCGAGCCGAGACGCCCCCGACGATAAGCTGACCGTACTGACTGATTTCCCGCTCGTTGATCCGAAGCCGCCTGAGGCGGATGTGCGGGACCGCGTGGATCGTGCGCACGGCGAGAGCAGGCTCGTCGCGGCATATGTCGGTAACCTCGAGCCCTACCAGGGCGTGGGCGACATGCTCGAGGCGGCGAGGCTGCTCGATGACGATGCCGCCGAGAGGGTGCAGCTGCACATCTACGGCGGCCCGCCGGACGCGATGGACGAGATGCGATCGCACTACGACGACCTCGTGCAGGCGGGCGTCGTCGAGTTCTGCGGGTCGATCCCCGTCGATCGGCTCGGCGAGGTGCTGGGCTCGGCCGACATCCTGCTCTCCCCCCGCAAAGTCGGGACGAACACGCCCATGAAGCTCTACGGCTACCTCGCCTCGGGCAAGCCCGTGCTCGCGACGAGCATCCTCTCACACACCCAGGTGCTGGACGAGACCCATGCCGAGCTGGTCGAACCCGTGCCGGCAGCGCTGGCCGAGGGGCTCACGAGGCTGATCCAAGACGAGGGCCGCCGGTCGCGGCTCGGGCGGGCCGGCGCCGCATTGGTCGAGGCCCGGCACAGCCGCGCGGCCTTCGAGCGCACCCTGACCGGCGTTTACGGGGCGATCGCGAAGGCCCTCATCGGGGACGATCCGCGACAGTCCTGACGCCTCCCGAACCGAGAGTGGCGGGCTCGGCTTGATGTTTGTATCATGTGCGGATGCTTGCTCGGGTTCAGTCTGCGTTGCTTCAGGGGATCGACGCCTTGCCGTGCGAGGTGGAGGTCGACCACGACGACGTGGGCCTCGATCGGGCCACGGTCGTCGGGCTTCCGGATGCTGCGGTCCGTGAGTCGCTCGAGCGGGTGCGGTCGGCGTTGGGCAACGGCGGGTACGCCTTTCCAAACGGCCGCACGCTGATCAACCTCGCCCCGGCGGACCTCCGGAAAGAGGGCCCGGTCTACGACCTGCCGATCGCGGTGGGGCTGATGCTGTGCCAGGGGCTGGTGCCGCCGGCGAGCACGGGGCTCGATCACCGGCGGTACCTCTTCGCGGGTGAGATGGCGCTCGACGGTCGGCTTCGCCCGATCAACGGCGCGATCGCGCTCGCGTCGCTCGCGCGAGAGCGGGGCTTCGAGGGCGTGGTGCTGCCGGCGGAGAACGCGCGCGAGGCGGCGGTCGTCGCGGGCGTGGGCGGGAGCGCGTCGGAGCCGTTGCGGGTCATCGGCGTGCGGACGTTGAATGAAGTCGCGTGTTTGCTGACGGGGACTATGGAGCCCGATCCGGTGCCGCCGGTGGACGTGGGGTCGCTTTTGGCGTCGGCCGGCGCGTCGGTGGACTTTGCTGAGATCAAGGGCCAGGAGTCGGTGAAGCGGGCGGCGACGATCGCCGCGGCCGGCGGTCACAACCTCCTGATGCTGGGCCCGGCTGGCACTGGCAAGACGATGGTGGCGCGGGCGCTGCCGGGCATCCTGCCGCCGATGTCGCCCGAGCAGGCGGTGGAGGTCACGCGGGTGTATTCCGCGGCGGGCCGGCTTGAGCACGGGGAAGGCCTGGTCCGCGAGCGGCCGGTGCGCACGCCGCACCATACGGCGTCGGCCCCGGCGATCGTCGGCGGCGGCGCGATCCCCCGTCCCGGCGAGATCTCGCTCGCGCACCACGGCATCCTGTTTCTCGACGAGCTGCCCGAGTTCACCAGGCCCGTGCTCGAGACGCTCCGCCAGCCGCTGGAAGACCACGTGGTCACGATCAGCCGGGCGCACGGTTCGCTGCGGTTCCCGGCGGATTTCATGCTCATCGCCGCGATGAATCCGACGCCCAAGGGCGATGTCTCGCCCGGCGAGGTCGGCAAGCGTGAGATGGACCGGTACCTGAGCCGGCTCTCGGGGCCTCTGCTCGACCGGATCGATCTGCATGTTGAGGCGCCGCGCGTGCCGTTTGACGAGCTGGCGTCGGCGCCGGTGGGGACCACATCGCAGCAGATGCGCGAGGCGGTTCTGAAAGCACGGATCGCGCAGGCGGCTCGGCAGCCCACGATCAACGCCAGGCTCCGCGGCAAGGAGCTGGACGACCTCGCGCCGATGTCGGACGAGGCGGGGTCACTGCTCCGGCGGGCGCTCACGGAGCTCGGGCTGTCGGCGCGGGCGTACGACAAGATCCGGCGCGTCGCGAGGACGATCGCAGACCTGGACGATGCGCAGGTGATCGAGCCGCCGCAGGTTGCCGAGGCGATCGGGTACCGGCTGTTGGGGCGGGCAAACGTGTGAGTAGGCCAGTGGGTGGGTCCGCTCATCCGTCTACCCTCGACGCGACTGATGGGCCCTGCTCAGGAGATGTGCGCATGCGACGCGTGATGACAACGGTGTGTGGACTGCTCATGACCCTGTCGTCGGTAGCCGCGGCGGCGCAGCCCGAGGACATCTTCGAGCCGTTCGACTGGGCGCACCGCGATCCGGTGCGTTTGGCGTCGGGGGCGCCCGGGCCGGCGTACTGGCAGAACGAGGCGAGCTACCGCATCGCGGTCGAGCTGGATCCGGACACGCGGCGCGTGTCGGGCACGCTCGCGTGCGAGTATGTCAACAACTCGCCGCACGAGCTGGGGTTCGTGTGGCTCAATCTCGAGCAGAACGCGTTTACGCCGGGCTCGATCGGCAACCGGGCGCTCGCGCCCGGCATGTGGTGGCGCGTGCCGAAGGACTTCGAGGGCGGCTTCGACCTGGGCGACGCGGCGGTGGACGGCGAGCTGGTCGAGGTGGCGGTCTACGACACGCTGGGCCGGGTGACGCTGCCCGAGCCGCTCACGCCGGGCGAGTCGGTCACGCTCGAGCTCGACTTTGCGATGACGATCCCCCCGCGTGGTCGGCTGGGCGTCTACGAGGCGGACGCCGGCGAGGTCTTCCAGCTCGCGCACTGGTTCCCGAACATCGCCAAGTACGACGACATCTCCGGCTGGAACGTGCTGCCGCACGAGGGCGACGGCGAGTTTTATACGGATTTCGGCGACTACACGATCGAGATCACGGTGCCCGCTGACCACATCGTGGCGTGCACGGGTGAGCTTGTGAATCAGGACGAGGTGCTGACGGCGGCGCAGC
Source organism: Planctomycetota bacterium (assembly GCA_039821685.1). Taxonomy (GTDB): domain Bacteria; phylum Planctomycetota; class Phycisphaerae; order Phycisphaerales; family UBA1924; genus JANQQZ01. Next base: position 4,929 of record JBCBNT010000023.1, on the reverse strand, counting down.
GAGAGCGGCTCGCCAAGGCGTACACCACGACCGAGGCAGTGGTCGTGCGCGGGTTCGACGAGATCCCGGACGAGCCGGCGACCGAGACCCGGACGTGGCGGTTCGAGGCGAGCGATGTGCGGAGCGTGGCGTGGGCGTCGAGCCGGAGCTTCCGGTGGGATGCGGCGATCGCGGCCGAGGGCCGGCCCGTGCTGTGCCAGGCGTTCTATCCGGAAGAGGGCGCGGCTCGCGGCGATGACCCGCGGTGGGAAGCGGCGGTCGAGTACGGCCGGCATGCGATCAACTACTACAGCGACTGGCTGCTCGAGTACCCCTACCCGACCGCGACGAACGTAGGCGGCGTGGTGGGGGGCATGGAGTACCCCATGATCGTGTTCTGCTCGATCGATCGCGATCCGAAGAGCCTGTTCGGCGTGACGGATCACGAGTTTGGTCACGAGTGGTTCCCGATGATCGTCAACAGCGACGAGCGTCGGCACGCGTGGATGGACGAGGGGATCAACACCTTCATCAATCACTACAGCTTCACCGACTACTGGGGTGAGGCGAGGCGGATCGGCAGCCCGCAGTTCATCGTCGATCGCGAGATGGAGTCGGAACCGCAGCCGATCATGACCTATCCCGACCGGGTGCAGTCGGGCAGCCTCGGGTACCTGGCGTACTCGAAGCCGGGTTATGCGGTGCGGGTGCTGCGCGAGTACGTGTTGGGCGAGGAGCGGTTTGACGAGGCGTTCCGCGAATACGTGCGTCGGTGGATGTTTAAGAGTCCGCAGCCGGAGGACTTCTTCCAGACGATCGAGGACGCGGCCGGCGCCGATCTCACCTGGTTCTGGCGGGGCTGGTTCTACGAAGCGGCGCGGCTCGACCAGGGGATCTACGACATCGATCCCGAGCCGCGGCGCGGCGAGATCGGGCTGACGCTCGCCAACTTCGAGCGGATGGTCATGCCCGTGGTGATGGACGTGACGTACGACGACGGCACGAGCGAGCGCCGGCGGGTGCCGGTGCAGGCGTGGACCAACGGAGCGACGTTCCCGGTGTACTGGCCCGCCGAGGGCCGGTCGATCGTGAAGGTCGTGCTCGATCCAGAGGGGCTGCTGCCGGACATCGATCCGGCGGACAACGTCTGGGAGGCGGACGACGGGGAAGCCGACATGGACGAAGCCGGACTGGGCGACGCCGATCCAGCGGAGGCGGACGACGAGCAGCCGGCATTCTGACGGACCGCTCGCGTCGGTTGCTCAGCGCGCGTCAGGCGGCGATCGCGGCGGCGGCGAGGACGATGAAGAATCCGTAAAGGCCCGCGAAGAGGTCGTCGATGAGCACGCCCCAGCCGGCGGCGAGCTTCTGGGTGTAGTCGGCAGGCCACGGCTTGACGATGTCCATCGCCCGGAAGGCGAGGAAGCAGAGTACGAGCGTGAAGGCGGCGGCCAGGGGCGTGGCGAGCGCTGGCTCGGGCAGCAGAGCGAGCGGGAGCAGCGTGACGCACTGGCCGGCGGTCTCGTCGGCGACGATGCTGCCGTGGTCTTTTTTGCCGAAGACCGACTCCGCCAGGTCGCCCTGGATCACGCAAGCGGCGGAGAACACGAGCATCACGCCGACGAAGACGATGAACCAGGCGGGCGAGGCCGGCCCGACGCCCGCGGCGAGAAGGAGGCCCGCGAGCACCACGGGTGGCAAGGAGCCCCAGGTGCCCGGGGCGGGCCTGAGCCGGCCGAGGCCGAACACGGTGAGCATGGGCAGGCGTGGCGTGTGCATGTGACTACGTTTCCGTGGGTTCATCGCCGGCGCGGTGGGCGGGCTGCGGGTCCGCAGACGGTGTCGGCCGGATGGCGTTGGCGATGTAGGGCCAGGCGCTGAATACAGTTACGATCGTTGTCGCCCAGGCGAGGCCGGCGTTGATCGGCGTGGCCCGATCGATCGGCAGCGTGCCGAGCAGCAGGATGACGCCCGGGACGGCCACAGACTGCAAGATCATCTTCGCTTTCCCGGCCCAGTTGGCCGAGGCGTCGGTGCCGCCGGCTTCGGCGAGGCCTCGGAGGCTCGTCACAAGCAGCTCTCGGGCCAGGATGAGCACAACCATCCAGCCCGTAAACCCTGCAATGGAGCGGCCTTCGACGCTGAAGGCGGGGCCGGCGAGCAGCACGAGGGCCCCGAGCACGAGGACCTTGTCGGCGAAGGGGTCCATCACCCGGCCGAACCGCGTGATGGCGTTCCACTTCCGGGCAAGGTAGCCGTCGGCGGCATCGGTGAGCGCGGCAACGACAAAGAGCGCCGCGGCGGCGAGCAGCGTCGGGTCGGGGCCATCGATGCCAGAATTGGAATCGGCAGCGGTATCGGGCGACCAGCGGGCGAGCGCGGCGAATATGGCCGCGGAGAGACCGAGTCTCACCATGACGAGGGCGTTGGGCGTGTGCAGCCTCCAGCCGACGGCTCGCGGGTGTGCGGTCGTAGTCGTCACGGGCGATGGTAACCCGTCTCGGGGTGCGATCTGGTGTTGAAGGCGGATCGGGCCGTCGCTACCCTGCTGCCCTCAGCCGGCGCGGGTCGCGACGGGGTCGTGTTGCCGGTTTCGCGCTGATTGTTCCGTGTCGGCGGTTTCGGGTTTGCGGGTAGGGGTGCCGTTGGACCAGCTTGTGATACCAGCCGTGTTCTACGCGATGATCGCCCTGGGCGGGCTGGGGGTCATTCTGGCGTTGCCGCGTCGGCGGGTGAGCCTGGCGCTGCCGGGGTACGTGCTGGCGTCGTCGGCCGGCGGCGTGATTCTGGCGCTGCTGTTCTTCGCATCGCAGGATCCGGACCCCGCAGCGTTCGCCGGCCCCGAGGGCCCGGAGTCGCCGCTCGGAGTGATCCCGAATCCGTACTTTTACGCGTTCGCGTTGCTCGGGCTCGCGGCGGCGATGCGTGTGATCACTCACCCGAAGCCCGTGTACTCGGCGCTCTACTTCATCCTGACCATCCTGGCGACGAGCGGCCTGTTTTTGCTGCTCTCGGCCGAGTTCATGGCGTTCGCGCTCATCATCATCTACGCGGGCGCGATCCTGATCACGTATTTGTTTGTCATCATGCTCGCGACGCAGTCGCAGACCGACGAGCTGGTCGAGGAGCAGCCCGAGTACGACCGCCTGGCTCGGGAGCCGGTCTTCGCGGCTGCGGCGGGCTTCGTGCTCCTCGCGGTGCTCTCGACGATGCTCGGCCGGGGCGTGCCCGTTCTGACGATGGATCCGTCGGCCTACTCGGGTGATCGGCTGCTCGCGCAGCTGCCCAAGCGGATCGAGTCGGCGCTGCGGGACGAGCACATGCTCGACGAGGGCGTGGGCATCCGGCCCACCGAGCGGATCGCACGTGAGATCACCGCGACCGGTGCCGACGGCCCGTTTCTGATCGATGATCGGGCGAGGACTGTGATCGTCGAGGTGGCGACCGACGGGGGCGACGGCGCACGGCGGTCGGTCGCGTGGCCCGAGGATCTCTCGCTCAGCAACCCGGAAGGCGTCGGCTGGGAATTGATCACGGCGCACCCGGGAGCGATCGAGATCGCCGGCGTCATTCTGCTGATGGCGATGCTCGGCGCGACGATCCTGGCCCGGAAGCAGATCCAGCTCGACGAGGACGCCAAGCGGGACATGGCGCTCGGGCGGTCGACATCGCCCGGCGGAGACGATCAGCCGCGGCTTCAGGCGGGAGGCGGAGCATGATCGCTGATCTGACTATCGCCCAGTCCGACTTCCCAGAGCCGATGCACGCGATCACGCTCTACCACTACCTGCTGGTGTCGGCGGCGATGTTCTGCCTCGGGCTGATCGGGTTTGTGACGCGTCGCAATTTGATCATCATGTTCCTCTGCACGGAGATGATGTTCCAGGCGGCGGGGATCGCGATGATCGCCTTCGGCAGGTTTTACCTGGACTTTACTGGGCAGGTGTTCGTGATCTTTGTGCTGACGGTGGCGGCGGCCGAGGCGGCGCTCGCGCTCGCGTTGGTGGTGCTGCTGTTCAGGCGGAAAGAGTCGTTGGACGGGACGGCGTGGGCCGTCTTGAAGGGTTGAAGGAGCGGGGCGAGTGCTGATCGATCTGATGAACAGCCTGCCGATGCTCACGCTCGCCGCTGCGGGCGAGGGGTCGGGCCCGCTGATCGGCTCGTGGGAGTCGGGGCCCGCGTGGGTGCTGCTGATCCCGCTGCTGCCGCTGTTCGCGGCGATCGCGAACGGGATCTGCGCCGCCGCCGGCGTGAAATCCAAGCTGCCGGCGATGCTCACGATCGGCTCGCTCGCGGGCTCGTTCCTCTTGACCGTCGCGGCGTACCTGACGCTGCAGGGCGGGACGTCAGTCGTTACCGGGTGGACGTGGTTCGATCTGAGCTGGGGCGACGGGCCGGGCCAGTCGTTCGTCGCCGACTTCGGGTTCTACGTCGACAACCTCTCTCTGCTCTGGATGCTGTTTGTCACGGGGCTCGCGACGCTGATCGCGACGTACGCCAGCGAGTACATGGAGCACGACGTGGGGGCGGGTTACTGCCGGTTCTTCTTCGCGTTTGCGCTCTTTGTGTTCAGCATGTCGTGCCTGGTGCTCGGTGACAATCTGCTGATGCTCTACCTGGGCTGGGAGGGCGTGGGCCTCTGCTCGTACATGCTCATCGGCTACTTCTACAAGAGCCCCGCGGCGGTGGCGGCGGCCAAGAAGGCCTTCATCGTCAACCGCATCGGCGACCTGGGGCTCGCGATCGGCGTGTTCCTGACTTTTGTGCACTTCGGCACGGTCGAATACGCCGAGCTGTTCAGCTCCGAGCAGCTCGCGGGCTACATCGACTCGGTGAAGGCGGGCAACGCGGCGGACGTGCCGCTGATGGCCCAGCTGATCCCGGTGTTCCTGATGATCGGCGCGTTCGGCAAGAGCGCCCAGTTCCCGCTGTACGTCTGGCTGCCGGACG
>JBCBNT010000022.1:0-38317 GCA_039821685.1 Planctomycetota bacterium | reverse complement strand
GACGGGCCCGAGTTCATCCGTTGGTTCCGGGCGCGCGACAAGTCAACACCGATCGTCATGGTGACGACCGAGGGCGAGAAGCCGCGGGTCATCCAGGCGATCAAGGCGGGTGTGTCCGGCTATCTCGTCAAGCCGTTCAATCGCGAGCAGCTTGCCGCACGGATCCAAGACTTTCGCAGACCCAGGAAGGTCGCTTAGACCGATCAGCATGGCAGCCGACGCTGACAACAGGGTTCATGTACGAATCAGCAACGACCGCCTGAGAGCGTATTTGATCATCTCAGCTGGCACGGACAGGGAAGCCGTGGATGAGATGACGGTCCAGAGCATCGCCGATGAGAGGGGGATGCGTCGCACGAAGCAGTGCGACGCCGCGATCGGCGCTGCGGTGGCCGAATACGACCCCGAAGCGGAGCACAACTTCACGGTCGTCATCGCCAACGGCACGCCCGCGAAGCACGGCGAGCATGGGCGATTTGAACTCGAGCCATCGCTTGCCGAAATCCACGAACGCGCCAAAAAGCTGAAGATGCGACGAATTAAAGGTTACGACTCTGGCGACGTTTCTTTAGATAGCCTCGACGAGATCAATCACTACGACCGATCGACGCTCTGCCTCGTCAAAGCGGGCGACGCGATCGGGCGGATCGTCCCGAGCACGCCCGGCGTCGACGGCATCGATGTCTCGGGCCAGTCGCTCGCCGCACGCGAAGGGCACGCCGCGTCGATCAAGGTCGATGACGAAACAGTCAGCAACGACGGGTCTGGCAACCTCATCGCCAAGATCGGCGGCATCGTGCTGACCGATGACGATCATGTCCGGGTCAGCGACACGCTGGAGATCCATGGCGGCGTCGATTTCTCCACCGGACACGTCGAGTTCGAAGGCGATATCAGCATACGACAGGGCGTTCGCGACTGTTTCGAGGTCACGAGCGGCGGCACGGCCTGCATCGACGGGCTCGTCGAAGCCGCGGTGATCTCCGCGTCGGATGACATCGAGCTCAAGCGAGGCATGTCCGCACGAGAAAAGGGCTCGCTCCATGCCGGCCGGGATCTCAAAGCCAAGTTCATCGATAGCGCGACCATCGTCGTCGAGCGCGACCTGCTCATCGAACGCGAGATGACCCACTGCCAGGTAACCATCTGGCGGTCCGCGGATTCCCCCAGAGCGACGATCATCGGCGGGGAGTGCGTGATCGCGGGCGAGGCGTCTTTCGCGCAGCTCGGCTCAGAATCCGGCTCCCCCACCGTCATCAGGCTCGGCTCGATCGCACGGATCGATTCGCTCGTCAGCGAGGCGCTCGAGCTGCTGCCGCACATCGAGCGCCGGGCCACCAACGCACGCGCCGAGCTCGAGCCGCTGCAGGCCAACGCCGTCAAGCTCAACGCTTCGCAGGCCGAGAGCATGACCGAGCTGCAGTTCATCATTATGGATGCCGAGGCGAAGGCGACCGATCTGAAATCCAGCATCGCGCAGTCGCTCGAGACCAGCGAGAGGTTGACCCAGCGATCGCTCGTCGTTCACAAGCGGATCATGCCGGGCGTCGTGATCTGCCTCGGCGGCAAGCGGGCGGCGATCAAAGAAGAGATCGCCGGCCCGGTCCGCATCAGCACCGACGAGACCGGCGAGCCGGTCGTGATCGATCTGCGTGACGGTGCCCCGTCTCCGCTCGCCCGTTGGGCAGCGATGGATATCGACGGGTTCGCGATCGATCCCGGTGACGTCAAACAGTTGATTGGCGAGGCCGCCTAGCCGCCGCCGGTGCCGGGGTGGACATCGAGCGGCAGGTTTGCGACAATCCGATCGTGAAACGCCACCGCCGACGCATGATGCTCTCCACGGCGACGCGGATCGCGGCCGCGGCTTTCGTTGCCGCGTCGGCAGCGGGTCAAGCGGTAGAGACAGACGCCCCGGCTGCAGGACAACCCGCTGGAGCAGCAGAGCTCCGCACCGCGACGGTTGTCTTGCAGGACGGGCAGGTGATCACCGGCGAGCTCGTCTCGGAGTCCGACGAGAGCGTTGTGCTGCTGATCAGCGGCGTGCGAACAACGATCAACACCGACCGCATCCGCGAGACCTACATCCAGCCTCCGATCGAAGAACGCTACCGCCGCATCCGTGCGACGATCAGCGACGACGACCCCGAGCAGCTCGTGCAGATCGCGGAGTGGCTGCTCGCGAGGGCCCGGCCCGACCTGGCCGTGCCAGACCTCGAGGCCGCGCTCCGCGCCGATCCGTTCCACGAGCGGGCCCGTGAGCTCATCGTGGTCGCCAAAGAAACGCGCCGGCTCCTCGATGCGCAGCAAGACGGACAGGGACAGGACGAGGCGGACGACACCTCGACTCGGCCGGCAGCAGGCGGTGACGCCGAACAAGGCGATGGCGACGGCAGCCGCCCGCCCACGGCCGCGGAGCTGGCGTCGGGCTTCCCGCTGATTACCGACGATGAGGTCAATGTGATCCGCGTGTACGAGGTTGATCTTGATCGACCGCCGCCAATGAGCGTGCCGCGGGAGACGCTGGACCGGGTCTTTGCCGACTTCGCAGGCCAGCCGGGCGTGCCCGTGACCGAGGCGGGCCGGGAGGCGCTCCGCCAAGCGCCGGCCGCCGAGCAGCTTGCGCTGCTGTTCTCGCTGCGGGCCCGCGAGCACTACGCGAGCGTCGAGGTGCGCTCCGAGCCCGAGGCCCTTCGGCGGTTCCGCGACGATGTCTACGCGACATGGCTCGCGCGTGGCTGCGCTTCGTTCCGCTGCCACGGAGGGCTGGAAGCGGGCAGGCTCAGGCTCCCCAGGGCGTGCCGAACCGACCCGAAGGTCTACCTGACAGCCATGCTCATCCTCGAGGCGTATCGCACGGACGACGGGCTTCCGATCATCGATTTCCAGCAGCCGGCGGACAGCATATTGCTGCAGGCCGGGCTGCCGAGGCATGTCGCAGCCTGGCCGCACCCAGAAGTGCCGGGCTGGCGGAGCGTGTTCCGCAGCGATATCGGCGGCCGGTTCCGCGAGGGTGTCGAATGGATCGACGCGATGTACACCCCAAGGCCCGACTACCCCGTAGACTACACACCCCCGACCGCGATGGACCGCGCGGAGGAGCCCGAGCGCCCCGCCAGGTAGAGCGGGCCGTCCGGCCGACAGACCCGACCGCAGGATCCGTCCGACCAGCACATGATGCCGGTGCGCCGCGGCAGATCGAAGCAGAGCCCGACGCTCAGGCGTCATGCCCGCCCAGACGAAGCCGGCACGAGACCACAGCCAGCCCAGGACCCAAGCCAGCCCAGACCCAAGCCAGCCCAGACCCAAGCCAGAAAGACACACGATGGCCCGACGACGCTTTGTGAACCTTCCCGCCGCCCTCGCGCTCAGCGCAGGCCTCGCGGTTCTGCCCATGGGATGCCTCGAAGAGGACGCGCTCGCGGCGGCCATCCAGCAGGCATCGGCAGACCTGCAGGGCCTCGCGGCGCCCGGCTCGGCGGTCCCGGGCGATGATCTGCGCGAGCGAACCTACACCGAGGCGATCGCGGCGCTCAGGCCTCACCTCTCGGACGGCTCTCCCGCGCAGCAGGCCGCGGCTTGGCTCCTGATCGGCCAGGCGGAGCTGGGCCTTGCCGCCGAGCCGCTCGACGCCGCAGCCGACGCACGGCGTGAGGCGATCCAAGGTGTCAACGCGATCCGAAGCCGCCTCGAATCCCATAGCCGAACAGTCGCGCTCGCCGCTGCCGCCGAGAGCTTCGACCCCGGACCAGAGATCGAGGCCCTCCGCGCGAGCATCGCCGAGCGGGCCGAGAGCATCCGCGCCGTAGAGGCCGAGGACGAGGCGTTGCGAGCACGCATCGCTGAGTTCGAGTCAAGGGCGGCAGAGGCACGCGAGGCCGAAACCGGCTTCCGGAACGCCGAAGCCGAGCTCCGCGAACGAGCCCTGTCGCTCTCGGCGCAGGACGGCCTGCCGCTAATCCGCGAGGCGTCGGTGCAGCGAGGCCGGGCGGACGAACTCGCGGCCCAAGCCGATCGCAGCCTGGCCGAGGCCGACGCGCTCCGGCCCGGTGTATCGGCGTTTGAGGGCGAGATCGACCGCCTGAGCCAGCAGCGCACGCTCCTTGAAAGCTCCATCGCGTCCCTCGAAACCCAGGCCCGTGACACCGCCGGCGAAGCCTCGCGGTACCGGGCCGAGGCGGAGGCGATCGCCATGGACATCGTCGAAGCCGCGGCGAGCGCCGACGCGTACCGCACCGGGGTGCTCGAGCCGGCGGCGGCAGCAGCTGAGAGCGCGCTCGAAACCGCTGCGACCTCCGCGGGTCGGGCCGCGGCGGGCAACCGCGCCGGCTCGAAGCTGTTGAGCGCCGAGATCGACCACGCCCACGGCGGACTCGCGCTCGCACAAGCCGCCACGCTCGACACGCTCGCAGAAGCCATGGCTGAAGCCGCCCGCCGCACCGGTCAGGCCGACGCTGGCATCGCCGACACGATCGAGCAGGTCCGAGCATCGGCCGCCGCCGCACGGGAGCGCGGCACCGAAGCGCTCCGCAGCGCCCGCGACGGCTACGAATCGGCATCTGTCCGCGGCGAGGCCGGTGAACGCATCGGCAGCGCCATCGACGAGATCACGAGAACCCTCGGCGAGCCGGTCGAGAGCGACGAGGCATCGGACGACGGCACACCATGACCACCGGCGCCACCAACGAGACCGACGCAGGCACTACGGCAGCTTTCCCAGATCCGTCGCTGCCACAGGTCGAGATGCACGTGCATCGGCCCAACGAGCCGGCAGAAGCGGTCGTCGTCCGCACCGAGATCTGCACCAACCGCAAGGCCGCGGGCTTCGTCAGGCACATCGAGCTCGACGTCTCGAAGACCGGCCTCGCGGGCAGGTTCCGCGCCGGACAATCGTTTGGCGTCATCCCGCCGGGCGAAGACGCCCGGGGTCGGCCGCACTCGCTGCGGCTCTACTCGATCGCAAGCCCCACCGCGGGCGAGGACGGAGCCGGCGCCGTGCTCGCCACGACCGTCAAACGCTCGATCGACGAGCACTGGGACGACCACTCGCTCTTCCTCGGCGTCGCGAGCAATCATCTCTGCGACCTGAAGCCGGGTGACACCGTGAAGGTCACCGGTCCCAACGGTAAACGCTTCCTGCTGCCCCAAGACCGCCACGACTGGAGCTACCTCTTCTTCGCGACCGGCACTGGCATCGCCCCCTTCCGCGGCATGCTCATGGACCTCTTCGAAGCCGACACCCAGCCGCCGGCCAACGCCACGCTTGTCATGGGGGCGCCGTACCGCACCGACCTGCTCTACGACGACGCACTCGCCGAGATGGACCGGCGGCACGGGTCCATGCACTACCTGACCGCGATCAGCCGCGAGACCGACCCGAGCGCCGGCCGATCGCTCTACGTCCAGGATCGGCTCGACACGCACCCGGAGCTGATCGAGTTGCTCTCGGCAGACAAGGCTCTGATCTACGTCTGCGGCATCGCCGGCATGGAGCTCGGCATCTTCCGGGCGCTCGCGCGGCGTCTGCCGGCTGACATCCTCCCCCGCTTCCTGTCGATCGACCCCGAGGTCGCGTCGGACCCCGAGAGCTGGACCCGCAGGATGATCCACAAGCAGATCAAGCCGACCCGCCGCGTCTTCCTTGAGGTGTACTGACCAGGAGCCGGATGCCCCTAGACTCCGTCCGACGCATGCGCCTCGCAGTCCACGACGGACGCGACCAACGAGGGCAGTTTCAACAGCCGATCGAGGAAAGCCGACCGATGACGAGCATCACGACGAAGACCAGGACACTTCGGACCGATCGGCTTCTCGGCGCAGCGGGAGCGGTGCTTGTCGCCGGCGTGACCCTGCTCGCAGCGCCGATCGCGGCGGCGCAAACGTTTGACGCGCAGCGCGTCGTCGGCGACCTGACCTCCGGCGAGACCGAGCGCGTGCAGCGAGCGCGAGACGCGGCGGCCGACTACCTGGGCGATCCCACGCTCAGCGTGAGCGACCGCCTCGCGACCGTCAGCGCCATCGGCGACGCCGTGACCGAGGCGGCGGCTTCCGATGACGACCATCTGGTGACGAACGCGCTGCTCATCGCGGGCCGGTTCGTGACGCCAAGCGGCTTCCAGGTGCTGACCGAAAGCCTGGGTGATTCACGACCGGGCGTGCGGTACGCGGCCTGCCGCGGCCTGCGGTCCTCGTTCGAGATCCTCGCGGATCAGGCCTCGCCCTCGCTCCAGCCGCAGGCGGCGAGGCGTGCCCTCGATTCGCTGCTGGAAACCGCAGCCGACGAGCAGGACCTGCACATCGTCGCCTCCGCCTACCGGGCGATCGCCGAGCTGCTGACGGTCACCGCCGGACCGCTCAAGCCGCTGGAGAACTACGCGGGCGAACGGCTCGCCTCGATCGCGGACAGCCGCATCGCGGACCTCGCCGAGCTCGACGCCAGCGACTACCCGCTCGCCCTCGGCTCCGCGCTGTACACGTCCCTCGAGTACCGCCGGCTCATGCAGCAGCCCGGCCGAAGGATCGAGGACTCAACGATCCGTGCCGCCGCCGCGCTCGCCGGCGAGATCATCGGCCATGCCTACGGCGAGTACGAGCGGGCCGGCTCGATCGAAGACATCGACGCCGACCGACGCGAGCTGCTCCGCCAGGCGATCGCAACCGCAGAGAGCGTCGCCTACCTCGCCGCTGAAAGGCTCGGGGCCGAGCCGACGCAGACGTCGATCGCCCAGGATTTCGGCAACGCGGACGACCGGGCCTTCCGCGCCGGTATCTTCCGCGTCATCGGACCCGCCGGGACGATCCCGGGCGCCGGCATCCAGATCGACCTGACGCCCAGCGGCAACTAGCCGCCGCGCTCCATACCCTCCGCCATGTTCAAGCTCGCGTTGCCAGTGCTCCTGTTGATCCTGGGCATCGGGGTCACCGTCGCGACCGATCGACCCGACCCGCCCGCGGACTTCACCTTCATCAACCGCGGCGATGTGTCAACGCTCGACCCGCAGCGGATGAGCTGGATGCAGGACCTCCGTGTCGCGAGGCTCCTGTACGAGCCGCTCGTCCGCCTCGATGTGCTGCACGAGAACTACAAGGTCATCCCCGGCGTCGCCGAACGGTGGGACGTCTCCGACGATCAGACCGTCTATACCTTTTACCTGCGCGACGACGCCAGATGGTCCAACGGCGAGCCCGTGACCGCCCAGCAGTTCGTCTATTCCTGGCGCCGGGCGCTCCTGCCCGAGACCGCTTCCGACTACGCCAAGCTCTTCCAGTCCATCAAGGGCTCAAGCGAGTTCTTCGACTGGCGGAGCAACCAGACCGCCGAGTACGCCGACCGCGTCGGCGACCTGTCGCCCGACGAGCGGCGGGCCGAGGTCGAACGGATGTGGGCCGAAGCGCTCGACCAGTTCGACGCCATGGTGGGCCTGAAGGCTCTTGACGACCGCACGCTCCGCATCGAGCTGAAGAACCCCACGCCCTACTGGCTGGACCTGTGCGCGTTCGCGGTGTTCAGCCCCGTGTACGAGCCGCTGGTCTCGCAGTACGAGCGGCTCTCGCCCGAGACGGGGCAGATCAAGATCGAGTTCGGCTGGACCAAGCCCCCGCTCACCGTGACCAACGGCCCGTTCGTCCTCGAGCGTTGGCGCTTCAAGCGGGGCCTGTACCTGCGGGCCAACGAGCACTGGTGGGCCCGCGACACGCTCGACATCGACACGATTTCGATCCCCAGCGTCGAGGACCCGAACGCGGCCGTGCTCGCCTTCGAGACCGGTGCCGCCGACTGGGTCAGCGACCTGACCGCGGATTACCGCATCGCCATGCTCGACGCCAAGCGGGCGTTTTACGCCGAGCACGCCGAGGAGGTCGCGCAGCTCCGGGCCGAGGGGCTCGATCAGTTCGCGATCGCCGCCGCGCTGCCCGACGACCCCCGCAAAAACGTCCACGCCGTCGATAACTTTGCGACGTATTGGTACAACTTCAACTGCCTGCCGACGCTGACCGACGGCCGGCCCAACCCGTTCCGCGACGCCCGCGTCCGCCGCGCGTTCGCCATGGCGATCGACAAAGAGACCATCGTCGACCAGGTCAACCGCATCGGCCAGCCCGTCGCGAACACGATCATCCCACGCGGCTCGATCGCCGGGTACACCTCGCCCGACGGGCTCAAGTGCGTCTCCGACTTCGAGGGCGACCCCGAGGGCCTCGAAGCCCATCTCGCCGAGGCCCGCCGGCTGCTTGTCGAAGCCGGCTACGAATCGCCGAGCGATCTTCCCGTTATCGAGCTGCTCTTCAACAAGGACTCGGGCCACGACCTCATCGCCCAGCAGATCGCCCGCGACTGGCAGAACAACCTGGGCGTCCGCACGTCGCTCAGCCAGAAAGAAGTCGGCGTCTTCCGCAATGACCTGAAAAACGCCAACTACATGACCAGCCGCGCCGGCTGGTACGCCGACTACGCCGACCCCACCACTTTCCTCGACCTCAACCGCACGGGCGACGGCAACAACGACCGCAAGTACTCCAACCCCGCCTACGACGCTCTGCTCGACAAAGCCAAGCTCGAGCTCGATGCCGAGACACGCATGGCCCTGCTCACCGAGGCCGAGCGCATCATCATGGAAGACGACCTGCCCATGGTCCCGATCTTCCACTACGTGAGCCTCTACCTTTTCGACCCCGACGAGATCACGGGCCTGAACGACCACCCGCGCGCAAACCAGGACGCCTACCTCGTCGATGTGCTGGGCGACGGCAAGGGCGGCGATGCCGTCAAACGCATCCGCAAAGCCGAGCAGGCACCCTCGCCTGGGCCCGCAGCCGGGAGCACCAACTGATGCGACGCCTGATCCTGGGCCGGCTCGCGCAGCTGCCGATCATCCTGCTCGTGATCTACACCATCACGATCGCGCTCGCCTGGGCGATCCCGGGCAACCCGCTTGAAAACCCCGAGGGCCGCCAGCCTCCCGCGGCCGTCGTCGAGGCGATGAAGCGGCAGTACAACCTCGACAGCTTCCCGCGTTTCTACGTATCGTACCTCACGAGCGCCACCGGCCTCGATTACGCGGGCGATCTGGTCTCAGGCCGGCTCGCCGAGCAGCGCGAGCAGGCCGAGGCCGCCGGCGTCACGCCCCCCTCGCAGTACATTTTCGACCTCGGCCCGTCGCTCAAATACGAGGACTGGCGCGTGAACGAGATCATCGCCGGCGCCTTGCCCGTGTCGATCGTCCTGGGCTTCGCAGCGATCCTGATCGCGCTGGTCATCGGCCTGCTCGCGGGCGTGATCGGAGCCGTCAAGCCCAACTCCCCGGCCGACATCGCCACGCTCGTCATCGCGCTCATCGGCATCAGCCTGCCCAGCTTCGTCGTGGGTATGCTCCTGCTGATCGTCTTCTCGGTGGGCCTGGGCCTCTTCCCCGTGGGCGGCTGGGGCACCATCAGCCAGATGGTCCTGCCCGCGGTCACCCTGAGCCTGCCCTTCGCCGCCTACATCGCCCGCCTCACACGCATGGGCATGATCGAGGCCCTCGGGGCCGACTACATCCGGACCGCACGCGCCAAGGGCCTCGCCGAGAACACCGTCCTCTTCAAGCACGCCCTCAAAAACGCCTTCCTGCCAGTTCTCAGCTACCTCGGCCCGGCAACGGCGTTCGCCATGACCGGCAGCTTCGTGGTCGAAAAGGTCTTCAACGTCCCGGGCCTCGGCCAGCACTTCGGCCACGGCGTGCTCAACAAGGACCTCTTCCTCATCATGGGCGTGGTCCTGATCTTCGCGACGCTGCTGGTGCTGTTCAACCTGGTCGTGGATGTGCTGTACCGGTGGGTCGATCCGAGGATCAGCTAGTCACTTCATCACATGCTGGAGTGACTGACGCACCTGCTCGGCGTGCTGAAAAAGATCATTCGGTCCAGACACAGGAATTCGTGTCTCTTTCTTGTTCTCATCGAACACACCAAGGTACTTCTTGCCGCCGTTGAACCACAGTCGGCAGATCGGACGACGGTTGTTGTTGTCTAGCAGAATCCCAAAGTACGACTGGACATCTCGCGGCGTGACCCGTTGCGGCTCGACAACGTCTTGTACAATCGCCTTGATCGCGTAGAGACCTTCCAGCTCCTCTTCCGTCGTCTCAATTCCGTCGTCTTCCGGCACTTGTGCTTCCGGTGCAGGCTCGGTGGATACCGGTACGGCGGCTCCATTTTTCTCAAGCGCTGCACGGAGCCGCGAATCCACGGCCTCTGTGATATGAGATCGAAGCGAAGCCTTGACTAGTTCACGAAACTTGTCCAACACCTGCGATGTCATCCTGCCCGAGTACACCGGGTCGATCAACACACGCAGGAACTGATCAGATGGTGAGTCGAGTTGCCTCGAGAACTCCTGGCGAATCTGTGCCATCATGCGAAGGTCTTCTGCGGCCGAGAGCAACACGTCGAGGTCAAACTCCTTCTTCGACATCTTCGACAGCTGTTCAATCGCGTTGCGCTTCAGATTGACGAGGCTCACCGTCAAGAAGGGCTTCGGATCGAGCTTGTTGGGCTCCAGCAAGTCTGAGTAGATCCGATAGACAATGCCGTCTGTCAGAATGGCGATTCGAGCTTTCGTCACGCTGAAGTAGCGATAGAGCTGTGAGCTGTAGCTGTCGAGTTTCGCGCCGTGAGGCTTGCACTCGAACAAGATAATCGGCGCGCCTTCGCGGCAGATCGCGTAGTCGACCTTCTCGCCTTTCTTGATGCCGACATCCGCCGTGAACTCGGGTACAACTTCCGATGGGTTGAAGACGTCGTAGCCGAGCGACTGAATAAATGGAAGCACCAGAGCAGTCTTGGTCGCTTCTTCAGTCTCGACGTGGGACACCAACTCGACGGCTCGCTCGCCGAGTGACGACAATTTCTCGAACAGTTCCATGCGAATTCACCTCCACGACCCGTCGCGGAAGTGTACCAGGTTCCGAACAGAGGCCGAGGACCTAAGCCTCAGCCTTCCTCAAACCGCGCCCCGCGAAGCACATCGAAGCTCACAAACTGCCCAGCCTCGAAGTCGCTCGCGTTCTGCCGACCGTCCGTCGGCGTGCAGTGGATCGGCATCCCCGCGTTCACCACCACCGCGCCGTCCTCGATCGCGATCACGGTCCCCTGGACCCGCCGGGGCCGGCCGTACACCGGCTCGACGTACCGCCCGCCGGTGGTCACCACGTCGATCCGCTTCGCCTCTGCCCGGATCGCGCCCACGATCCGCTTGCCGACCGTCGCCTTGATCGCGCCGGGGTCGTCGATCTCGAAGTGGCTGCGGTAGCTCGTGTTCGCGAAGCTCACGACGATGAACGCCGGCTTGGTGGCCGACGCCTCGTGCACCTCTTCAAGAGTCCCACGGGCGAGCTTCGGGTCGATGGCGGTGGTCGGGCTGGGGTCGATCATACGAGCAGGGTATCCGGCAATCCGGCCGCACAGAGCCGCGGGCGTGAGCACGCGGGCACGTCATGAGTTCGGGTCCCTGCCCGCGTGCTTACGCCCGCGGCTCCGACGGAATCGACGATCACGCGCCGATACTGGCGATCCGCGAATCGTCCACCCGCCGCCCCCGCTCGCCCATGGCGAGGAAGTTCGCCAGGAGCCTCGGGCCCTCGGGCGTCATGAAGCTCTCCGGATGAAACTGCACGCCCTCCAGCGGCTGCCCGCCGACAGACGAGCCCTTCTCGCCCCAGACCCGCCTGAGCCCCATGACCACGCGACGCGTGCCGCCGCCCGGCAGCTCTTCGTCTGTCCACGCCGTGAGCGACCAGCCGTTGCCGTCGGCATCGAGCTGCGTTGGTACCGAGCCCGCGTCGACGACCAGCGAGTGGTACCGCATCGCCTCCATCGGGCTCGGGATCCCGGCGAACAGCCCCCGCTGATCGTGATAGACCGGGCTCGTCTTGCCGTGCATCGGCGTGTCGTGGCGGACGACCGACATGCCGTTCAGGTCGCCCAGGCACTGATGCCCCAGGCACACCCCGAGCACCGGCACCCGGCCTGCAAAGGCTCCGATCATCTGCGAGCTGATCCCCGCCTCGTTCGGCGTGCACGGCCCGGGCGACACGATGACGTGGCTCGGCCCGCGCCCGCTGTCGAGTTCGGCCGCCTCCTCGGGCGTGATCCTGTCGTTGCGCACGACCACGAGATCACGGTCCGGCTCGAGCGTCGGATCCAGCTCGCCGAGCCTCTGCACCAGGTTCCAGGTGAAGCTGTCGTAATTGTCGATGAGCAGGATCACGCGACGATCGTAGGTCGCGCCGGTCCCGGCTCACGCCGCGTCGCGGTCCTCGCCGAAGGCGTCGTCCTCGATCTCGGTCATCGAGTCGATGCCGAAGTCGCTGAGCACGGTGCCCGCCACGCCGTCACGGGTGACCAGGAACAGGTCCCGGCTGATCGGGTACGGCAGGCGGTTGTAATCCTGGATGACCCGCCTGTGCAGCCGCCTCAGGAAGGGCGTGGGCCCGTTGCTGAGCGCCACGAACATATCCCGCGCGGGCACCGCAACGAGAAAGTCTGGGCCGAGACGGGGCACGAGCGTGCGGTGCAGATCGGTCATCAAGAGCCGGGCCGCGTCGTAGCCGTCCTGCTCGCTGATGATCGCAGCCTGGCCGCCCTCCTTGCTCTCGACAAACTGCATGTCGAGCTCGGGCGCGTAGCAATCGATGTTCTCGCGGGCGATCTCTTCGAGGTCCTCCGCCGTCACCTCCCACTGGATCATCTGCTCGGTCGTGATGCTCACGGTCATGCTGGGCATGTCCGTCACGAACACGATCACGGTGTCGTTCACATACGGCACGTGCGCGACGAGCTCCTCCGACAAGTGCTCGAAGATGCTCACCGGCTGGATCCGCGGCATGATCCGCTGCCGAGCAAGCTCGAACGGCAGCTCGCTGCCCTCGCCCGGGTCGCCCGTAAACAGCTGCTCAAGGTAGTGCTCGACGATCTCGATCCCGCGGATCGGATCGTGGCTGACCATGCGGTACAGGTTGTCGAGATCGAGCCGTCGGCCGTCGACGAGCAGCTCGCTCGGGCCGACCAGCTTCACGGCGTAGTCGGGCTGGATCCGCTGGAGCATGGTCGCGACCTGCTCGGCGAAGGCCTCGGGTTCCTTGGGCATGTGAGCCATGTGTTCCCTCTCCCACCTGCCGCGGCCTGACCGGGGCGGACGCCTGGGCCGCGTCGGCTCCCCGGCACACCCGCCGGGGCTCTCCTTTCCGCCAGACCTGCTATCGATCGCTGCACACGCCCGCGTGAGCCGCCGGAGCGCGCCCGCCCACCCTCATTTGGGTGCCCCCGTGCGACTACCGCTGCGGCCCGCTCCGTCGGCCACCCCCAAACCGACCTGAATCGCTTCTCGGCCCGTACGGACACGTTTCCGGGCCTGCCAGCCTCGCCTTCATTCCCCCGGAAACCGTCGGCCGAGCGGAGATCCCTTGGAGCGTGGTCCGATTTCCCATCGCGTCCGCTCGCGTCTAGACTCGTTGCTATCCAGCGAGGGAGGCGGCAAGGCCCACTCGGCGCGTGGCCGAGACCTGCGAACCCCCACACGGAGTATCGAGCGTGACCGAGCAGGACATCGAAGCGAAGGTGATCGACATCGTGGCCGAGCAGCTCGGCGCTGAAAAGGCCAAGATCAGCCGGGAGACGAGCTTCGTCGACGACCTCAACGCCGACAGCCTCGACACCGTCGAGCTCGTCATGGAGTTCGAGGACGCCTTCGAGACCTCGATCCCCGACGACAAAGCCGAGCAGATCAAGACCGTCGGCCAGGCGATCGAGTTCATCAAGGGTGCCCAGGGCGTCGACTAAGCGAGCCGCCGGAAGCCACCTGCCGAAAGCCGCCCGCCGAAAGCCTTGCATTTCGCCGACGTCCGGGCCCGAGCCCATGGTTCCCCCGACGCTGCCTGAAACGATCGAGCTGACACGTTCACGGATCGCCGCACCGCGGCGAAGCTATCCAATACACGCCGCGCGACGCCCAATCGGCGTCAAGCCGCGGCCGAGCACACGGACGGCCTGCACATGAGCACCAACCGACGCGTCGTCATCACCGGCATCGGAGCCGCCACCCCGCTCGGCCATACCTATGCCGAAACCTGGGAGGGCATGCGTGAAGCCCGCAACGGCATCACAAGCATCACCAAGCCCGAGTTCGAGCCCTACGAGGGCTGGACCTGCCGCATCGGCGGGGAGCTCAAGGACTGGGACCCCGCCACCCGGCTCGACAAGAAAGAACTCAAGCGGCTCGACCGCTGCACGCAGATCGGCATGTTCGCCGCGGAAGAGGCGGTCAAAGACGCCGGCTTCGACATCAACAAAGAAGACCCGACCCGCTGCGGCATCATCGTCGGCTCCGGCATCGGTGGCATCTACACGATCGAGATCGCCGTGGGCGTGCTCAACAGCAAAGGACCCGGGCGGATCAGCCCGTTCACCGTTCCAAGGCTGATGGTCAACGCCGTCGTGGGCAACACCGCGATCCGCCACGGCCTGCAGGGCCCCGCCTCAGCCCACGCCACCGCCTGCGCCAGCTCGGGCCACGCCCTTGCCGACGCGATGAACACCATCAAACGAGGCGAGGCGGACGTCATGCTCTCGGGCGGCGCCGAAGCGGCACTGACCCCGCTCTGCATCGGCTCGTTTATGACCATGAAGGCGATGAGCACCCGGAACGACGACCCCGCGACAGCAAGCCGGCCCTTCGACACCGGCCGCGACGGCTTTGTGCTCTCAGAAGGCGGCTGCATCCTCGTGCTCGAAGAGCTCGAGCACGCCAAGGCCCGCGGCGCGACCATCTATGCCGAGCTCACCGGCGCCGGAAACGCCTGCGACGCCTACCACATCACGGCCCCCGACCCCGGAGGCAGCGGCGCCGCACGCAGCATGCGGGCAGCGCTCACCAACGCGGGGCTCAACCCGACCGATATCGGCTACGTCAACGCCCACGGCACATCGACACCGCTCGGCGATAAGGCCGAGGTCGAGGCCGCGCTCGAGATCTTCGGTGACCATGCCCGGGCCTCGGCGGGCGGGCAGATGATGATGAGCTCGACCAAGTCCGTGCACGGGCACACCCTCGGCGCGTCGGGAGCCGTCGAGATGGTCGCCTGCATCCACGCCGTACGCGAAGGTATCATCGCACCCACCGCGAACCTGAACGACCCGGGCACGCTCGCCGAGGACGGGTCCGTGACCCCGTTCGACATGCACCTCGTCGCCAACTCGGCCGCTGAAAAGCATATCTCTCACGCGATGAACAACACCTTCGGCTTCGGCGGGCACAACGTCACGCTGATCGTTTCGCGGTTCGAAGGCTGACCGGCTTCCCGATCGCAAGCGATCGGGCCCCACGGGCCGATACTCCTCCCATGGGCCGCACCGTCCGAAGCATCCTGAGGCTCGAAGTGCCGATCATCGTCCGCGTGGGCGAGACGCCGATGAACGTCTCAGAAGCGGCCGCGTTGGCTCCCGGGGCGATCATCGAGCTCCCGAAGCGTGCCGACGAGCAGCTCGACCTGCTGGTCAACAACGTCGCGATCGCCCAGGGCGCCGCTGTCAAGGTCGGCGAGAACTTCGGCATCGGCATCGAATACGTCGGTGACATCCGCGAACGGATCGAGGCCCTCGGAGGCCAGCTCACCACGACCCAGCACAGCGAGGACGACGCGGACCTGAGCGACGACGATGCCGCGGCGCTAGCCGATCAATTCCTGAACGGCTGATCTCCGGGCGGCTCACGGGGTCGCCTCCGCCATTCCGTATCACGCGATCTGCATCTCCGGCCTAGCAATCCCCCGAACTCGGTTGCAGCGCCCGCCCCCGCGGGCCGATAGCCTCTGCGACGACCGATCCGCACACTCTCATCGGAGCCCCCCATGCCCCGCGATATCCCCGTCGGCAACGGCAGCCTGCTCATCACCTTCGACGACGACTACCGCGTCCGCGACCTCTACTACCCCTGCGTCGGCCAGCCCAACCACACCCAGGGCCACGTCCAGCGCTTCGGCGTCTGGGCCGACGGCGAGTTCGCCTGGATCGAAGACAAGGCCTGGAAACGCGAGCTCCGCTACAAGGCCGACACGCTCGTCACCGAGGTCAGGCTCACCAGCAAAACGCTCGGGCTCGAGATCATCTGCAACGACGCGGTCGATCAGTCCGAACCGATCTACTTCCGCAAGTCCGTCGTCCGCGACCTGTTGGGCAAGGACCGCGACGTGCGGCTCTTCTTCCACTACGACCTGTCCATCGGCGGCAACCCCGTGGGCGATACCGCCAACTACGACCCCACAACCAGCGGCGTCGTCTTCTACAAAGACGGCTTCTACTTCCTCGTCAACGCGTGCGACCAGCACAAGTGCGGCCTCGACCACTGGGCCATCGGTTCCAAGCGCGTCGGCGGCGCCGAGGGCACCTGGCGCGACGCAGAAGACGGCCACCTCGGACGAAACACCATCGCCCAGGGCTCGGTCGACGCCACCATCGGCTACAACCTGCACGTGCCCGCGGGCGGAGAGGCCTACGTCACCAACTGGTTCGCCTGCGGCCGATCGTTCGACGACGTCAAGAACCTCAACCGCCAGATCTGGGAGGCCGGCCCCGAGCGCATGATCGCACGCACCGAGTCGTACTGGAAGCTCTGGTCACGCAAAGAGCAGATCGATACCACCCCCCTGCCCGAGCCCGTGACCGATCTGTTTTACAGAAGCTCGCTGCTCGTCCGCACGCAGGTCGACAACGAGGGCGCCATCATCGCCGCCAACGATTCCGACATCGCCCAGTTCGGCGGCGATCACTACAGCTATTGCTGGCCCCGCGACGGCGCGCTCGTCGCCTACAGCCTCATCCTCACCGGCCAGTCAGAACTCAGCCGGAACTTCTTCCGCTTCTGCGCCCGCGTCATGGGAGAAGAGGGCTACTTCCTGCATAAGTACAACCCCAGCGGCACGCTCGCCTCGAGCTGGCACCCCTGGACCCTCGATGGCCGAAAGATCCTGCCCATCCAGCAGGACGAGACCGCCCTGACCACCTGGGCGCTCCGCCAGCACTTCGAGACCTACCGCGACGTCGAGTTCATCAAAAGCGTCTACGAGCCGCTCGTGACACGCGCCGCCGACTGGATGGTCGACTACCGCGACGCCAACGGCCTGCCCCAGCAGTCGTGGGACCTGTGGGAAGAACGGCGCGGCGTGCACACCTTCACCATCGCGAGCACGATCGGTGCGCTTAACGCCGCCAGCGCGTTCGCACGGGACTTCGGCGAGCCAGACCGCGCCGCGATCTACGCCGACGCAGCCGAACGCATGCAACGCGCCTGGATCAAGCACTTCTGGAACGAGGCCGAGGGCCGCTTCGCCCGCCGCGCCGTCCCCGAAGAAGACGGCACCTACCGCCTCGATATGACCGCCGACGCCGCCAACTTTGCCCACTTCGCGATCGGCGGCATCGACCCGGACGATCCCATGATCGTCTCGGACATGGAAAAGACCCGCGAGCTGCTCAGCGTGCGGACAGAAATCGGCGGCGTCGCCCGCTATCAGAAAGACTACTACCACCAGATCGAGACCGAGAAAACCGACATCGTCCCCGGCAACCCGTGGGTCATCTGCACCCTGTGGCACGCCCAGCACATCATCGCCCGAGCGACGACCAAGGACGAGCTCAAGGAAGCAATGGACCTCATCAACTGGTGCACCTATCGCACCCTGCCGTCGGGCGTGCTGGCAGAACAGTTCCACCCCTACAGCGGCGACCCGATCTCCGTCAGCCCGCTCACCTGGAGCCACGCGACGGTCATGATCGCGGTGAGCGAGTACCTCAACAAGCTCGCCGAGATCGAGGGCAAGGACCACGCCACGCCCAAGCCCATATTCGCGGGCCTCACGCACGGCTGATCGGCAGCACGGGCCGGAAGCCCCCGCTACGTCACCGTCACACTGCCAGTCCCTTTGCGTACCTCACCAAGGACGCGCACGGTCTCGCCCAGCTTCTCAAGCCGACGCTGCACCGCGTCGGCAAAGCTCGGCCGGACGATCAGCACGTACCCGATGCCCATGTTGAACACGCGCATCATCTCCGCGTGCTCGACCTTCCCCCGCTCGGCCAGAAATCCGAATACCCGTGGCACGTCCCACGCGTCGGCATCCAGACGCACGTCGACCTTGCCGTTGAGCACCCGCTCGATGTTCTGCGCGAGGCCACCGCCGGTGATGTGCGCCATGCCGCTGATGACTTTCTTCACGCGGTACGCGCGTTGCAGCCTCACGATCGGGTCCGCGTAGAGCCGCGTCGGAGTCAACAGGACCTGTCCGAGAGTCTGCTCCGCAGACAGTTCTGCGTACAACTTGTCGAGCTTCAGCTTCTTCGCTGAAACGATCTTCCGCACGAGGCTGTATCCATTGCTGTGCACGCCGTCGCTCGCGAGCCCGAGCACCACGTCGCCCGGCTGCACGCGGAGCGGGTCCGTCGCTTTCTTGAGCTCTACCACGCCCAGCGCGAAGCCCGCCATATCAAACTCACCCGGCGCGTACACGTCGGGCATCTCCGCCGTCTCGCCGCCGATCAGCGCGCACCCGCTCGCCTCGCACGCACCGGCGATCCCGCGGACCATCGCCTCGAGCTCGTCCGGCACCACCTTCGGCACCGCGATGTAGTCCAGAAAGAAAAGCGGCTCGGCGCCTTGCACGATCAGATCGTTCACGCTCATCGCGACCAGATCGACGCCGATCGTGTCAAACGTCTGCATCGCCGACGCGATCTTCAGCTTCGTGCCCACGCCGTCGTTGCATGCGACGAGCACCGGATCCTTGTAGTTCCGCTGGAAGAGCCGCTGGTTGTAATCGAGCCGAAACATCCCCGCGAACCCGCCCGGGTTCTGGATCACCCGCGGCCCGTGCGTCCGCCGAGTCATCGACCCGAGCCTAGAGATGAACGCGTCGTACGTCTCAAGATCCACGCCCGCGTCGGCGTAGGTCAGGCCTGCTACGTTGCCGGGCTTTTTCGCCATGCCAGCAGGATAGCTGTTCCCGGCGTCGCACCGATCGCGAAGGCTCACCGGGCCATCCGGAGTCGGGCTAGAGTCGCGATCAGACACAAGCTCAACTTGGAGTACCCGATGCCGCACCTTTTCACCTCCGAATCCGTCTCAATGGGCCACCCCGACAAGGTCGCCGACCAGATCTCCGATGCCGTCCTCGACGCCATGCACGCGCAGGACCCCGCGAGCCGCGTCGCCTGCGAAACCATGGTCTCCACCGGCATGGCCGTCGTCGCCGGCGAGGTCCGCACCAAGGCCTACGTCGAGATCCCCGACATCGTCCGCGGCACCATCGAACGCATCGGCTACACCTCGGGTGACATGGCCTTCGACCACATCTCCTGCGCCGTGCTCAGCTCGATCAAGGCCCAATCGGCCGATATCGCCATGGGCGTCGACGAGGGCAACAAGGGCGAAGAGGGCGCGGGCGACCAGGGCATGATGTTCGGCTTCGCATGCACCGAAACGCCCGAGCTCATGCCGCTGCCGATCCAGCTCAGCCACCAGCTGGTCGAGAAGCACGCCCAGGTCCGCGAGGCCGGCGGCATCGAGGGCCTCCGCCCCGACGCCAAGAGCCAGGTCACCGTCGAGTACGGCGACGACGGCAAGCCGGCCCGCGTTGATACCGTCGTCCTCTCCACCCAGCACACGCCTGAGTGGAACTCCAAGCAAGACCAGCTCAAGACCGAGGTCATTGAGCACATCTTCAAGCCCGTCCTCGGCGACCTGTGGAACGACGGCATCACCGTGCACGTCAACCCCACCGGCAAGTTCGAGATCGGCGGCCCCCACGGCGACGTCGGCCTCACCGGCCGCAAGATCATCGTCGATACCTACGGCGGGCGCGGCCGCCACGGCGGCGGCGCCTTCTCGGGCAAGGACCCCACCAAGGTCGACCGCTCCGCCGCCTACATGGCCCGCTACATCGCCAAGAACGTCGTCGCCGCGGGCCTCGCCACCGAGTGCGAGATCCAGCTCTCCTACGCCATCGGCGTGCCCGAGCCGACATCCGTCCACGTCAAAACGTTCGGCACCGCGACCGCCGACGAGGGCAAGATCTCGGCCGCCATCCGCGAGACCTTCAAGCTCACGCCCCGCGGCATCATCGAGAGCCTCAAGCTCGCTGCGCCGATCTACAGCCACACCGCCTACCACGGCCACTTCGGCCGCGAGCCGGGCTCTGTCACTGTCGACGGCAAGACCTACGGCACATTCGCCTGGGAGAAGACCGACAAGGCTGACCAGCTCAAGTCGCTCGTGAGGTAAGGCAGTTCAGAGCCGCGGGCGTGAGCACGCGGGCCCGAGGGAGACCTGCCCGCGTGCTCACGCCCGCGGCTCGGTCGGACCAGCCTCGTACAGCCCTCGATTCCGAATGAACTCAAGGACGCCCGGCGCGAGCATCGCCCCCAGCCGGCCGCCCTGCCTGTCGACACGCAGCAGCTCACGGATCTCTGTCGAGCTGACGTCGACCGTGCCAACGTCCGCGGCCGACGCGAGAAGCCGGTCCGCCTGCGGCCCGGTCCACGCCCCGGTGCCGAGCAGCGCCCGACGGAGCCGGTCGACCGTCTCATACGGCGCGCGGAGCAGCACCACGGGCGAAGCAAGATCCAGGATGCGAGCCGACTCGCGCCAGCGGTGAAACGCCACCGCCTGGTCCGCTCCGATCACAAAGCCGAGCGGCGCGGTGCCGACGATCGCCCTCGCCCTTTCGAGCGTGTCGACCCAGTAGCTGGCCTCGCCCTGACCAGCGCGGTCGAGCTCGTCCTGCCACACGCCAGCATCGGCCACCCCGGCGACCGCAGCATCGAGCATCGCCACCCGATCAGCATCGGATACCCGCGGCCCGGCGGTCTTGTGCGGGCTCCTCGCCGCGGGCACAAACAGCAGCGCCGCGCCCGGCATGCGAGCATCCCTCGCCCGCCTCGCCAGCTCGACATGCCCCACGTGAACAGGGTCGAATGTCCCGCCGACCAGCAGCACACCGGCCCCACCAACATCCAGCGGCATCGGACTCGGCACGATCGACGAAGACACGACAGATCATCCCCCGGCAGGCGGTGCCCCGCCACCCGCGCCGGGCTACGATCCGCCCACGACGGCCCCGTCGTCTAGTCTGGTCCAGGACTCCAGGTTTTCATCCTGGCAACGCGGGTTCGAATCCCGCCGGGGTCATTCGCTTCGCAACGAGGGTTTCCGCAACGGGAGCCGGTCGATGTCGGGCTTCACCACATTCATCGATCGGGTCGCCTCGTCTGCTGTTGCGGCTTTCGAGTCGGCCGGCGGGGCAGCATTCAGTGTGACCGGGGGTCTCTCGCGCGCCGTGTGGATCATCGCAGGCGGGTACCTCGACGCTGCACGCACAATTCTCTGGACTTCGCTCCTTGCGATCCGCTGGACGTTCCAAGGCGCTATGCGGATCGTCGGTGTCGCGGGGCTGCTATTCGTCGCCTACATCGCGATCCGTGACGCCGTCGGCATGTTGCCCGGCTATACCGCACGAGTCATGCTCACCGTTCCCGAGCGACCGATCGATCTCACGAGGCTTGCGGAGGAGGCGTTGTTTCGAAATCTCTGGATCGCGTCGGCGACGGCGTTCGTGATGGTGTCGCTTGCGATAGCTCTCCGAGCGCGGTCCTTCGCGGTCAGCAACGAGTCCCATCCGTTCCGATTCTGGCTGCTCACGGGGGCAGCGCTGCTCGCGAGCGCGGTGACAGCGATCAAACAGGCTCCGCCCTACGAATTCACGCTTTTCTTCACGCACGCCAGGATGAGCGGCGAAGAACCCTGGTCCGCGATCAGCGTGCGAGCGCTGCCGCGTGCCGCCTACTTGCTCGCGGCCGTCCCGATCGCGTGTTTCGCCTTCGCGTGCGGTTCACTCGCGGAACTCGCACAAAGGCCAGACAAGCAAGGGCAGCACGAGCGGCTCGAGCATCTGCGCTCGCTCAACGGCCTGCTCAGGCTCGGCTCAGCGCTGCTCGTCCTCGGTACGCTGATGACCTACTCGATCTGGTCGTGGGCAGTCGCGACCTTTGATTGGTCAATCGGTGCTGATGCCGATGCGGCGGCTACCATCCCACGGACCAGTGCCGTGGTCGGCGCGCTCCTCTGGAGCGTGCTGCTCGCGGTTCTCTACATTCCTACGTACAACGCCGTGACCAGACTGCAACGGATCGATGCCGACCGGGACAACAAAGCCGCCCCCCCATCTGCCGTCGGATCGTGGAGGGCTATTCTCGCCATCATTGCACCGATCCTTGCATCGCTCGGAGCTCCGCTCGCTGAGGCGATCACAAAGGCGATCGGCAACTAACCCGACAAATCAGCCGTCACGGGGTGCCGAGTGTGAAGATGACCCGTCGGTGGCGTCGGGCCGGAGCACGCCCCACGGCGACGAGCATCACTCGGCAGAGGAAACTCGGGTGCGCGGCACCCGAGCCGCCCGATGAACGGAAAGTGGAGCGGAGGCGACTCGAACGCCCAACCTCCAGCTTGCAAAGCTGGCACTCTACCAATTGAGTTACCGCCCCGGACCGCCGACTCTATGCGTCGCGAGACGCCCCGTCCGGCACGCCGATCGGCGGATTCGCTGCAAGCGACCCCCCCCGATCAGCCGATCCCTATAGTCGCCAGCGAATCCGCCCGGAGACCGGACATGCCTAGCCGTACAGCCTGCCTCGCCGCCTTCGCAGGGGCAGCTCTCAACATCTCGCCGCTCGCAGCCGCGCAGCCGGTCGGATTGATCGAACCCGAGCCCGAGGCAGACCGCCCGGCCGCGCCGATCGCCCGACCCGCAGCACAGCCAGCAGATCAGGCCCCGCAAGCCGTCGGCCCTGAGGCCATCCGACCCGAAGACGGCCCCGCCATCGCGCCGGAGATCCCCACCACCGTCTCCTTCTTCTCCGGGCTCGTCTACGACGGCTCCTCAGACACCAACGGCAGCGCCGGCGAGCTCCGCACGCTCCGAGTCCCCGCGAGGCTCGGCTACTCGACACCGATCAACAATAAAAACATCCTCCGGCTCTCGGCCCGACAAACAACCAGCCTCTACGACTTCCAGCCCTTCAGCGAGTTCCCCGGCTCGGGTGACCCGATCGATGTCGGCCTTTCCGCGGGCGTCGGCGCCACGCTCGTGCACCTCTTCGACCGCAGGCTCTCCGGCATCTTGGGGGTCAACATCGGCTTCGACGGCGAGGTCGACGCCGAGTTCGAAGACAGCATCACCGCCGGCGGCGTCGCAGGCCTGACCTACCGGGTCAACCAGGATCTGCTCATCGGCGCATCGCTGCTCGTGCAGAGCCGGCTCGAAGAAGACGTCATCGCATTCCCCGTCCCCGTCGTTGACTGGCAGTTCTCCGACTACTGGAACCTCAAGGTCGGCCGCGTCGATCAGGTCGTCGCCAACCTCAACGGCGGCATCGCCCTCACCCACACGCTCACCGACGACATCAGCGTCGGCGGCTTTGCCGGCGTGACCTTCCACCAGTTCCGCCTCGCGGATGACAACAGCAGCGTGCCGGGCGGCATCCTCGAAGACGCCGTCGTCCCGGTCGGCTCGTTCATCTCGTATCAGCACTCGCCCAACGTCGTCGTCTTCGGCACCGTGCAGGGCCTGCCCTACCGCGAGGTCAACATCCAGACTTCGGGCGGAAACAGCATCGCCGACGTCGAACTGCAGCCAACGCTGAGCGCGAGCCTCGGCGTTCGGATCAAGCTCTAAACCGTCTGCAGCATCCGAGATCTGCCATTTAGCGCCCCGTGTCGGGCGCCTCCGGACGGGCGATGACCGACGGGCCCGTGCCACGAGGCGGCGCGGGCACAAGCACCGTCCGCTCGATCACCGGCGGCGACACCGGCCGGTCGTTCGCCCCCGTCTCAACAGACTCGATCGCCAGAATCGCAGCTGCACCGCCCACGGCTTCGGCGAACGACGTGTACGAGCCATCGAGCCCCTGCGTCCCCGCACGGCTCAAGCAGATAAACACCTGCGACCCCGCCGAGTTCGGATCAGACGACCGCGCCATCGAGAGCACCCCAAACGTGTGCGGCAGCCCGCTCCGCTCGAGGTCAACGAAGAAACCCGGACCGCCCACGCCCTGACCGATCGGATCGCCGGCCTGGATCACGAACGGCGGCCGCCCGTTGCCACCACCCACCACCCGGTGGAAAATCACGTCCGTGTAGTACCCGCCGTCCGCGAGCGTCAAGAAGTTCCACACCGTGTTCGGAGCCGCATCCGGACGCATCCGGAAACGGATCTCGCCCTCGGTCGTCTCCATCACCACGTGCTGCTCGCTGTACGCCCGCACACCCGACACCACACGCTGGCCGCTCCGCCACCGCACCTCGGGCCGCTGGCCAGGAGACTGGAACGAATATGCCTGCTCGGGCGTCGTCATCGGCTGCAGCACGAGCGCCGGGCCGACGGGCGTGCCGCCGGCAAAGAGCTGCGCGTACCGGATCGTGGGCTGCGCCGGATCGATGACCCAGAGCGACTCGAACATCGCCGCGAGGTCAGCCGCGCCAGTCTGCGTCGGCGCCGACGCCAGCTCCGCGTTGTCCGCGGACAGCAGCCGCACCGTGAGATCGCCC
Organism: Planctomycetota bacterium; assembly: GCA_039821685.1. Classification (GTDB taxonomy): domain Bacteria; phylum Planctomycetota; class Phycisphaerae; order Phycisphaerales; family UBA1924; genus JANQQZ01. The sequence goes on along the minus strand of JBCBNT010000022.1, from coordinate 13,686 downwards.
TCGGCGCCGGCGGGCCGGACGATCTCAACCGGCATCGGCCGCTCCGCACCGTAATACGTCCGCGTCGCCGACACCTGAGCCGCCGCCGAAGGCGTGATCACCGCTGCTGCCAATACCGCACAACCAAAGAAGCTCAATCGTCCCATCACGCGCTCCTGTTCATCAGAGTGCCGCCGGCATGCCCTGGCGAGCTGTCAACCAGAGCGAGCATAGTGCGGACGGCAGCGAAACGCCGAGGAGCACGCGATGCGGTGCATGGGATACAAAGCCGTGAAACTGATCCCGAAACAGGACGTCGCCGCGAGAACTCTGAGCGATATCCCGGCAAACGATGAAGGGCACACACTCGTTGCCAGTGGAGCCTCTGAATCAGTCCGCGCCGCCGGCGTGCCTGTCGAGGAGCCGCCACGCCTTGGGCGAATGCCCAGCCCGGCTAAGCGCCAGGAGCTCCTGCTCCGGGTCGGAGAACCAGAGGACGGCTAAGTCAGCACGCAGCGTGTTCGCCCCGTCCTCGTGATTGAGTTCGTCTTCCGGGCGCAACGAGTCAGACACAAGCACCGACTCGCGGGGCTCGATCTGCCAGAGCCGATTCGTGCCATCGGGGCCCTCAGCACGGTACTGGTAATTCCCCATGACGTCACGCGAGGCATCCGCCCAAGCGTCACCGTCGCCGTCATCGCGGAGACGGTTCATCCCGCTGTGCGATGGGCAGTAAAAAATGCCCCGGCTGTCGAGGTACTCCTGGCTGTGCAGAAGTCCAAGACCATCCCACACCCCAGTGGGAAGCGTGCCGACCGACGATCGGCTCGTGCTATCGACGAGCCCGTAAAACCGGGATGCAACGCCGACTCGGAGCGTCGTCGTCTCGAGCAGCACGTCATCGCCGCCGTCAGAAGCATCTAAAAAGATCGTCTGCGGCAACACGCCGTCGTTGTCATCGGTATACATCGCGACACCGAGGCCGATCTGACGGACGTTCGACGAGCAGATGACGCGGAACGTCGTCGAGCGCACCCGAGCGATCGCGGGAAGCATCAACGCGACAAGCACGGCGATCACCGTGAGCGCGACCAAGAGCTCAACAAGCGTGAACCCGCCGATGCGTCGTTCTCGTGTTGTGCTCAGCCGATGCTGCACGCGGCACACCCCCGGACGGGCCACTCCCCGAACATCCGATTGTTGCAACAACGATCGGACTCCGTTTATTCGGCAAGCTTAACGGACTGGACGCGGACGCACAAGGATCGGGACCGCAAGAAGCCTCGCCGGTGCACATGCAACACGTGCAGCAAGATCACCAAATTGTCGTCAAAGCGTGGATCCCAAGGCCGACGAACGCGTATCAGTTCTCCGGATCAGTTTCTGCAACGCCGACAGACCAGATATCCAAACAGATTCCGTTCATAATCCAGGACCGCCCCGCAGTGACCCATCTGCAGCCGAAGTCACGATGATCAGCAAAGAGCAGCGACAGATCGACTACGAGCTGATGCAGCGGATCGCCTCCGATGAAGAGGGCGCGGTCGGCGATCTGTACGACCGCTTCGGATCGCTCGTCTACCGCATGGCTTTCCAGAGCATGCCGAGCCGAGCGGAAGCCGAGGACGCGGTCCAAGAAGTGTTCGTCAGGCTTTGGAAAACCGCCGAGCGGTACGACCCCGAGCGGGCCGCCCTCGTGACGTGGGTCCTGCTCATCACACGGCGGCACCTCGTCGACCGCCTGCGTCGCGCTCAGGCCCGCGTCAAGCTCACCGGCATGAGCGAAGACGCGACCCCGCCCGCCATCAGGCCCGACATGTCCGCTGGCATGGAGAGCAGCGAGCAGTACCGCGTCCTCATGGGACGCGTCAACCAGCTCCCCGAGCTCCAGAAGACCGTCATCGTCCGTGCGTATCTCGGCGGGCAGACGCTCCGCCAGATCGCCGACGAACTCGACACCCCCATTGGCACGATCAAATCCGCGCTCAGCAGAGCGCTCGTCCGGCTGCGCGAACGCTCGGGCGTTGAGGAGGCTTCGTAATGTCGCCCGAGAAACTACTCGAGCTCGCGCTCTTGGACGCCGGCGGCGTCCTCGATCGCCACGAGTCCGACGAGTTCGAGTCCGCCTTCGCCGAGGCGTCGCCCGAGATCAAGGCCCAGGTCCGCCGCGAGCAGTCCCGCTTCGCCGACCTCACCGAGATCCTCCCCGACGTCTCCCCCCGGCCCGAGCTCAAGAGCCTCGTGCTCGACGCGGTCCGCGATGCGTCGCACACCCAACGCGACGCCGTGGGCCGAGCCATCGTGTCGCACGAAGCTTCCGCCCGGCGCGAGGCGACGCGCCGCACCGCCCGCCGCACCGCCCGCCGGGCCAACGCCTGGCGCGTCGCCACGTTCGCGTTCGCGACCGGCTTCGCTGCAACCGGGCTCATGGCGTTCCAGCTGAATCAAGAGTTCGAAGACGTCTCCGACAGCATCGCCGCCAACGATGGCGTCTCGTTCTTCCTCGAAAACGCCGACCGCTCCGGATTCCGTGCCGCGGTCATCGATGACTCGTTCGAGCGGGCAGCGCTCACGCCCACGCAGCCTGCCTCTGACATCACGGTCTCAAGCGACGCCGGCGCCGCGGTCTTCTACAGCGCCGCCACCGGCGAAGGCTTCCTCACCTTCCGCGACCTGCCGCAGATCGAGCCGACACAGATCTTCGCGCTCGTCGTGCTCGACGACGACGGCAACGTTACGAACGAGCTCACACGCTTCCCATCCGTCGGGGAGACGAACGTCATCGCGTTTGAGTACGACGCGTCGATGGGCGCTGGCTTCGCGGTCGCCGTCGCGTCGCCCGACGGCCAGCTCGATGTCGTGCTGCAACTCGCGTGACCTCGGACCCCGCGTCGCCAGCATCGAATCAGTCGATCACGCCCTGCTCAAAGCGGGAATGCTGCGCCTTGAGCCGGGTGTAAACCAGGCCGCCGATCAGCACACCGACCACGGCAGCCCCACCGCCGAAGCCCGCGGCGTAAGTCATCCGGTCGTCTGAGAGCGGCTCGCCCATGATTGCGGCGTCCTCCGCGACCCGCATGCCGGTGCCACCGGCGCGCTGCTGCTTGGTCGCGTTTGACTGTGCAACAAGCGAAACCACGTACGTATCAAGCGCGCGCCTCGTCCGCCCGGAGCCCTCGCCCACCAGCTCGAGCACGAGCCGGCCGCTCGCCGGCGTGGTGGTCGTCAGGTCCGACTCGAGCCTCGCCCGCAGGTCCGCCGCACGCGCCAGGTCCAGCAGGCCCCGCTTCCGCATGCGGTCAGAGGCCAGCTCGAGCATGCCCGGATCCATCACAAGGCCCGCGATGTAGCGCTGCCACTCGTCGATCTCGTCCGCGGACAGATCGCGCCCCCGCCCGTCGACGATGATCTCGGCGCTCGCCGCGTAGGTTGCCGGCGCCAGATGGTCCGCCGCGGCAAAGCTCAACACGCCGACGATCGCCAATGCGGCTGCGACGAAGAACGACGATGTCATCGTCTTGTTCCTCGCCTGGATCGCCGCCAGCTTCCGTTCGCGCTCCTGCACCGCAGACGCGGCACGCGCCACCTCGCGACGCTGGACAAGAATCTGATCCGCCTCACGCGCCCGATCGTCCAGAACCGCCTCGTAGCGGTGCAGCTTCGAGGCCCGATCCCGCAGCACCCGCCGGATGCGCCCGAGACGCTCTCGCCGAAGCCGGACGCTCTCTAGGGCGATCGATCCGCCGGACAGGCCCAGCTCGTGTTCCCGAACCCGCAGCGCCTCCGCCGCCCCGCGCAGCTCCCGAGCCATCGCCGCGCTCGACTCGGTCAGCTCACGCTCACGCTCGGCGAGAGCCGATTCGGCCCGCTCCACGGCCCGCGTCCTCGCCTCTATCTCGGCGAGCACGTCCAGCGCGCCCTCGGCCTCGACCGGTTGACGCTCCGCCTCGTTTGCTGCGTGATCGCTCATCCACCCTCCGATCCTGCCGATTCCCGGCGACACTCAATAACAGATCCCAGAATCGGCAAACGATCCTGGACATGCCTCGGGCGAGCGCACGGAGATCAACGGATCCTCCGCGCCCGAAGGGTTATCGGTGGCCCGGCTCGCTCCCTGAATCCGAGCCCGTGGAATAGCAGCGAAACCGCGAGGGTTCCCGCCCGGAGAGCAGTCGGGAGGCCGATGGGGGTCTTGGTTTAGGCCGACCGAGTTGGTATCATCGCGGAAGCAGACGCAAACGCGACTCATCAAGCGGGGCGACTACCCCGACGAAAGCCGAAAGGATGCAAGCAATGTTCAAGCGTGGATCAAGCCTGATGTCGACCGTTCTCGCCGTGGCCGCCGCTGGTGGCGTGGGCGTGGCCGGTTATTACCTGGTGTCGGGCGGTTGCGGCTCCTGCACCACCGACGCGGCCGCCGCCGCGACCCCGGTCGCCGCGATCGCCGAGACCGACGGCAAGTCCTGCTGCCCCGGCGATGTCGCCGCTGCTGAGGTCATGACCGTTGCGAACGCGGACGACTGCGCCGCCGCGTGCGCCGCCGGCGAGAAGGTCGCCTGCGAGACCGTCTGTACCGACGAGATGAAGGCCGCGTGCGAGAGCGCTTGTGCTGCTGAGGGTCAGGTCATGACCGTCGCCGCCGAGGCCACCGAGTCGTGCGCCACCGCCTGCTCGGCCGAGAAGGCCGCGGCATGCACCGGCGACGCCATGACCGTCGCCAACGATGCCGAGAAGGCCGAGTGCGAGACCAGCTGCGAGGGCGAGGCCAAGGTCTGCCCCGTCACCGGCCAGCCCATCGCCGACGCCGGCAACTGACGAAACGCCCCGCCGATCGACGCGGGGCGTTGTGCTTTGATGTTTGACGACCCGCCCGCGCACCCGCGCGGGCGGTCGTCGTTATCGGCATACCGTCCAGGCATGGCAACATTCCTCTGCAAGACCGAGCCGGACGATTACAGCTACGACGACCTCGTCCGCGACAAGCGCACCGAATGGGACGGCGTCTCCAACAACGCCGCCCAGATGCACATGCGCACCATCGCCAAGGGCGACGAAGTCCTGATCTACCACACAGGCAACGAGAAACGAATCGCCGGGCTCGCGACCGTCACCAAGGGTGCCTACCCGGACCCCGAGAACCCGGGCGAGCTCGCCAGCGGCGAGCCGAAGTTCGTGCTGTTCGATGTCAAGCCAACCAAAGCAGCCGGCAACACCTGCACCCTCGCCGACGTCAAAGCGGACGACCGCTTCGCCGACTTCGCGCTCGTGAAGCAGGCCAGGCTCAGCGTCATGCCCGTGCCGGCGAAGCTCGACAAGCTGCTGCGAACGATGGCAGGTCTTTAGGGCCGATGCCCCTCCGGCGCGAGCGCCCGCAGCGCGTCATCGAGGTGCTCGATCGAGTCGAACGCCACGGTCTGCTCGCCGTCGTTGAAGTAGTGCAGGATCCACGTCGCCGCGCCCGATCGGTACAGCTCCTCAAAGGAGTCCACACATTCCGGGCAGAAGGCTGACCCGCGACCCTCGCGGATCGCACCCAGCGCCCGCTCGGCGGCCTCATCGCCGACCTGATCGCGGTACGGCCGCACGCTCGTCATCGCATCAAACACGTCAATGACTGCGAGGAACCTCGCTCCCACTGGGATCGCCTCGCCCGCGAGCCCATCGGGATAGCCCCCGCCATCCCACCGCTCGTGGTGGCTCCGCACCATGCCAAGGATGTCCGGATCAACCAGCCCCATCGACCGCAGCCGCTCGTGGCCGAGCACCGGGTGCGACCGGATCACCCGGAACTCTTCCTCGTCGAGCCGATCGGCCTTCCGCAGGACCGCGTCGTCGATGTCGATCTTCCCGACGTCGTGCAGCGCAGCGCCGAGGGTCACGCGCCGGAGCCGATCGCCCAGCACGCCCCGGGACTCCGCGAGCGCCCTCGCGTAGAGCGTGACGCGCCAGGTGTGCGCCGCCGTTGCAGCATCCTTGAGCTCGATCGCCGTCAGCAGCCCGCGGATGGCGTCCGGATCGATCACGACCGATCAGCCCGCAGCGTGTCCACGCTCGGATCGTGCGCGGCGCTCCGCCTCGATCGTGCTCAGCACGTCCGCCTGGTGGTCGGCGTGGTAGCTCGACCGCACCATCGGGCCGCTCTCGACGACCTTCAGGCCCCGCCGAAGGCCTTCTTCGCGGAACATCTCGAACGTGTCCGGGTGCACCCACCGATCGATCGGCAGGTGGTTCCGCGTCGGCTGAAGATACTGGCCGATCGTCATAATGTCGCACGGATCGCCCGGGTTGGGCCCGGCGTGCTTGCTTGTCGCCTCGACAAGCTGGTCCATCAGCTCAAGGACCTCCTCGTCCTTCTCGCCGATGCCGACCATGATGCCTGTCTTCGCGACGCCGCCCTGCTCTTTCACCCTTCGCAGCAGCTCGAGCGACCGATCGAGCTTCGCGCTCGGACGCACCGCCGGGTACATCCGGCCCACGCACTCGATGTTGTGGTTGATGATGTGCGGCTTCGCATCGATCACCATCTGCAGCTGATCCGCCTTGCCCATGAAGTCGGGGATCAGCACCTCGACCGACATCTCCGGGCAGGCCTCGCGGCTGCGGATAATCGTCTCGGCCCAGATGCCGGCCCCGCCGTCCTTGAGCTCGTCCCGGTTCACGCTGGTGATCACGACGTGCTTCAGGCCCATGAGCGCGAGCGACTCGGCCACCCGCCGGGGCTCGTCCTTGTCCAGCACCGTCGGCCGACCGGTCTTCACGTTGCAGAACCCGCACGCCCGGGTGCAGGTATCGCCCAGGATCATGATCGTCGAGACGCCCCGCGACCAGCATTCGCCCATGTTGGGGCAGCCCGCCTCTTCACAGACCGTGTGCAGCTTGTGCTCGTCCATGATCGACCGGAGCCGCTCATAGCCGGGCCCGCCCGGAACTTTGGCCTTGAGCCACTTGGGCTTCCGCTTGGTCGCGAGGTGCTCGGGCTCCTGCTGGTTGTTGATCACCATGCCCGAGAGGCTCACGAGGGGCTTTTTGACCCGCCGGATGGGATCGCCGCCCGCGGGCTTGGGGTGCCGCGCGAGTGTCCGGGCGATCGCTTCGGGTGTCGGGCCGCCTGATTGAGGCACAGTCGTCATCAAGGAATCCTACGCATGATCGGGCCCCGGCCGTGCCCAAACGCCCGCCGCGCGGCGCATCGTTCGCCGACTACGAGTTTCGGCCCGAGAACGTCGCCGGTTTCGTTCACGCAATGCCGCTCCGCGGTCGATCAACCTCTCAGCGGGAGAATCGGACGTCTGATCCTCCATCTGCGGCCCGGCAGGCGGGCATGCCGCTAGACTCGCCTCGATCCGAACCCGGTGCGTCCGAGAACGCGCCGGCCCGAGGCCGACGGATCGGCCTGAGACACACGGGAAGCACGACGTGAAGAACACCATCCGCCGCCGCTCGACGACCAGCCTCGTACTGACAACCGCAGCCGGCGCCACGCTCGCCGCGCTCGCTGCAGGCCTTTCGGGCTGCGGCGTCGACTCCTACCTCGACCCGAGCAAGGTCGGCCGATGGGAGAAGACGCCCGTCGAGGTCCCGATCCTCCGAAGGATCGCCGCCATCGAGCCCGACGACCGCGACGGCATCGAATTCACAGAGCCCCAGCCCGAAGACCTGAGGCCCGAGGTCACCGAGTACCGCGCGAGCCCGGGCGACGTGCTCGTCATCATCATCTTCGACTACCCCGCCGGCGGGCAGCAGCAGCCCTTCGAAGCACGCGTCGAGGACAACGGCGTCATCGACCTGCCCGGCATCGGCAAGTTCTTCATCCTCGGGCTCACCGCGGACCAGATCCGCAACACCGTCGCCGAAGGCCTTGAAGCCCAGGACCTGATCCGAAACGCGACCGTCTCATCGCAGTTCATCCAGCGGCGGCAGAACCTGTTCAACATCATCGGCGCCGTCCGCGCTCCCGGGCCCTACTTCATCCCCGAGCCCGGCTACAGGCTGCTCGACGCCATCTCAGCCGCGGGCGGCCTCGTCGACGAATCCACGAACGAGATCCTGGTCATCCGCCAGATCGCGCTCGACGGAGAGTTCGGCGACCCCGGACGCCCCGGCTCGTCTGCGCCCAACAACGCCGCAGGCGTCCCGCAAGACATCGACGACCGGCCGGGCAGGCTGCTCGACCTGATCGAAGACATCAACCGCGAAAACCGTGACGAGGCCAACCCGTCGCTCATCGCCGGGAGCGAGCTGCGGCTGCCGTCCTACGCCGAACGCACCCGCCCCCAGATAAGCCAACCTGAATCAGCCGAGCCCGGTGACGACGGCCGCGCCCCCGCGGTCGACCTCATCCAGCCCGCCACCGACGTCGGCAGCAACCCGAGCCAGTGGATCTTCCTCGACGGCAAATGGGTCCGCATCCGCGACGGCGGCGGCGTCGGCGTCCCGGGCACTGGCCTGCCGGAACTCGCAGATGCCTCTGAAGGCGCCGAGCAGCTCGTCACGCAGCGGATCATCTCCGTGCCAGCTCAGGACCTGCTCCAGGGCGACGCGAGCGTCAACATCGTCATGCGGCCTGGCGACGTCGTCCGCATCCCATCGCCAGGTGCCGGCACGATCTACATCGGCGGCGAGATCGCCAGACCCGGGGCCTACGCCTTCGATCCGCAGCTCACCCTCACGAGGCTCATCACCTCCGCCGGCGGCCTCGGCCCGATCGCGATCCCAGAACGCGTCGACATCACCCGCATGGTCGGCACCGACCGCCAGGCGACCGTCGGCCTCGATCTGCGGAAGATCGCCGAGGGCACCCATCCCGACATCTTCCTGAAGCCCAACGATCACATCAACATCGGCACCAACTTCTGGGCCTTCCCGCTCGCGGTCGTCCGCGGCGGCTTCCGGGCCTCCTACGGCTTCGGCTTCCTGCTCGACAGGAACTTCGGCAACGACGTCTTCGGTGCACCACCGACCAACCGCGGATTCTGATCGGCTGACCGGGGCCCCGCCCCCAGCCAGCTGATCTCAGCAGGCTGACCGCGTTGGCAGGTCCACTGATGCTCCCGGTAAGTAACGTCCTGATGTGGCCGCCGCGCGGATGTGCCCGGCCCACTCCAGACCACACCGTCCGATGTCGGGTGCGCCCTGGTTCGCCCTCGTCTGATCCCGCGGGCCGCCGATTCCAGCCGTGATCGAAAACCTCCGAGTTTCCGCTCCGATACCGGACTTCCCGCCGCCCGCCTGCAACAATCGCCGGCAGCGCAAGGGGAGTGCGCCGCGCGTCAACGAACAGGCCGCGTCCCACGGACGTATGACCGGTCCTGAACACCGAAATCACCCGAACGCGGGTGGCGCGGTGTCGGATCAGTGCCGATACCCGCTCGCGGGCCGAGGACGCGGTCGGAAGCAGCCGACGGGTGCCTCCGGTTACTGCGGTCATCGGGAGGCGTCGGGGCGTCGGCCGATCGCACGGGCAGCGGCGGGGTATGCAGCGCCGGAAAGGGGAGCGTCGGGCATGCGGAGCACGTCGGGCACAACGAGCCACACGGCCGATCGGAAGCGGAGCGCATCGTGACCACCGTTGCCTCGCAGCCAGCATCCGCAGCCAAAGCCGAACGCGCGGCCGCCGCAGCGTGGCGCGGCGGCAACCTCACCCCCGTCGGCATCGCCGTCGCCGCGATGACGCTTGTCGGCTTCCTCGCGCTCTTTTTCCGCTGGTTCGAGCGTCAGGGCCGATTCAGCCTCGCGCAGCTCGAGGACTGGGGGCACGCGTTCTTCGTGCCCGCAATCGCGGGCTACCTCGTCTGGCAGCGGCGCGTCCAGCTCGCCGCGACCACACCCCGTGTCTTCCTGCCCGGGCTCGTCCCCGTGCTGCTGGGCATCGCGGTCTACCTGCAGTACTCCTACGCGCCGATCCCCGGCACGCACATGTTCCAGGGGTTCGCGATCGTCTTCGCCGTCTTCGGCGTCGCGCTCACGCTCCTCGGGCCAGACACCATCCGCTTCCTCGTCTTGCCGATCTGCTTCCTGGCCTTCGGCGTCACGATCTCCGAGATGATCATGCTCATGATCACCTGGCCCATGCAGCTGCTCGCGAGCCAGGGCGCGTTCGTCGTGCTCGGCATCGTCGGCATGCTGGGCGGCTTCCAGGTCGATGTCGACGGCAACGTCATCACCGTCATCAACAAGGCGGGCGACGAGTTCCCGCTCAACGTTGCGCAGGCCTGCAGCGGCATGCGGATGGTCGTCGCCTTTGTCGCGCTCGGGGCCGCCGTGGCGCTGCTCTCGTGCAAGCTCTGGTGGCAGCGGATCGCCGTCTTCCTGCTCGCCGTGCCCGTTGCGCTCGTGATGAACGTGCTGCGGGTCGCCGTGCTGGGCCTGCTCACGCTGGGCGACCCCGATCTCGCCCAGGGCGAGGCCCACACCCTCGTCGGCACGCTCCTGCTGCTGCCCGGGCTCGGGCTCTTCCTCGGCATCGTCTGGATCCTCGGAAAGCTCGTCGAGATCCCAGAGAGCAAGCCCCCGGCGCCGGCCGGGCCCTTCAAGCCGAGCCTCGCAAGGCCCACCGCCTTCGTCCTGCTCGCGATCCTCGGTGTCTCGGCGCTGGGCATGGGCTGGACGATCCGGTCGCTGGGCATCCACCTCGACAAGCTGCCGATCTACGCACCCGAAGGCCGAACGCTCTCGGCGATCCCGCGTGAGACCGAGAGCTGGCGCGCCATCGGCCCGGACCGTATTGAGTCGGCCGAGGTCCTTGAAGAGCTCGGCACGCAGAACTACGTCACACGCGTCTACACCGAAAAGAACACGTCCGAAGGGCAAGCCCCCCGCACCGTCGAGCTCCACCTCGCCTACTACACCGACCAGATCGACACGGTCCCACACGTCCCGGAGCGGTGCTTCGTCGGCGGCGGGCTGCAGCCCACCGAGGAATCCCGCGTCATCGCCTTCGGCCTCGACGAGTCGGGCTGGATCCCCGACACGAGCGCCCCCGAAAGCATGGGCGGCATCATGCTGGCCCGCACCAGCACCAAATGGTCGCCGGCGCGCGGCGCCCGCGTCCGCATGCCGCAGGGCATCGAGGGCCTCGGGCTCCGAACCAGCGCCTACACCATCCCAAGGCAGGGAGACATCTTCGCCGGCTACTTCTTCATCGCCAACGGCGCGATCGCCACGAGCGCCGAGCAGGTCAGGCTCCTCGCTTTCGACCTGACCAACGACTACGCCTACTACCTCAAGGTGCAGGTCAACGCCACATCGGCATCGACCATCGGCTCGACCGATGCGCTCGCCGAAGCGGCAGGCGACCTGTTGAGCGAACTCATGCCCGACATCATGCGGTGCGTCCCCGACTGGGTCGAGGTCACCGAGGGCCGCTACCCAGACGACGCCGCGGAGCAGCCCAAGAGCTAACCGCACATCACGCACCCCATCACGCTCTCAGACACGCACGCAGACACGCACCAGCAAGAACGAGATCTCTTCATGGCAGCCAAGGTCAACGTCAGATTCGTCGTCATCCTCTCGGTCGTGCTCGTCGCCGTCATGGCGGGCGTTGTGTACGCGGCGCTGACCGTCGTGATGAAGTCGGGCGAGGACTACGCGCGGAGCGCGCAGCAGTTCGAGACCGAGGGCAACTACCGAGCCGCGAAGGCCGCATGGGAACGCGCCGTCGGCCACGACCGCACCCGGCTCGACTGGCTCACCGGCCTGCGCCAATCGCTCGAGAAAAAGCAGCAGGACTCCATCGCCGAATACCTCACCGATCGCCGTCAGCACCTGAACGTTCTGGGCGTCATCGCCGAGGTCAAGGGACCCGACCTCGCCGCACACCGCGAGTTCCTCGAGGAGCTGACCTACGGCTTCCAGATCGGCGGCATCAACGCCGCGCAGTACACCGCGGTCTCCGGCGACATCGAGCGGTCCATCCAGACATTCCCCGACAGCATGACCGCCGAGCGCGGGCAGATCAGGCGGTACCGCGGCATCCTCGGCGCGTTCGCCATGGCCGGCGGCGTCACGCTTGACGACGACGAGATCGAGGGCCTCCGCGAAGACCTCCTCGCCGCGATCGAAGGAGACCCGGGCGACGCTCAGGCGATCTCATCGCTCGTGCAGATCGGCGCGCTGCAAGCCGCCGAGGCCGAACGCGACCGCCGGCCCGAGGAAGCCGACCGCATCTGGGAGGGCCTTGCCGAAACGATCGACGGGTTCATCGCCGGCAATCCCGGCAGCATCCGCGCACGGGTGCAGCGGGCCAACGTCGACCTGGGCCAGGCGATCAACCGCGTGGTCAACCTCGGGCTGTTCGGCGCCGACCAGCGCGAAGCCCAGATCGCCGCGCGGCAGGAGGTTTCCGAGACCGCCCGCTCGCTCGCGGCGGAGTACCTGACCGCCGATGGCGACAGGGCCGACGAGGTCAACTTCCGCACCGCCAACGAGATCACCGTCCTGCTCCAGCAGAGCGCGACCGAGAACGCGTCTGACCTGATCGCCGACATCTGGGCGCACACGGTCGCGTCGCGTCCCGACGACGCGATCGCGCTGCAGTACCAGGGCGTGCTGCTGCGTCAGATCAGCCGGTACGACGACGCGATCGGCGCCTTCGCCGCGATCCGCGAGCTCCCGAGGCCGCCGGTCTCCGCCGCCGGCACGGTGCTCATCGAGCTCAAGCGTGCCGCCGCCGTCCAGATGGGATTCTGCGCGTACGACAAGTGGTACCTCCGCACGGCCAACGCCGAGGCGCTGCCCGCTGGCAGCACCGAACGGGCATCGCTGACGGTCAGCGCCGGCGAGGCGCTCGATGCCGCCCGCACCTACCGCGATCAGGCCTCGACCGACCTCGCCGAAGACAACACCGACCTGCTCCTGCTCAACGCCCGGATCGCCTTCGCAGAGGGCTCGACAGCCACCGCCGACCGACTCGCCAGACGCTTCAACGAGGCCACCGGCGAGCGGCAGGCCGAGGGGCTCAGGCTCGCCGCCGATATCGGCCGGCGGCTGGGCAACATCGGCGAGCAAGAGCGCCTCCTCACCAGGCTCATCGGCGTCGCCCCCAACGACGTCCGCTCCATGCTCGAGCTCGCCGAGATCAAGACAACGCTCCGCGAATACGCCGAGGCAGAGCAGCTGCTCAGCAGAGCCCGCGACCTACGACCCGACCTCGCCGCGATCGAAGACCGACTGAGCGTGCTGCGTGCCCTCCTCGGTGAAACGGAGTCGGACGACCCGCTCGAAGCAGCCCGCATCGACGCACAGCTCGCCAGCGATCGCGGCGACATCGACGAAGCCGTCGCGATCATCGAGCGAGCAATCGCCGAAAACCCCGAAGGCGATCTGCTGGCGATGTACGGCGCCCTCGCCAACATCGAGCTCCGCCGCGGCAACAGCGAAGCCGCCAACGCCGCTGCCAACGCCGGCCTCGAGATCGACCCCGGCAGCCGCGTGCTCCAGATGATCGTCAGGCAGACTGAGGTCGGCAACGACGTGCAGGCCGCCGACGCCATGATCGACAGCCTCGAAACCCTCACCGAAGGCCAGAAGAGTCTCAGAAAGCACCGGCTCCGCGTTGCGCTCGGCCAGCTCGACGAAGCCACCCTCGGTCTCGCGCGCGGCATCGAGGAACGGGGCGGCTTCGTCGAGCTGGCCGAGCGCAACGCGGAGCCGGTGCTTTCTGAGACTCTTCTGGCCTTCGGTGAGGGTTTCGAGGCTGTCGATCAT
>JBCBNT010000021.1:0-38361 GCA_039821685.1 Planctomycetota bacterium | reverse complement strand
GCGATGTGACCGCGATCTCGATGCTGAACGTCGACGACGTGTCCGTCACACGGTCACGATTCGTCGGCATCCGCGGCGGCAACGGCGGCGCGGGCGACGACGGCAACAACGGCCAGATCGGCTTCCCGGGGTCGGACGCGCCGCTCGGTTCGGGCCTGAACGGCCAGCAGGGTCAGGACGGCGGCGATGGGTTCGACGGCGGGAACGGCGGGAACGGTGGCGATGTCGTCATCGTTGGGCTGAGCAGTGTTGATGACGCACAGATCAGCCAGAACATCGTCGATCGCCCCGCGGCGGGCATCGGTGGGCGTGGCGGCAACGGCGGCAACGGCGGACGAGGCGGTCGGGGCGGCGATGGCGGCAGCAATCCGATTAACGACGGTGGCGATGGCGCTCGGGGCGGACGAGGCGGCGACGGCGGTCGCGGCGGCATCGGCGGATCGTCGGGGGAGATGAGCGTCGTGCAGTACGTTGCCTTCGGCTTCCAGCAGACGGGCAGCACGGTCGTGGCGCACAACACCGTGTATCAGATGTCGTCGGGCCAGGGCGGCATGGCCGGCGCTCCGGGCCCGCGCGGCATCGGCGGCCAGGGTGGCGATGGGGGCGACGGCGGCATCTTCGGAAACGACGGGTCGAACGGCTTTCCGGGCAACAACGGCAACGACGGGCAGCCGGGCTTTGCCGGCTTCGTCACCCCGTCGGCAGCGGTAAGGCTGGATGACGTGACCTTCGGCGGCCCGGGGTCGGGCGATGCGCGCATCCACAACAACATCTTCTCGCCGAGCCCGGTGAGCTCGTTGCTCGGCACGACGATCGCGATCGATGGCACGCCCGCGTTCACCTGCGATGCGCGGTCCAACGTGTTCTCGGGGTTCGATCAGCTCGCGTCGGGCATATCGCCGGTGGGCATCGGGAGCGTGCTCACGCAGCCGCCTCTGTTCGAGAATGCCAACGCGAGCGACTTCCGGCCGCAGATCGGCTCGTTCCTCGTGGACGGTGGCGATAACAGCGTGACGCCGGCGGGCATCGAAGAAGACTTCTTCGGCAACCCGCGGTTTATGGACGAGCCGAGCACGCCCACGACCGGGCCCGGCGGGCAGTTCGCGGTCGACTTCGGCGCGATCGAGCGGCTCGGCGATACGTTCGGCAGCGACTGCCTCGCCGACGTGAACGGCGACGGGACCGTGACGCCCTCCGACTTCACGGCGTGGGTCATCGCCTTCAACACGCAGGCCCCGGGCTGCGATCAGAACGGCGACGGGCTGTGCACGCCTTCGGACTTCACGGCGTGGGTGCTGAACTTCAACGCCGGGTGTCAGTAAAAACTGACAAGAGAATGATGCGCTCGCGGCGCGGGCGTCGCGTGATCTTCCAGAAACCCTGTTTTTGGAGATCACACGATGCAGACGCGCATGACAATCCGCAGGACCGGGGCCGGGGCCGCCGGTGTGCTTGCCGCGATGACGGCAACGACGCTCGCCGCTCAGACGACTGTTTCGGGTGATGTTGCCGTGCCCGCGGGCGGCACGCTGATCATCGACGATGACACGACCTACACCGGCTCGCTGACGCTCGGCGCGGGCTCGCAGGTCGTGGTCGATGCGGGCTTTGAGATGCGTTTCGCCGACGGGGCAACGCTGACGGTGAACGGCACGCCGGGCGAGCCGGTCGCGTTCTTTCCGATCAACGGCGACTGGGACGGGCTCGCGTTTGACGACGGCTCGGTGGGCGAGTTGAACCACGCGTCGATCGCGGACACCCGCGCGGCGTCGATCGTGGTCGCGGATGCGTCGGTGACGCTGACTGGGGGCGAACTGTTCGACTCCGCGTCGTACTCGGCGTTGAACACGGGCACGCGGTACGCCGTGCGCGCGACGGCGGGCGCTGAGCTCACGATCGACGGCGTGACGTTCAGCGGCATCCGCGGGCGGAACGGTTCGGTGGGGACGAACTCTGCTTCGACCGCCGGGCAAGGCGGGGACGGCAGCGCGGGCAGCGCGCTCGTGCTGATCGAGGCGGTGGGCTCGGACCTGCTGCGGGTGACGGACTGCCGGTTTCTGGGCAATCAGGGCGGCGACGGCGGCCGGGGCGGCCAGGGCGGAACGGGCTCCCGCGGGGCCGACGCACCGGACGCGATCCTGTTCAACGGCATCCAGGGCGACGCCGGGGGCACGGGCGGCCGGGGCGGCGACGGCGGCAGCGGCGCTCTGACGCGGCTCATCCTGTCGAGCAACGTCGGCGAGACGCTGATTGCGCAGAACATCTTTGAAGAGCCGCGCGGAGGCCGGGGCGGGACGGGCGGCCGCGGCGGCACGGGCGGCACGGGCGGTCAGGGCGGCGACGGCGCGGGTGCGGCGTTCGGCAACGGGGGCCGGGGCGGCCAGGGCGGAACGGGCGGGCGGGGCGGGCCGGGCGGCACCGGCGGCCCGTCGGCCGCGCTGCAGCTCATCCGGGTAACCGATCCGGTCGCGGCGCCGGTCGTCGCGAACAACACGATTCACCTCGCCACAGCCCGCACCGGCGGGGCGGCCGGGCCGGGCGGGACCCGGGGCTCGGGCGGGGCTGGCGGGGCGGGCGGCGGGCCCGGCCTGGGCGGCAGCACCGGCGCGACCGGGGCGAACGGCTCGAACGGCTCCGGGGGGTCGGGCGGATCGGTCGGCTCGGCGGGAATCGCGCGGGTCGTCGTTGCGGACGGCGTTGATAGCGACGGCCTGGCGGCGCTCGTGAGCAACAACGCGATCAGCATGGCGGGCCCGGGCGCGAAGACGCTCGTGGAGTCCATCGGCAGCGGCATCATCGACGTGTCGTCCAACCTTGCCTTCGCGTTTGACACGCTGGCGATCGGGCCGGCGCTCGGGGCGGGCAGCATCGTCAATGTGTCGCCGGTCTACGCCGATGCTTCGGCCGGCGACTTCACGCCCGTCGCGGGCTCGCCCCTTGTTGATGCGGGCGACAACAGCCTGGTGCCGGCGTCGCTCGGCGCGGACTTCCTCGGCAACCCGCGGTTCGCCGACGAGCTGACCACCGCCGACACGGGCAGCGGCGGGCAGTTCATCGTTGACTTCGGCGCGATCGAAGCGATCGGAGACTCGCCGGAGCCGAACGATTGCCCGGCGGATACGAACGGCGATGGGCTCGTCTCGCCCGCCGATTTCACGGGCTGGGTGCTGGCGTTTAACACCGGTGCGCCCGCCTGCGATCAGAACGGCGACGGGCTCTGCACGCCCGCCGACTTCACGAGCTGGGTGCTGAACTTCAACACCGGCTGCGACTGATCACTCACCGGACCCTCGAGTCATCCGAAACCCCATTCGAGCCCCGGCGGGGGCTCTTTTCGTTTTTTGTGCGAGGCGCGGCACGCGGGCCCGACGCGTTGTCTCCAGACACCACTTTCTTGGAGACCACACGATGAAGACACGAACAACACAGAACCGTGCGATGCTGACCGCGGCCGGGCTGCTCTCGGCGCTCGCCATGACAAACGCTGCGGCCCAGACCGTGATTCCGGGCGACGTCGTCGTGCCGGAGGGCGGCACGCTGATCGTCGCGGACGACACGACCTACACGGGCACGCTCACGCTCGGAGCCGGCTCGCAGGTGGTGATCAACACCGGCTTCGAGCTGATCATCGATCAGGGGGCGTCGCTGGCGGTGAACGGGACCGAGGCCGAGCCGGTGATGTTCTTCCCGATCAGCGGCACGTGGGAAGGCCTGAAGTTTCGGGCCGGCTCGTCGGGCGATATCGAGTACGCCGCGATCATGGACTTCCGGGCTGTGGGCATCGAAGCCAACGGCGCCGACGTTGATCTCACCGGCGTTTCGATCTTCGACAGCTCGACGGCGCCGTTCCCCGCGAACGTGACGCGTTACGGCGTGATCGCCAGATCCGGCGGCACCATGAGCATCGACCGGAGCGTGATCGGGCCGATCGTCGCCCGCAACGGCAGCAACGGCGGCAACGGGAGCACTGGCAACCCCGGCACCAACGGCAGCAACGGCAGCAGCGGGCGGAGCGTCGAGGGCGTCAACGTCAGCGATCTCGATTCGTTCAGCATGACCAGCACGCGGCTGGTCGGGCTCGAGGCGGGCCGGGGCGGCAACGGCGGACGCGGCGGCAACGGCAGCAGCCGCGGCGCCGCATCGGACGGCGACACCAACGACGACGGCAGCAACGGCAGCACGGGCCGGACCGGCGGGCGAGGCGGAAACGGCGGCGCGGGCGGCTCCACCACCGCGGTGATCGCCGAACGCGTCAACGAGATCACCATCGCGCAGAACATCATCGACCGGCTCTCGGGCGGCACGGGCGGCAGCGGCGGCACCGGCGGCACGGGCGGGCGCGGCGGAAACGGCGGCGACGGCGGCGACGGCGGGCTCATCGGCGACGGCGGCGACGGCGGCAACGGCGGGCGAGGCGGTCGCGGCGGCGACGGCGGCAGCGGCGGTCCCTCCGGAGTGCTTCGGATCTTCCGAATTATCGCCCCCGACAGCGAGCCCATCATCGCGAGCAACACGGTCTACGAGGCGAACGCCGCGGCAGGCGGATCTGCTGGCAACCGCGGCTCCGGCGGCGGCGGCGGCACCGGCGGCGACGGCGGGCCGGCCGGCGGGTTCGGTGACCGCGGCAGCGACGGGAACAACGGCAGCTCGGGCTCCAACGGCAGCAACGGGTCGAGCGGCGCCAACGGGGCCGCCGAAGGCGTCATCACCTCGCGCGCAGCGCCCTCCGGCATCGCGGCCCGCGTGCACAACAACATCTTCTCGTTCGTCGGCGGCGGCACCAAGCGATCGGTGATTTCCCTCGACACCGGCATCATCGACATCACGACCAACGCTTTCAGCGGCTTCGACACGCTCAGCACCGGGCCGGCGATCGGCGGGCTAACCGTCGTCACCGATCCGCCCGCGTTCGTCGATGCCCCGAACGGCGACTTCACGCCTCTCGCCGGCAGCTTCCTCGTCGATTCGGGGGACAACGGCCTCGTGCCGGGTTCGCTCACGCTTGATTTCCTGGGCAACCCGCGTTTCGCCGATGAGCTCGCCACACCCGATACCGGCAGCGGCGGGCAGTTCATCGTCGACCTCGGCGCGATCGAGGCGGCGGGCGATTCGCCGACGCCCAGCGAGTGCCTCGCCGACGTCAACGGCGACGGGCTCGTGACGCCGGCGGACTTCACGAGCTGGGTGCTGGCCTTTAACACCGACGCGCCGGCCTGCGATCAGAACGGCGACGGGCTGTGCACGCCCGCGGACTTCACGTCTTGGGTCTTGAACTTCAACGCGGGCTGCGAGTGATCGCGGCCGGGAGCGACTGTGTGACCTCATGCTTCTAAGAGGAAACCACGCCGCGGGCCGGGGCCGATGCCTCGGCCCGCGGCTCTTTTACGCCTGGCTCCGGCGAGCGGCCGATCGCAGGCTCGCCCCCGCGAAGACCACGACGCCGAGCCAGATGAGCGCGAATGCCGCGGCGCGGTGCGGGGGGAAGGGCTCGCCGTAGACCAGACCGATCGCGAACTGGCACGTCGGCGCGATGTACTGGAAGATGCCGACGAGCGAGAGCGGCAGGCGCTTCGCGGCTGCGGCGAACCAGAGCAGCGGGAGCGTGGTCATCAGCCCCGCGGCAACGAGCAGGCCCCGGTCGTCCCACCCGCCGGAAGCAAAGACCAGCTGGCGTTCGTGTGAAAACCAGAGCCAGGCGAGGTAGCCGGCGGCGATCGGCGCGAGCAATGACGTCTCGACGAACAGGCCCGCGAGCGGCCCGGGCGCAGCCCGCTTGCGGACGAGCCCGTAGAAGCCAAAGGTGACCGCGACGGTGATCGCGATCCATGGCAGGCCCTCGCCGCGCGTCATGGTGGCGACGCCGGCGAGCGCGAAGCCGACGGCGACCCACTGCAACGGCGTAAGCCGCTCCCGCAACACGACCAGCCCGAGCACGATCGAGACCAGCGGGTTGATGAAGTAGCCGAGGCTCGCTTCGAGGATGCGGTCGGTCAGCACTGCATAGATGAAGCAGAGCCAGTTGATCGCGACGAGCACCGCGCTCACCGCGAGCGCCGCGAGCGACCGCTTTGAACGGAGGATGGTCCTCACGTTGTGCCATCGGCCGGCCCAGGCGAGCATCGCCGCGCACACGCCAACGGACCAGACGATGCGGTGGGCGAGGATCTCGTCCGCGGCGACGTGGTCGACGAGCTTGAAGTAGACGGGGAACACGCCCCAGAGGCCGTAGGCCGCGAGCGCGTAGGCGATGCCGGCTCGGCGGGTGTCCGCCGCCGTCTGCGGCGTGTTTCCGGACTCTTCCACGTGCTCGGTTCCTTCGATCGGTCCCGAGCGCAGCTCGACCCGCGCCTATGGTTGCCCCCAACACGAGGAGATTCCCGACGATGACCGAGGTCAAGGCGACGAACGTTCACTGGCACGAGGGCAACCTGACGCGCGACGAGCGTTGGAAAGCACTCGGCTGCAAAGGCTGCACGCTCTGGTTCACGGGGCTGAGCGCCTCGGGCAAGAGCACGGTGGCCAGCGCGCTCGAGCAGGTGCTCGTGCAGCAGGGCGTGAACGCCTATCGGATGGACGGCGACAACATCCGCATGGGCCTGAACAAGAACCTCGGCTTCAGCGCCGAGGACCGGGAAGAGAACATCCGCCGGATCGGCGAGGTCGCCAAGCTCTTTGCGGACAACGGATCCGTCGCGATCACGAGCTTTATCAGCCCCTACTCGGCGGACCGCGACGCGTGCCGCACGCTGCACGAAGAGGCCGGCCTGCCGTTCTTCGAGGTCTTCGCCGACACGCCACTCGAAGAGTGCGAGAAGCGCGACCCCAAGGGCCTGTACAAGAAGGCCCGCGCGGGTGAGATCAAGGGATTCACCGGCATCGACGATCCCTACGAGGCGCCCAAGAACGCGGAGCTCGTGCTCAAGTGCGCCGAGAAGAGCGTGGACGAGTGCGTGGCAGAGTGTGTCGAGCTGCTGAAGGCCAAGGGCATCGTCGGGTAACAGCGACGGCGATCGCCGACGGCTTCGACCGTTCTGGCTGAGCGTTCTGGCTCACCGTTCGGGCTCGATCGGAAGGAAACGCGATGGCCGACTACGCGAAGCAGCTCACTGCAGCCCAAGAAGCCGTCACCATCGCCTCGGGCGTGTGCCGGCAGGTGCAGGCGGCGCTCGACGACGTCCGCGCGATCACCAAGGACGACAAGAGCCCGGTGACGGTCGCGGACTTCGCGAGCCAGGCGGTGGTCGCTCGCGTCCTGTCCGAGCGGCTTAGCGACGTGGTGCTCGTGGGCGAAGAGGACTCGAAGTTTCTCCGGGATCCGGAGCACGGGGCACACCTCGAGGCAGTGACTGCTGCGGTCCGCGAAGCGTTCGACGATGTCGATAGCGACGCGGTGCTCCGGCTGATCGACATCGGCGCGGGCGACACGCACCACGGCGGGTTTTGGACGCTCGACCCGATCGACGGCACCAAGGGCTTCCTGCGGGGCCAGCAGTACGCGGTCGCGCTCGCGTACATCGAGAACGGCACGCCGGTCGTCGGTGCGATGGGCTGCCCGAACCTGCCGGCCGACTTCGGCGAGCCGCTCGATACACCCGATCCGACGGGCACGGTGTACGTCGCGATCAGAGGCAGTGGCGCCGGGCAGATCGTCGGCGATTCGGACCAGACGACGGTCCGCCGAAATGACCTCGAGCCAACAGATCCGATCAGCGTGTGCGGCTCGGTCGAGAAGGGTCACACGAACATGGGCGACGAGGGGCGGATCCTCGAGCACATCGCCGCGACGACCGACCACCCGGTGGGCGAGCCCGTTCGGCTTGATAGCCAGTGCAAATACGCCGTGACGGGGCGCGGGCAGGCGGACGCGTACCTCAGGCTGCCGACGCGGGCGGGGTACGTCGAGCGGATCTGGGACCACGCAGCGGGTGCGCTGATCGCCGCGGAGGCGGGATGCGCCGTCACCGACATCTTCGGCAAGGCCCTCGATTTCTCGCACGGCCGCGGACTCGAAGAGAACAAGGGCGTGATCTGCGCGCCGCCGCGCGTGCACGGGCTGATCATCGGTGCGATCCGAGATCTCGGCATCACGCCGGCCTAACACGTATCAGGCCGACAAGGCTCGCGCCGGCTTCAGAGGCCGTTTGTTTCCACTTGACGAGATGTTTATCGGCTCTTCACGAAGCCGGGCCGGGCGATCGCTATGTTTCGATCGTCCGCGGTTCAGAGAGGTCCTGACCGGGCCGGCCGCAGCGGAATCTTTGCCCGACACGCTCTGGAGGCTGTTTCATGCGCCACGCGCTCACGCTATCACTCTGCGCCGGCCTCGCCGGTGCCGCCAACGGCCAGTTCTCGCTCACGCTGCTCCACAACGGCGACGGCGAGAGCCAGCTGATCAACTCGGGAGACGCCGATTTCGGCGGCGTGGCTCGCTTCAAGACGCTGGTCGACCAGCTCCGCACCGTCGCCACGACCGACGGCGTGCTGACGATCGCCGCGGGCGACAACTTCCTCGCCGGCCCCGAGTACACCGTGGGT
This sequence comes from Planctomycetota bacterium, assembly GCA_039821685.1. Classification (GTDB taxonomy): domain Bacteria; phylum Planctomycetota; class Phycisphaerae; order Phycisphaerales; family UBA1924; genus JANQQZ01. The sequence continues at coordinate 29,826 of JBCBNT010000021.1, read as the reverse complement.
GTGAACAACGGCGTCTTCTACGACGCCCTCGCGTTCGCCGCGATCGGCTACGACGCCTCGGCGATCGGCAACCATGAGTTCGACTTGGGGCCCGACGTGCTCGAAGACTTCATCGTGGAGAACACGCTCGCCGGCTCGCCCGCCACCTTCGTCTCGACCAACCTCGACTTCGCCAACGAGCCTGGCCTGCTCTCGCTCGTCGGCTCCGAGATCACCGATGTCGAGCTCTTCGATCTCAACGGGACCTTCGTCGGCGTCATCGGCGCGACGACGCCCAACCTGCCGTTTATCTCCTCGCCTCGGGACGCGGTCGTCGGCGGGATGATTGCGTCCGCGGTGCAGAACGACGTCGACGTGCTCGAGAGCCTGGGCATCGACATTATCGTGCTCGTGAGTCACCTCCAGGGCATCGATGAGGAGATCGCGGTCGTGCAGGCGACGGAGGGGCTGGACATCGTCGTAGCGGGCGGCGGCGACGACCTGCTCGCTTCGCCCGCGGCGCTGCTGGTGCCGGGCGACGCCTCGACCGGCGCGTACCCCCGCGTCGAGCAGGACCTGATCGGCCGGGACGTGGCGATCGTCGCGACCGCGGGCCAGTACAAGTACGTCGGTCGCCTGATCGCGAACTTCGATGCCGGCGGCGAGATCACCTCGATCAACCCGGCGTCGGACCCGGTCCGGGTTTCGGGCATCGCGCCGGACGCGGTCGCGGCGGACCCGTTCCTGCAGACGAACGTCGTGGACCCCGTGGCCGCGGGCGTCGCCGCGTTCGACCAGAACGTGCTCGCGCAGAGCGAGGTCGGGCTCGACGGCGTCACCGACAACATCCGGGGCGTCGAGACCAACCTCGGCAACCTGATCGCCGACGGGTTCATCTTCTCCGCCAACCAGCGTGCGGCGTCGTTCGGCGTCGGCAACGTCGACATCGCCTTCGCGAACGGCGGGGGCATCCGCAATGGCAACGTGCTGCCGGCCGGCGATTTCACCGAGCTCGACACCTTCGACGTCCTCCCGTTCATCAACTTCCTCTCGGTGTTCGAGGCCATCAGCCCCGAGCGGCTCAAGCTGATCTGCGAGAACGCGTACAGCCGGATCACCCCGGTCGGCCGGGTCGGGTCGGGCACGGGCCGCTTCGCGCAGATCGCGGGGATGACGGTCGAGTTCAACCTCGCCGGCGAGACGCCCGACTACGAGTTCGTCAACGGCTCGCTGGTTGTCAACAACCCCGGCAGCCGCGTGAAGAGCATCGTGCTCGACGACGGCACCGTGATGGTCGAAGACGGCGCGATCGCACCGACCGCGCGGGACGTCAGCATCACCATCGTCGACTTCCTCGCCCGCGGCGGCGATCAGTACCCGCTCAACGATCTGAGCTTCACGAACCTCGGCGTGACGTACCAGCAGACGCTGGCCGAGTACGCCGCGAGCATCGGCACCATCTCGGCGGCGCAGTACCCCGAGGGCGGCGAGGGACGCATCGTCAACCTCTGGCAGCTGTGCCCCGCCGATAGCAACACCGATGGCGTCCTGACCCCGGCGGACCTGCAGGCCTGGATCGACCTGTTCAACACAGGCAACGTCGGGGCCGACGTGAACAAGTCCGGCGAGAACACCCCCAGCGACTTCAGCGCCTGGATCCAGGCGTACAACGCCGGCTGCTGATCAGGCTCAGCGGCCGACGCACACAGATCACAACCTCTTGTCTCTCGGCGACGCCCGCGGAAACGCGGGCGTCACCTGTTCGGGATCCCGCCCGACGCCGGTACACTCCGGGCATGACCACGCCGACCCGGATCATCGTTTGCTTCGGCCTCTCGCTCGGCGCGTGCCCGCCCGCCGCCTCGCAGCCGCTCGATCGCGACGGCGTGTGGTCGCCGCTGCCCGATCTGCCGATCGATGTCTCCAACAACGCCGTGACCAGCGTCGACCACGGCGACGGCACATGGTCGGTGTATTCCTTTATGGGCATCCGCTCGCCCGGCAACGGCGTGAACGCGACCGTCGAGTCGTTCAGGCTCGATTGGTCGGAAACCGCCGGCGCCCTGGGAGGCTGGCAGCGGATCGCCGACGCGCCGCGCAGGGGGAGCCGGGCGAAGGTCGCAGCGAGCGCCGTCACCGTTGCCGGCGAGGTCTACCTGATCGGCGGCTACACCACCGGCCGACGCGAGTTTACCGAAGAACGCCTCTTCCGCTACGACCCCGCGACGGATTCGTACACGGAGCTCGCGCCGGTGCCGACCGAGGTCGACGACACGGTGCCGAGCGTCTACCGCGACCGATACATCTACCTCGTCTCGGGCTGGCACGGGCCGATCAATGACAACACGACCGCCGTGCAGGTGTACGACACGCGGACCGACACGTGGGCAAGCTGCACGCCGATCCCCGGGCCGGCGGACGGTCTGTTTGGACATGTCGGCGGGATCGCCGAAGACGACGCGGGCGCAACGCTGCTCTACGCCGACGGCACAACAAGCGACGGCACCGGTTTCAACGCATCGTCGCGCGTGTACGTTGGCAGGATCACGGGAGACAGCATCGCCGAGATCATATGGACCGAGATCGATCCGCACCCGGGGCTCAATACCTACCGCGCCGCCGGCTCGCTCGGCACGACGCCCAACGGCTGGATCCTGATCGAGGGCGGCACCGACAACCCCTACAACCTCAGCGGCATCGGGTACGACGGCATCCCCTCCGAGCCGCTCACGCAGACGCTCGGGTACCACGCCGAGACCGGCCGCTGGCGCACGCTGACGTTCCCCGGCAAGCCCGCGACGATGGACCACCGCAACCTCGCACGACTCGGCGACGGCTGGGTGCTCGCCGGCGGCATGACCGCGCCACGCGAGATGACCGCCGGCGCCTGGCACCTGACGCTCGACGACTGCATCGCCGACTTCGATGCCAACGGCGTCATCGACGTCTTTGACCGCGAGCTGTTCGTCGACCGGTTCCGGGCCGGCGACCCCTCGGCCGACCAGAACGGCGACGGGCAGGTCACGCCCGCAGATTACACCGCCTGGATCGCCCGATCGGGCCGGGGCTGCCTCTGAAGCGAGCACCGCGTGCTGCCGCGTATCAGGACGCGCCAGAAGCCCCGAAGCCGAATGCGAGCGGCGCGATGATCGACGTCAGCGTGCACGAGAGCGCGTTCAGCGGCAGACCGACGCGGACGTAATCGGTAAAGCGGTAGCCGCCCGGGCCCATGACCATGAGATTGGTCTGGTAGCCCAGCGGCGAGCTGAAGCTCGCGCTCGCTGCCATCATGATCGTGAAGACGAAGGGCGTGAAGCTGACCCCGAGCGTTTCGGCCGCCGATTCCGCGACGAAGAACATGAGCACGGCCGCCGCGTTGTTCGTCACCAGCTCGGTCAGCAGGGTGGTCGCGACGTACACGAGCACGATCGCGATCCACGGGTTGGAGCCCGACAGGGTGGTGATGACGCTGCCGATGGCGTCGGCCGCGCCGGAGTTATCCATCGCCTTGCCGAGCGCGAGCGAGCCGGCGATCGTCACGAGCACGACCCAGTCGACGCTCTTGCGCGCCTGCCAGCCCGAGCAGCAGCGCGTCAAGAGCATCAGGCCCGCGGCGATGACCGCTGCGTGCAGCATGCCGAGCTTGAGCGGCGCACCCGAGATCGTCGAGATCGGCAGCGTCGGCTGGATCGTCGCGATCAGCACCATGCCGAGCAGGATCGCGATAGAGATGACCGCGCGGTTGTGCCTCGGCGCGGCCGACTCGCTGACTTCGCTGACGAGGTAGTAGTCCTTCGCGTTGCGGTGCTCGGTGATGAACTGCCGCGGGGCCTCGAGCAGCAGCACGTCGCCCGATCGCACCACGATGTCGCCGATCTTCCTGCGGATCTGCTCGCCGTTGCGGGCGACAGCAATGACCACAGCGTTGTACCTCGAGCGGAAGCGGCCCTCGCGGATCGACCGGCCGATCAGGGGGTGCGTGTTGCTCACGACCGCTTCGATCAGCACGCGGTTCGGACGCGGCTCGCTGAGCTTGACGACCTGATCCGTCGCGGGCTCGAGCCCCCGGATCTTCTGCAGATCAACGACCGACGACACGTCGCCCACGAACACGAGCCGGTCGTCGGATTGCAAGACCTCATCGGGCCCGACCGCCGCAAGGATCGCGCCGCTACGCTCGACCTCGGCGAGGTACAGGCCCGGCAGCCTGCGCAGGCCGGCCTGCTCGATCGACTTGCCGGGCAGCGGCCCGCCCGCAGCGACGAGCATCTCGACGGTGTACGACTTCGCATCGCCCGAAGGCGCGAGCACCGGGGCACGCCTCGGCAGCAGCCGCTTGCCGATCGTGAGCATGTAGATCACGCCGCACGCCGCGACCGGCAGGCCGATCGCCGCGATCGAAAACAGCGGCAGCGGCTCGCGGCCGGTCGCGGTCCACTCGCCGTGCACGACCAGGTTCGTGCTGGTGCCGATGAGCGTGCACGTTCCGCCGAGGATCGCGGCATAACTCAGCGGGATCATAAAGGTCGATGCGCTCAGGCCGTGCTGCCGCGTCCAGTCGCGGATCGCCGGGATCATCATCGCGACGATCGGCGTGTTGTTGACCAGCCCGCTGATCGCGGTGACCGGGAGCATGAGCCTCGCGAGCGCACGGGTCTCGCTCGCGGGTTGGCCCAGCAGCAGCGATCCGACCCATCGCACCGCGCCGGTCTCGTTCAGCCCGGCCACGACGACGTAGAGCACCGCGACCGTGATCATCCCCGGGTTCGCCATGCCGGCGAGGGCCTCGTTCGGAGTCAGGATCCCGAGGAGCACAAGCAGCACCACCGACGCGACCACGACGATGTCCGTGCCCGCACGGCCGCGCGCGACGCCGAGCACCATCAGCACCACCACCAGGATCGTCGCCCACGCCTGCCACTGCACCGACCGGGTCTCCTGCTCTTCTCGCGGACCTACGCCCGGACGATGTGGCCGTCCGGGCCTTCCAGATGTCGGCATGCGCCCCGGGTATCCACGATCAGCGGCGCATGTTTCGCGATCATCGCCCAGTCGTACGCATCGTGGTCGGTCGAGATCAGGACCGCGTCGCACGAACGCAGCGCCTCGGGCGTCAGCTCCACGCTCGACATCGACAGGTCATAATCCCGCTTCTGGGGCATCTTCGGGATGTGCGGGTCGTTGTACGAGACATCGGCTCCGAGCCCGATGAGCCGCGAGATGAGCTCGTACGAAGGGCTCTCGCGCGTGTCATCGACGTTGGGCTTGTACGCCAGCCCGAGCACGAGCACCCGCGAGCCGCGGACGGGCTTGCCCCGGTCGTTGAGAGCGTGGGTCAGGCGGGCGATCACGTGCCCTGGCATCGACCGGTTGACCTCGCCCGCGAGCTCGATGAACCGCGTGTTCAGACCCACGCCCCGCGCCTTCCACGTCAGGTAGTACGGATCGATCGGGATGCAGTGACCACCCAGACCGGGGCCCGGGTAGAAGGCCTGGAACCCAAAGGGCTTGGTCTCCGACGCCTCGATCACCTTCCAGATATCGATGCCCATCGCGTCGAGCACGACCTTCATCTCGTTCACCAGCGCGATATTGACCGCGCGGTAGATGTTCTCGAGCAGCTTTGAGGCCTCGGCGATCTCGGCCGAGTCGACGAGCACGACCTCGCGCACGGCCGACGAGTACAAGTCCCGCGCAAGCCCGCCGCTGACGTCATCGACGCCCCCCACCACCTTGGGGATCGCCGCCGTCGATCGGTCCTTCCGCCCCGGGTCCTCGCGTTCGGGCGAGTACGCGAGGAAGTAGTCATCGCCGCAGCGGAGCCCGGTCGCATCGAGCCTGGGCTTCATGACGCCGCGGGTGGTCGTGGGGTATGTCGTCGATTCGAGGACGACGAGTTGGCCCGGCCTGAGCGATCTCGCGATGTCGTCGGTCGTCTGCTCGACGTAGCTCAGGTCGGGATCGTTGTGCGGTCCGAGCGGCGTGGGCACGCAGATCAGGACCGCGTCGGGCTCGCCGAGCCGTGCGAACTCGGTCGTTGCATCGAATCGTCCGGTGCGGACGAGCGGGCCGACGAACTCCCCGCCGCTCTCTGGCACGAGGTGCGAGATGTAGTCACGCCCGGCGTCGATCGCATCGATCTTGGCACGGTCGACATCGAAGCCGATCACGCGGAAGCCGGCGTCGACCATCGCGCCGACCAGCGGCAGGCCAACATAGCCCAGCCCGACCACGCCGATGACGGCCGACCGATCGGCGAGCCTGGCTCGAAGAGTGTCGGCGTGCTGGCTCATGGTCGGACTCTGCTTCCTTCAACCGTGTCGTCGAGCCATCCAGCGAGCTGCGCTGCCCGCTCCGACCAGGTTTCGTGACGGATCGCATCGCGCATGATTGCCGACTGCTGCTCACTCCGCGACGCAAGCGCTGATCGGACCACCGACGCGAGTTCCGCCTCAGTCGGATCAACCAGCGTGGTCACTCCGGGCAGCGTGCGCACGAAGAGCCGATCCGAACGGGTGGGGTTGACCTCAACCACGGGGTTCCCGGATGCGACACACTCGAAGAGCTTGCTCGAGAGCCCGAGCGAGAGCCTCCGCGTCGAGCTAAGCATGTTGACCAGCACCGACGCGCCAGCGATGAAGCTGAGCGCCCGGCCGTGCGCGACCCGACCGTGGATCCTCGCGTGGTCTCCGAGCAGCTGCCGGATTTGGGAGGCCGTCTCCGGCGCGGTCCCGACCAGGTCGAGCCTCATGCGTTCGCCGCTCTCAATGATCTGGGCGACGGCCCTGGCAAGAAGAAGCATGTCCGATCCATCCATCGCGCCCACGACGCGCACCGATGGGAGGCCCTCCGGATCCGGATCGGGAACGACCGTCGAGTCCACCATGGTCTCGGGCACGCTCATCATGAGCTCCCGACAGCGATCCCTCGCAAACGGATATGCCAGCCTCGCCCAGCGGTGATGAATCGGGATGGCGTGCAGTATGAGGCTGGCCCGTTGATGCACCTCCCGCTCGAGCGCGGCATATGCGCCAGCGCGCAGCCGTGAGAGGCCTCTCGGCCGGAAGCGGGCGTCAATCGTAAAGGGATCCTCGAAATCGGCCACGACCGGCGCGCTCTGATGTTCCGAGAGCCACGGCACGAGCGCGATATTGCCGCCGGTTGGGAACCCGGCAACAACGGCGTCGGGCCTGACTTCTTTCAGCGCCTCAAGAATACGGGGCCGCATGCGCAGCCACGAACGGGCCGAGGCATCGGGCGGATACAACAACGCCGCAGCCTTGCCAAGGAGCCGGCGTCGCCTCGAGTTCTTTGCGGGTGGACCGATCCGCCTGCCGGGCGCGGGTTGGCGTTCAGCAGGCCGATCGATGTAATGGATCTCCGCGGACGGATGCACGTCGCGGTCGATCTCGTCCCGGGTGGCGGCGGACCCGTAGTACCGAGACAACAGCACCACCCTCCAGCCGAACGATGGCAAAGCGCGAGCGAGCTGTGACCACCGCACCGCCCGGACTCTCGGGTCCGGGTAACACGTCGTCGTGACCACGGCGAGGGTTCGGAGCCGGCGCAGATCGGTGGTCATTGACTGGGCCCGCCTCTGCCGAATCGGCCCAGCACGCGGCTCGCCATCGCGCTCCCGTGGGCGATGAGCTCCTTCACACCGCTCGGGCAGGTGATTAGCACGAGACCAGCGTACACCGTGAGGCCGACCGCGACCGCGACCAGGGAGCCACCCCACTCGCTGAGGGGCCAACCGCCCGACACCGCCCTGCCCGCGGCAAGGCCGCTCAACCCCCCGCCGACGCCTGACAGCAGTGTCGGCGCGAGGACGCCGGCGATATCGCGCCAGCGCCCCCCGCTCGGGCGTATCGCGACGTAGAGCCGCACCGGGCCGACAACAGAGTGGTAGACCGCGACCGCGATGGCGACTTCGAGAGCCGCGCCTTTGTACGCGGCAAACAAGACAAGACACACGAAGAACACCGCCTGGATCGCGGCCAGCACGAGCTCGGTCATGTACCGACGCTGCGACTCCAGCAGCGTGCCAGAGATCATCGTCACCGCGAATACGATCATGCCGAGTGACAGGACCTGCGCGATCGGGCCCAGGTTCTCCCATCGCCCGGGGAAGAGGGTGTCGAAAACAATTTCGACGAGCGCTGCCTGCGCGAGCCCGGCGGGGACCGTCAGAAGCGCAAGAAGCCTCAGCGATCGGAGGAAGCCACGCAGCGCTCGCTCCGGATCGCCGCTCATCGAGCTCAATGCGGGCAGAAGCACTCCACCGATATTCACGGTCAGCAGCCGGACGGTCTGCATGGAGATCAGGAACGCGTAGTAGTACACGCCGACCACGGCTGCGGGATGGAAGATCGCGAGCAGCGCGTAGTCGGCCTGCTGAAGGACCATAACGAAAATACGGCTCACAAAGAGCTTGCCGCCGCTCGAGATGAGCATGCGCCACCTGCGCGGCCGGATGCGCAGCGTCAGACTCATACCGGCGAGCCGATAGAGCAGGACACAACGGAGCATCGCGCCGAGCGTGACCGGGACAGCCAGCGCGAATTCTTCTGCGCCCAGCCACGCGAGCGTCAACCCCACCACCGCGATCGAGGCGCTCTCTCCGAAGCTGACCATCGCGACGTCGCGGAATCGCATTCGAACATGCAGAACGGCCGCAGCAACATTCGCCCATGCCCGCAGCAACGCCGTCGGCGCAAGCGTGAGCAGCAGCGGGGTGACGGCCGGCTCGTCGTAGAGCGCAGCGAAGGCGGGGGCCAGAGCCGCGAGCACGATCGCCGCGATGCCGCCGACCGCGATCGCGAAATGCTGGGCATCGGCAACCCACAGCCGGATTTTGGACGACCGCTGAACCAGTACCGATCTGAGGCCAAACTGTTGCAGCAATTGCGTGACAGCCATGGCGGTCGCAGCCATAGCCATAACGCCGAACGCGGCTTCACTGACAAGCGCCGCGAGCCCCAGCTGCGACCCGATCAGCACGACCCGTGAGCCCAGGGCCTGCAGCAGGAGCCAGGCAAAGCCAGACGTCGTCTGCTGCGCGAGCGAACCGGGCGTGCCACCCTGCGCGGACGGCACCGGCGACGCTCCGAGCCGCGGACCGGACACCGTCGTCTCGCTCGACGAGTCGAGCGTCATCCGGGACGGTTCAGGCGGCGACAGATTGCCGCAGTGCCCAAAGAATCCGACAGAACCAGACCGCAGGGCCCAAGCGTGGGCCAGCGGCTCACTGGTCATACCCCACGAAGTTGGGCAGCGTGTGGCCCGCGTCACGCAGGGTCTTCTCCTGCGAGGCCAGTTCCAGATCGTGGTCCACCATCATCGCCGCCAGCTCCTCGACGCTCGTCTCGGGCGTCCAGCCCAGCTTCTTCTGTGCCTTCGACGCATCGCCCAGCAGCAGGTCCACCTCCGCCGGCCGCAGGTACCGCTCGTCGTACGCCACGTGGTCCTCGAAGTTCAGCCCCGCGTGGCGGAACGCCATGTCCGCGAATTCCCGGACGCTGATCGACCGCCCCGTCGCGATGACGAAGTCATCGGGCGTCTCCTGCTGCAGCATGAGCCACATCGCCTCGACGTAATCGCCTGCGAACCCCCAGTCTCGGCGGGCGTCGAGGTTGCCCAAGAAGACCTTGTCCTGCAGGCCCATCTTGATCCGCCCCACAGCCCGCGTGATTTTGCGGGTGACAAACGTCTCACCCCGCCGCGGGCTCTCGTGGTTAAACAGGACCCCGCACGAGGCATGAAGCCCGTAGCTCTCGCGGTAGTTCACGGTCGTCCAGTGGGCCATCACCTTCGCGCAGGCGTAGGGGCTGCGCGGGTAGAAGGGCGTCGTCTCCTTCTGCGGCGTCTCGATGACCTTGCCGAACTGCTCCGAGCTCGATGCCTGGTAGTAGCGGACCTCCTGGCCCGACGTATCGCGGAACTCCCGCACCGCCTCGAGTAGCTTCAGCGCGCCCATGCTTACCGTCTCGGCCGTGTAGATCGGCATGTCGAACGACACCCGCACGTGCGACTGCGCGCCGAGGTTGTAGACCTCGTGCGGGCGGGCCTGGTCCATGACCTTCATGAGCACGTTGGCGTCGCAGAGATCGCCGTAGTGCAGCCTGAGGTTGGCGTTGCCGACGTGCGGGTCGAGGTAGATGTGGTCGATCCGGTCGGTGTTGAAGCTCGACGCGCGGCGGATGATGCCGTGCACCTCGTAGCCCTTGCGGAGCAGCAGCTCGGCGAGATAACTGCCGTCCTGCCCAGTGATGCCGGTGATGAGCGCTCGTTTGGTGGTCGGCATTAAGAATATCTCACATTGCAGTCTTGAATCAGCCCATCGTGAGGACCGTCGTGGATTCTACACAGACCCATCAGGCTGGCCGTGCGATGACGCGTCAAGTAAACGGCGGGCCTGAGATCAGCGATATTTCGATCTTTGAATATATTGTTTGGTAAGATTTCGGTCCGTTTCGAGCTACGATTGAACAGCTGGATCTCAACCTCATGGAGGCGCTTCGATGGACACGTTTATTTTCGATCCGCGGCGATTCAAGGCAGCGGTGGCAATCGCGGTCCTTGCCGGCAGCACGGCTGCGCACGCCCAGACCGTGCTCACCGAAATCGATGTAATCCTGCCCGCCGCCGGGGACATTGCGACGTCATTCGGAGCAAAGCTCGACGCCAGCGCGGGACGGCTCGCTGTCGCTTCGAGCGACGCGGACCAGACCGGCGGGAGCGGCAGGGTCATCGTGTTCGACGGCGCGACACGATCGGTGCTTCATACGCTGACACCCGACCCCATCGGCGGACAGAACGATGGGCTCTTCGGCAGAGACTTCGATCTCGAGGGAGACAGGCTGCTTGTCGGCCGCCCGCGGTTCGACGGCTCGCGGGTCGATAGCGGCGCCGTCTACCTCTTCGATGCCGCGACCGGACAGCAGCTTGCCGTCTACGAGCAGCAGCTCCCGGCGCCCCAGAGCGAAGCTGAGTTTGGCGTGCAGGTCGTGCTGAACGGGGACGAAGCGGTCATCGCCGCAGTACGCGGCGGGAGCGGTGGTGTCGGCTCGCTCAACTTCATCGACATCACCACTGGTATTCAGACAGGCCGAGTCGTGGGGCCCCGCAACGCGATCGAGAAGATCAATTTCGGATCGCCATTCGCGAACGAACTCGCGGTTTACGACGGAACGATCCTCGCGTCGACGTACGGAGGACTTTCGAGCGGCAACCTCGAGAGCGTCAACAGCACCGGAACGATCGGCATTGAGACAACCTTTAGCTTTGGTCGAAACGCGATCGGATTCAACAGTGCATTCGTTGTCTCAGGAGACCTTGCGCTGGCGTCGATCGGCGTCGATCCTGATTCGGGGTGCAGCCCACCGACGTCCGTGTTTCTGATCGACCTATCCTCACATCTGATCGTCGACGAGTGGGGTCCGGGCACGAACTTCTGTGATCAGAGCTTCGGCAAGGACCTGGCAATCGACGACCGCTTCGCGATGGTGACGCTGAACAGGTCGTTTTCTGGATCGGATCCCGACCGCGCGTTTGTCTACGACACTGATACCGGCAGGCGGCTTGCCGAGCTCCGCTCCACGGACGGGTTCGACCGCATCGTCGACATCGAGGTCGACGGGGATCTCGCGTTTATGACCGTCGGTGAAAACTGGCTCTTCGGGCCGCAACGGGTTCTCGTCTACGACCTCGGGCAGATCGTAATCTGCCCGGCCGATGTGAACGGCGACGGCCTGCTCTCACCCGCCGACTTCACCGCATGGATCCTTGCTTTCAACGATCGCTCGCCAGCGTGCGATCAGAACGGCGACGGCGCGTGCACCCCGGCCGACTTTACCGCCTGGGTCATCGGCTTCAACGCCGGCTGCGGCGGCTGAGGCGACTGATACGCACCGGCCGGGCTCAGAACCCTTGGCGATCTACAGTCGCCGATGACGACCGATATCCGACACGACTTCACGCCGCCGCACGTCCGCACCGAGCAGCGCGATGCGGGGGAGATGGACCTCGCCGGCAAGCGCGTCGTCGTCACGGGCGGCGCGGGTTTCCTCGGCACGTCGCTGGTTCACGCGCTCCGCGTGCGAGGCGTCACCGATGTCTTCGTGCCGCGGCGGGCCGACTACGACCTGACCGATCCCCCCGCCTGCCGGGCGCTCTTTGACGACCACTCGCCCGACGTCGTGTTCCACCTCGCCGCGGAGGTCGGCGGCATCGGCGCCAACCGCGACAACCCCGGCCGATACTTCTATGCCAACACGGCGATGGCGCTGCACCTGATCGAAGAGGCCCGGGCCCACGATCTGACCAAGTTTGTCATGGCGGGGACCATCTGCGCGTACCCCAATCACACGCCCGTGCCATTCCGCGAGGAGTCGCTCTGGGACGGGTACCCCGAGGTGACCAACGCGCCCTACGGCGTCGCCAAGAAAGCCGCCATGGTCATGCTCGATGCGTACCGCATGCAGTACGGGCTGCGATCCGCCTACCTCTTGCCGGTGAACCTGTACGGGCCGAACGACAACTTCGACCTTCAGTCGAGCCACGTGATCCCCGCGCTCATCCGCAAGTGCGTCGAAGCCCGGAAGCGGGGGGATGAATCGATCGAGGTCTGGGGTACCGGCAGCGCGAGCCGTGAGTTCCTGTATGTCGACGACGCGGCAGAAGGGATCATCCGGGCGGCCGAAGTCATGAACGAGCCGATCGCGATCAATCTCGGCACGGGCAGCGAAACCACGATCCGCAGCCTCGTTCACCGCATCGCGAAGCTGACCGGGTTCTGCGCCGACGACGACGAACTCGCGCAGCGGATCGTGTGGGACCGCACCAAGCCCGACGGCCAGCCCCGACGGTGCCTCGACACGAGCCGAGCGCGGTCGCTGCTGGAATGGGAGCCCGAGGTCGGTTTCGACGAGGGCCTGCGTCGCACCATCGCATGGTTCGAGGCCAGCCAACGCGAGTAGACGCTCCGGATTCGACCTCGCGCCGATTTTTGAGATCCGAATTCCGCGGATATCGATCGGTCGGTTCGCGCGATCGGGCAGCACTAAAGAGCTTGCGATCCGATGGATTGGCGGTCACGCGCATCCGATGTTTCGCGTCGGTGCCGCGTCGATGCGGCGCCGCGATCCCGCGATCGGATCGGCCGTGGTTCCGGCCGTGTCGCGGGGAGGGTGACTCGGGCGAAGGGGCTCTGACGATGCGTTTAACAATTGCGAAGCGGCTCATCTTGGGCCTTGGTTTGATGCTGGCGTTCCTGCTCGTGCAGGGCGGCACGTCGTGGTTTCAGATGAACGACGCCTCGGCGTCGATGGGTGAACTCGAGCAGTCGTCGAGCATGCTCGCCGAGACCGGCGACCTGATGCGGAGCGTCGGCGGCGCGAGGACGCAGGCCGCGCTCTTCAGGACCAACGTCAACGCGAAGCAGATCGAGAAGTTCGACGCCTCCGTCGCCGCCGCGCGGGGTTCGATCGATGCGAGCAACGCGAAGACGAGCGATCCGCAGCTGATCGAGGACCTCTCGACAATCTCGACGCTGCTCGAAGAGTACGACGCGGCGTTCGCCGAGGTCAGCCGCGATCTGACGACCCGCCAGTCGATGATCGTCAACACGCTCCATCCGATGAACGTGCGGGTGCGGGCTGAGATGACCGAGCTCGCGCAGCTGGTCGAAGGACAGATCGAGGGCGACGCGTACGCGCTCGTTCAGACCGGCATCAGGTCGTACTACAACGGCGTCATCAGCGTGAAGTACTACTTCGCGGTCGGCGAGCAGATCGACGCCGAAAGCGCAGGCGAGAACCTCGCGGCGACGGTCGATTCGTTCGAGCAGGCCCGCGGCATGATCGCCGACGCCGAGATCAGTACGAGGCTCGGAAAGAGCATCGACGATGTGACCTCGGCGATCGAGATCTTCGGCCGGATCAACGAGATGCAGGCAACCGCCGACCGGCTCTCGACCGACAAGCTCGACACGCTCGGGCCGCAGATGGAGGCAACGCTGATCGGCATCAGCGAGCAGGTCGCCCAGAATGCGACGGCGCGGGCGACCTCGGGCCGGCAGGCGATCTCTGCCTCGCAGACGGTGATGTTCGGCGTACTCGCCGCGGCGACCCTCGCGGGCGTGGCGGTCGCGTTCCTGCTGGTGCGTTCGGTTGTCCGGCCGATCAACGCGGTGACCAATTCGCTGCGTGACATCTCCGAGGGCGAGGGCGACCTGACCGCCCGGCTCGTCGTGCGGTCGAAGGACGAGATCGGCGTGCTGTCGCAGTCGTTCAACACGTTTGTCGAGCGGATCCAGGACCTGGTTGTGCGTGTGCTCGACGCGTCGGGCGAGGTCGCGTCGAACGCGACGCAGATCTCGGGCACGGCCGAGCACATCGCCGATCGCCTCGAAGAGCAGCGGACCCGCGCGGCGCAGGTCGCGGCCGCGGGCGAGCAGCTCGTCGCGTCGGTCGAAGAGGTCGGCCGCGTCTCCGAGCGTGCCGCTGAGTCGACGGCCGAATCGGGCCGGCTCGCGCAGGCGGGCGGCGACATCGTCCGCCGCACCGAAACCGAGATGAACACGATCGCCGACAACGTGACGTCGTCAGCCTCGGCCATCCGCGACCTCGGCAAGCTCGGCGATCAGATCGGCGAGGTCATCAGCGTGATCAACGACATCGCGGATCAGACCAACCTGCTCGCGCTCAACGCGGCGATCGAGGCAGCCCGCGCCGGCGAGCACGGCCGGGGCTTCGCCGTCGTCGCCGACGAGGTCCGCAAGCTCGCCGAGCGCACCACCGTGGCGACCGAAGAAGTTTCCGAATCGATCCGGAGCATCCAGTCGGGCACGTCGGCGGCCGTGGTGACGATCGAGTCCAGCTCCGAGCGCGTGGGCGAGGGCGTGAGCCTGACCAACCAGGCAGGCGAGTCGCTCGAGTCGATCGTCGGCAGCTCGGCGCAGGTCCAGCAGATGGTCACGGAGATCACCGCGTCGGTCAGCCAGCAGTCCGCGGCCACGACCGACGTGTCGGACTCGATCGAGCAGATCAGGGGGCTCATCGAAGACTCGACCAGCGGCGCGCAGGAAGCCGCCCGAGCCGCGGCGAGCCTGTCCGAGCGGGCCGAGGCGCTCCGAGCCCTGGTTTCGACGTTCAAGACCGAGCGGTCGTACTCGGGCAACGCCGGCGTGCAGGACGCTGCAGCGGCCTAACCCGAACCGACGGCACAACCAAGATCGAGCCACGGGGCCTGTTCGCATCGTCTGCGAATGGGCCTCTTTTCATTTGTGTTCAGCGTTGGAAATGACACAAAGACGGCCCGCTCCCGATCGTCGATCGTCGAGCGGGCCGTCGTTGTTCTGGCGTGATTCGAAACCGCTTCCGAGCCGCGGCTCGATCAGCGGCGGCGGCGTGTCGCGAGCATGCCTCCTGCGCCGAGCAGCGCCGCGGTCGCCGGCGCGGGGATCGGGCGGATGACGAACTCAAGGCTGAACCCCGTCAGGTCCGGGCCTGTCTGCTGGTTCCAGAAGGTGTACTCGCCGGCCGGGAGGAAGCCGGAGAAGCCGATGGCTCCCGCGCCGGTGCCGATCGAGGGGAGCAGGTCGTTGCCGACATCGAACGGGCCGTAGAGCACGTAACCCAGCAGCTCGGTGGGCAGGCCGACATCGGGGGCGACGGTAAAGGTCGATCCCTCTTGCACGCCGAGGAAGGCGGCGAAGTCGGGCGAGTCGTAGTCGGCGAGGTTGACCGCCACGAGTTCGGAGCCCTCGGGGACGGTGAACCGGAAGTAGTCGATGTCTCCGTCAACGACGGTGCCGCTGAGCGTGTTCACGCCGTCGGCGGCGTTCAGCTGCAGCGGGTTGAAACGATCGCCGGTGATGTCGCCGTCGACAAGCTCGTCATAGGCGAACTGCCCGGCGGCGGTTGATGCAAGCATCGCCACGGCCACGGCCGCGCTGCACGCGCACTGGTGCGTCATGATCTTCTCTCCAAGGGTGTCCCACTAACTCTTCGCGGCGGTCCCACAACGACGCCGCTTCCGCAAGAGACAGCGTAACGCCGCCGGTGCCAGCCGGGAAGCGCCGACCGGGCCGAATCCGTGGTGATTTGCCGTTCCGGACACGCAGGGCCGGGGGTTCTCGGGCGTTCATGCGGACGAACTCAGCTTCCCGCACGCGGGTACTACACTCACCGGCCCGGCGGTCCGACATGCCTTTCTGGGGCGTTTCGGGGCACGCGGGCGGTGGACGGTGCTCTTCCCACGGCGGGGCCAGACGGGCCCGGGTGTCGCATCAACGGTTCGAACGGCGGCGATCGGTGCTGCCCGATTTCAGGAGTTTCGATATGCGGGTTCTGGTCACGGGCAGCAGCGGCCTGATCGGTTCGGAAGCGGTCACCTTCTTCGACAACATGGGCTTCGAGGTTTCGGGCGTCGACAACAACATGCGGGCCGACTTCTTCGGCCCGAAGGGCGACACGCTCGGCAACCTCGCGCGGCTCGAGGCGCAGTGCAAGCGCTTCACCAGCTACGACCAGGACATCCGCGACCGCAAGGGCGTCGAGGCCTTGTTCGAGAAGCTCAACCCCGAATTGATCATCCACGCCGCGGCCCAGCCGAGCCATGACCTGGCCGCGAGCCGCCCGTTTGACGACTTCGACGTCAACGCCACCGGCACGCTCAACCTGCTCGAGGCGACCCGCCGGCGGTGCCCAGAGGCCGTGTTTATCCACGTCTCGACCAACAAGGTCTACGGCGACGCGCCGAACCACCTGAACCTCGTCGAGAAAGACACCCGCTGGGACTACGCGGACGCCGAGTACGAGCACGGCATCGCTGAGACCATGTCCATCGACCAGTGCAAGCACTCGCTCTTCGGCGCGTCCAAGGCCGCCGGTGACATCCTCGCGCAGGAGTACGGCAAGTACGATGGCATCGAGCTGAAGACCGGCATCTTCCGCGGCGGCTGCCTGACCGGGCCGCAGCACGCGGGCGTCGAGCTGCACGGGTTCCTGAACTACCTCGTGAAGGTCGCGATCGAAGAAGGCCCCTACACGATCTTCGGCTACAAGGGCAAGCAGGTCCGCGACCAGATCCACTGCCACGACGTCATCAACGCCTTCTGGCAGTTCGCCCAGAACCCGCGGCCGGGCGAGGTCTACAACCTCGGCGGCGGCAAGGGCAACGCGGCATCGCTGCTCGAGTGCGTCTCGATGATCGAAGAACGCACCGGCAAGAAGCCCGACCTCACCTACTCCGATACCAACCGCATCGGCGACCACATCTGCTACTACAGCGATCTCCGCAAGCTGAAAGAGCACTACCCGGGCTGGGATCTGACGTACAGCCTCGACAAGATCGTCGACGAGATGATCGAGGTCGTGAGCAACCTGCAGAAGGCGTGACCGGCGCGCGCTGAGTCCGGAGCTCGCACATCGAAGAGGACGCCGGCGTGCGCATCACGATCATCAACCAGTTCTACGTGCCGGACATCGCGCCGACGGCGCACCTTTCTGCGTCATTGGCCGAGCACCTCGCCGGGTCTGGGCACGACGTCACAGTGGTCACCAGCAAGGGCGGCTACACCAAAGACGCGGGCGAGGCAGCCGGCGCGGGAACCGCGGGCGGCAGGGTCACGGTCAAGCGCGTCTGGACACCCCAGCTCGGCAAGGGCAGCCTCGTCAAGCGGCTCACCGACTACGCGTTCTTCTACCTCAGCACGTTTCTAACCATGTTCTTTCTGCGCCGGCAGGACGTGATCATCAGTCTCACCACGCCGCCGTTCATCGCGTGGGCGGGCGTGGTGCACGCGTGGGTCCACCGCAGGTGCAAGCTCGTGCTGTGGAACATGGACTGCTACCCCGAGGCTCCCGAGCGCGCGGACATGATCCCGACCGACGGCACCGTCAGCAAGATCCTCCAGTTCTTGAACCGGTCGCTCTTCCGCCGGATCGATCACCTCATCGGGCTCGATACCGCCATGATCGATCTGCTCATGGGCCGGTACGCGCCGCAGAAGAAGACCTTGCCCACCACGATCATCCCGAACTACGAGGACGCCTCCTTCTTCCCGCTCGAGGCCGAGCATCCGCAGTGGGAGGGCGTCGATCGGCTGGGCCTGGCCGGCAAGTTTGTCGTGCTCTACCTGGGCAACATGGGCGTGGGCCACGACTTCGACACAGCGCTCGACGCGGCGGAGAAGCTCAGGGACGATGACCGCGTCGTGTTCCTCTTCATCGGCGGAGGCGCACGCAAAGACCCCGTCGCCGCGGAGGCCCAGAAGCGGGGCCTGACCAACGTCATCGTCCACAGCTACGTGCCTAAGACCGAGACACCCTCGGTCATGGCGGCCGCCTCGTGCTCGCTCATCACCCTCCGCGACAACATGCTGGGCGTGATGAGCCCGAGCAAGCTGCACTCGAACCTGGCGATGCGGCTGCCGATCCTGTACGTCGGCCCCGAAACCAGCAACGTCGACGACGCGATCGGCACCTTCGGCTGCGGCCGGCGCTTCGCGATCGGCGACGCCGAGACGCTCGCGACGTCGATCCGCGGCCTCGCGGGGGACACGGCCCGGCACGAGGCGATGCGGACCGCGGCGCGGCGCGCCTTCGACGAGGCGTACAACGACCGCGCGACCATGCCGCAGTTCGACCGGGTGATCGAGAGCGTGACCAAGAGCGCGGCCGAGAGCCCGGCCGGAGCGACCGGATGAGGCACCCGGTCCTGATCCATCTGCATATCCCGAAGAACGCGGGCACATCGCTCAGCCGCGCCATCAAGCTCCGCCTGCTCGGGCGGAACCCGATCAGCTGGCTCCGGCGATCCGACGTGCTCGGCAAGTACGACGTGCCGGGCTGGGAGCGCCGGCTCGAGATCATCAACGCGAGCCCCACGGCCGCCTCCCGCGTGCGCTTCTTCGAGGCCCACGCCGGCTTCGGCATGCACGAGAAGCTGCCCTCGCCCGCGAGCTACTTCACCGTGCTGCGCGAGCCGGTCGACCGGGCGCTCAGCGTGTACCACTACACGGGCGAGACCGGCGAACGCGACGCCGAAGAGACGCTCGACGCGTTTATCAGCAGGGACCGGCCGATCGGCCGGGTCTGGCACATCGACAACGCGCAGGTGCGATACCTCGCCGCCACTCATGGCGTGATCGATAGCCGACCCGCGAACGAGTGCGACCGGGCGATGCTCGATCTCGCGATCGAGAGGCTCCGCACGAAGATCGATCACTTCATCGTGCAAGACCGCTTCGACGAGGGCCTGCTGGTGCTCGCCAACGAACTCGGCTGGTCCCCCATCATGTACAAGCGGAGCAACGTCACCAAGGTTCGCCGCAAGGCCGACGAGACCGACCCCGGCACCATCGCACGCCTGCGCGAGATGAATGCGCTCGATACCGAGCTCTACAGCGTCGCGCAGGAGCTCTTTGCCGAGAAGGCCGACGCCTACGAACGCGACACGGGCACGGGCCTTGCCGAGGCGGTCAGGCCCTACCGCGACCGGCTCCGGGCGTACGCCGAGCGAAGCGGACCGATCTATGGCATGATGGCCTCCGCCCGCAAGAGGCGCGAGCGGGCACGGGGCGCTTCTGAGCGGTCGGCGTCGAAGGCGGTGAGCGCATGACCGACCGGACAGAACACATCCAGCAGACGGATCCGGTCAACGGCGTCGCAACCCACGGGAAGCCCGACGGCACCGCCGGCTCGAACATCGAGTTCCTGATCCTCACCAAAAATGAAGAGATCAACCTGCCGCACACGCTTGAGGCCCTGCTGCCCTGGGCCGACCGGGTGCACATCGTCGATTCGGAATCGAACGACGGCACGATCGATATCGCCGAGTCGTTCAACGAGCGGTACCCGGGCAAGGTCAACATCGTCGTGAAGCCCTGGCTCGGTTATGCGCGGCAGAAAAACTGGGCGCTCGACAACCTGCCCTTCGAGAGCGACTGGATCTTTATCGTCGACGCCGACGAGATCATCCTGCCCGAGCTCAAGGCCGAGCTGCTCACGATCGCGGCCCAGCACGAGTCGCAGGTCGCCGAGGACGGCTACTACGTCAACCGCTACTTCGTGTTCCTCGGCAAGCAGATCCGCCACTGCGGGTACTACCCGTCGTGGAACCTGCGTTTCTTCAAGCGGGGCAAGGCCCGGTACGAGGAGCGCGAGGTGCACGAGCACATGATGCTGATGGGCCGGGAGGGCTACCTCAAGGGCCACATGGAGCACAACGACCGCCGCGGGCTCGAGGCCTACATGGCCAAGCACAACCGCTACTCGTCGCTCGAAGCCATCGAGATCCACGACATCATCCAAGGCGAAGCGCTCTACGGGGGCGACGTACCCCAATCGCTCCAGCCCCAGCTCTTCGGCAACGCCGTGCAGCGCCGCCGGTGGGTGAAGCAGCACGTCTACCCGCGTCTGCCGGCGAAGTGGCTCTTCCGCTTCCTCTGGATGTACCTCTTCCGTCTCGGCATCCTCGATGGGCTGACGGGCTTCCGGTTCTGCCTGTTCATCTCGTCGTACGAGCTCTTGATCGACCTGAAGATCACCGAGCTGCTGCTCGCGGATCGCGGTGTGGGGTCCGCGCCGCCCGAGTACAGCAAGCCCCCGGTCACGGGCTACGCGCCGTCGCAGCCCGAGCAGACCGACCGACACGACCCGAGCCACGCGATGCGCAGCTCGGGCAACCCCGCGAGCAGCCCCGTGCCCCGCGCCGGGCACACACCCGAGGAGAACGACGTGGGCGCCGTCAAGACCAAGAGCCCCTGGACCACGAAGCAGAACATCGGCCGCGTGCTCTGGGCCGCGGTCGAGAAGACGCTCTTCCGGTGGTCGTTCCACAACTGGTACGGCTGGCGCAACCAGCTGCTGCGGATCTTCGGAGCGAGGGTGCACCCGACCGCGCGGCTCCGCCGATCGGTGCACATCGAGATCCCCTGGAACCTCACCCTGCACGAATACGCCGGCGTGGGCGACGAAGCGATCCTCTACTGCCTCGGGCCCGTCACCGTGGGCACGCACGCGACGATCAGCCAGTACGCCCACATCTGCGCCGGCACCCACGACTTCAACCAGCCGACGTTCCCGCTGCTCAGGCCGCCGATCGTGATCGAGGCGCAGGCCTGGATCGCGGCCGACGCGTTCGTTGGGCCCGGAGTGACCGTGGGCGAGGGCGCGATCCTCGGTGCGCGCGGCTGCGCCTTCAAAGACCTCGAGCCATGGACGATCCACGGCGGCAACCCGTCAAAGGCCATCCGGCCCAGGCAGCGGTTCGACATCGAAGGAAACGCCGTAGACGCAGCAGATCCATCCTCAGCAGAAAGCGACTCAGCAGCCGGCAGGGAATCGAAAGCCGGCTTGGGTTCTGAAGCGAAGGCATCGTCGTGAAGGCCGATGATGTGAAGGTCGACGATCACTTCGCTGCTCACCCGCCGGTGATCCTGATCGGGACGCAGCGATCGGGCACGACATACCTCGGTGATGCGCTCGGCAGGCAGCCCGACGCCGCGTACTGGATCGAGCCTCGCCATGTCTGGGTGCGGGGCAATGCCTATGCCCCCGACGATCGCCTGGCCGCCGAACACGCTCGGGTCGGCGTCCGACGACAGATCCGGCGGGCTTTCTTCGACTACACGGTCAAGCTCGGACGACCGAGGCTCACGGAGAAGACTCCGAGCAACTGCCTGCGTCTGCCGTTTATCGACGCGGTGTTCCCCGAGGCGAAGCTCCTGCTCATTCTTCGCGACGGCCGGAGCGTGCTCCGCTCCACGGGCGAGATCATGACCAAGGGCATGCCCACGAATCGCATCGTGCAACGCGCGCTCGAGACGCACCCCGCGGACTGGCCCGCCGAAGCCGGAAGGCTCTCGAGCGCCGTGCTGCGCAAGCTCACGCGCCGCCCGCTCCGGTACTGGGGCCCCCGCCCCCCCGGCTGGCGGGACTGGATCGGCATGCACCCTGATGAGATGATGGCGCGCCAATGGGTCGGGGGCATCTCGCGCGCGCTCGACGATGCCGAGCATCTCGGGCCGGGCCGCGTGATGGTGTTCCGGTACGAGGATCTTATGCACAAGCCCGACGAGACCGCTTCCCAGATCGCGACCTTCGCCGGGCTCACCGATGCCGACGCGTTCGTCGCGCACGTGGTGCGGTCCGCCGATCCGACACGGATGGAGCGATGGCGGGCCGACCTTTCATCGGAAACACTGAGCCGCGTCGAGCCGGTGATGCGGCCCAAGCTCGAAGCCCTCGGATACACCTGGTAGCCTCGCGTGCAGATCCTCCACGTCATCTCTCGCATCCGGCTCGAAGACGGGGGCGTGGTGCGCGCCGTGCTCGACCTGGCGACCGGGGCCGCCGATGCCGGGCACCGGGTGGCCGTCGCGACATGGGACGCCGCCGATGCCCCCGCCGCGTGGGCGGCTCATGACAGCAACCCCAGGATCGTTCCGATCGAAGAGCCGGGCCGGCTCGGCACGCTCGCGCAGGCGTCTCGGGTCACGCTCGACGCCGAGATACGCTCGGCCGACGCGGTCCATCTGCACACGCCCTGGGAGCCGATCAACCGCGTGATCGCGAAGCGTTGCCTCGCGCTGCGCACGCCGTACGCCGTTTCCATCCACGGCATGCTCGACGACTGGTCGATGTCTCAGTCGTCGCTGAAGAAGCGCGTCTATCTGCGGCTCGGCGGCCGATCGATGCTCGAGCGCGCCGCGTTTGTCCACTGCACCGCGGGCGCAGAGCTGACGCAGAGCCGCGTGTGGTACCCCGGGGGCACGGGGCGCGTCGCCCCGCTCGTCTTCGATCTGTCGCCGTACCGCGAACCGGTCGGGCCTGAGCTCGCGAGAGAAGCCTTCGGCATCGACCCCGACCTGCCCACGGTGCTGTTTCTCAGCCGCATGCACATCAAGAAAGGCGTGCACGTGCTGGTGAAAGCGGCCGCGCATCTGCGCGATGCGGGCGTCGAGTGCCAGACGCTCATCGCGGGAACCGGCGACAGCGCCTACGAAGCAGGGATCCGTGCGCAGATCGCATCGCTCGGGCTCGATGACCGGGTCCGGCTGCTCGGCATGGTCAAGGGTGACACCAAGGTCAGCCTGTACCGCGCGGCCGACGTGTTCGCCCTGCCGACGAGCCAGGAGAATTTCGGCTTCGTGCTGCCCGAAGCCCTCGCCTGCGAGACGCCCGCGATCACCACGCGGGGCGTCGACATCTGGCCCGAGCTCGAAGCGTCGGGCTCGACGCTCATCGTCGAACAGTCGCACGAGGCCTTCGCCGAGGCGATCGCGGGATTGCTCGTCGATGAAGATCGCCGGAGAGAGATGGGCCGAAAGGGCCGCGGGTGGGTGCTGAGCTACCTTGAGCCCTCGGCCGTGCAGGCGATGTACGACGATCTGTACCGCGACGCGACGCAGAAGGGCTGACGACGAGATCGAGCATCGCTCGAGGGGTCGGCGCACGACAACGCCGCGGCCCACCGACGCCGCGGCGTTGCCCTGGAGAGAGAGATCCCTGGTCAGGCCGCGCGGCGCGTCTTGCGGGCGGCCGGCTTCGCCGTCGAACGGCTGCCGATCTTGCCAGCGACGCCGCGGGTGCTCTTCCGCACCGTCTTGCGTGCCGTGGTCTTGGGGGCTGACCGCTTTGCGGTCGGACGCTTGGCTGCCTTGGTCTGCGTGGCCTTGGCCTTGCCCTTCGCCGTGGTCCGCTTTGCCGCGGTGCGGGCCGCGGTCTTCTTCGCGGCGGGCTTCCGGCCGGCGGTGGAGGCCTTCCGCGCAGTCGTCGTCGGCTTCTTGGCTGCCGAACGGGTCGTCGTCCGCTTGGCGGTCGTTGCCTTGCGCTTTGTAGCTGTGGTCTTGGTGGCCTTGGTCTTCGCAGTCGTTGTCTTGGTCGCTTTGGTCTTCGTAGATTTGGTCTTGGTCGTCGTCGTGGTCTTGGCCTTTGCAGCGGTCCGCTTCGCCGCGGGCTTGCGGCCGGCGGTCGACGCCTTGCGTGCGGTCGTCGTCGGCTTCTTGGCTGCCGAGCGGGTCGTCGTCCGCTTGGTTGTCGTGGGCTTGGTCGTCGTGCGCTTGGTCGTCGTGCGCTTGGTCGTTGCACGCTTGGTTGCGGTGCGCTTGGCTGCGGGCTTGGCAGTCTTCCTTGCCGTGGGCTTGGCGGCGGGCTTCTTGGCTGTGGGTTTCTTGGCGGTCGTGCGTTTGGCTGCGGGTTTGGTCGTCTTCTTCGCGGCCGGCTTCGCCGTGGTGCGCTTGGCGGCGGGCTTGCGACCGCTGACGCGGCGGGTCGAACGCTTGGTCGCCGAGCCGCGGGTGGTGCGGGAGGCGGTGCTCCGTCGTGAACTCGAGGGCATGAGATGCTCCTTGTGGTCGGGGCACACATGCCCCGGCGTCGCGCCCGGGAGTCTTGTGCTCAGCCCGGGCCGGATTGACCGATCGCGGCGGCCGCACACCGCGACCGGACCCGCATTCCGGGCGTTGATCGACACGATGCCGCCGCGGCTTGGCTTTTTTCGGACATCGGCCCCACTTTGCCCCGCCGACAGCCGACTTTCGCGCGGGCATTGCGCTCCGGCATCCGCACGCCCCGCAACAATGCACCCCGCACGCCGCCCACGAGAGAGCCACCACGTGACGACACAACGCACCGACAACGACTGGACGCCCACGAGCTGGAAGACCAGGCTCGACCCGCAGCAGGTGCTCTACACCGACCGGAGCGCGGTCGAACGGGCCGTGAGCAAGCTCGCGAGCCTGCCACCGCTCGTCACGAGCTGGGAGATCGACGCGCTCCGCGATCAGGTCGCCGAAGCTCAGCGGGGCGAGCGATTCCTGCTCCAGGGCGGCGACTGCGCCGAGAAGCTCGACGACTGCCGACCCGAGCCGATCACGAACCGGCTCAAGATCCTGCTGCAGATGTCGCTCGTGCTCGTTCACGGGCTGGGCCGGCCCGTCGTCCGCGTCGGGCGATTCGCCGGGCAGTACGCCAAGCCCAGGTCGTCCAAAACCGAGACCCGCGACATCGACGGCTCGCCCACCGAACTGCCCAGCTACTTCGGCGACCTCGTCAACCGCGACGAGTTCACCGCCGAGGCCCGCACACCCGACCCGCACCTCATGGTCCGGGGCTACCAGCACGCCGCGATGACCATCAACTTCATCCGAGCGCTGATCGACGGCGGCTTCGCCGACCTGCACCACCCCGAATACTGGGACCTGTCGTTCATGGGCTCGGCGAAGCTCGACCCGCCGCTGCGCGAGCAGTACCAGGCCATGAGCCGCGAGCTGGCGGGCGCACTGAAGTTCATGGAGAACCTCGGCGAGAAGGCCGTCGACGACCTGACCCGGGTCGACTTCTTCACGAGCCACGAGGGCCTCAACCTGCTCTACGAGTCAGCCCAGACCAGGCAGGTGCCGCGCAAGACCGGCTTCTACAACCTCACCACGCACCTGCCCTGGATCGGCGAGCGCACCCGCGACGCCGACGGCGCGCACATCGAGTATTTCCGCGGCATCCGCAACCCCGTCGGCATCAAGCTCGGCCCGTCGGCCGACGGCGAGACCGTCCGCACGCTGCTCGATCGGCTCAACCCGAGCAACGAGCCAGGCCGGATCGTGCTCATCGTCCGCATGGGCGCCGAGAAAGTGCAGACCAACCTCGCCCCGCTCATCGAAGCGGTGCAGGGCCGGAAGGTCCTGTGGGTCTCCGACCCGATGCACGGCAACACCCGCTCGACCGCCAGCGGCCGCAAAACACGCTCCGTCGACGACATCCGCACCGAGCTCGAGGCGTCCATCGATACCCACCGCAGGCTCGGCACGCACCTCGGCGGCGTGCACCTCGAGCTCACGGGCGAGGACGTGACCGAGTGCGTGGGCGGGGCGGCCGACGTCACCGAAGACCAGCTCGATCAGAACTACGCGACCGCGCTCGACCCGAGGCTCAACTACCAGCAGGCGCTCGAGCTCGCCTTCATGCTCGCCAACAGGCTCGCGTGATGCGCACCAGCTCCGCCATCGTCGCGCTCGCGCTCTGTGCCGCGATCAGTGAACGGAGCGACGCACAAACAGGCCCGCAGACGCTTCAGCACTCCGCGACGATGGGTCACGATGACATCACGCCGCTCGCCGAGGTCACCGTCATCGGCGAGCCGTCGGATCCGTCGATGCCCGACCTGATCCTTGTCCCTGGCATCGGCCTGTCGTGGCACGTCTGGGAGCCCTGGATGGAGCGGAACGCGGACAGGTTCCGCATGCACGCCGTCACGCTGCCCGGCATGGCGGGCACCGAGCCGCCGCCCACGCCCACCGATGAAGACGGCGCCACGCCCTGGCTGCACAACGCGGCGGACGCGATCGCGCGGTACATCGAGCACGCCGATCTCGACCGGCCGATCGTCATCGGCCACGGCACCGGGGGCATGGCAGCGCTCCACACCGGAACCCGCCACCCGGAGCTGGTCCGCGCCTACGCATCGATCACCATGCCCGCCGCGTTCCCGATCGATCGCCGGCCCGTCACCCGCGGTGAGCGCCTCGACTACGCGTACAACTTCGTGCAGACCCGCAACGCCGAGCTCGGCGAGGCCGAGGCCCGCGCGCAGCTCAGCCGGATCTACGCCGCCTCGGCCCCGATCGGCCCCGTGCGCGACGCCGCCCTCGTTGCCGCGGTCCGGTGCGAGCCGCACGTGCTCACCCAGTACTGGACGGAGGTCGTCGCCACCGACCTGGTCGCCGAGATCGCGGCGCTCGAGACGCTCCCCGTGCTGATCTGCCTGCCGCTGCAGGGGTCGTTCCCACGCCAGCCGGAGCGCTGGCACGCCATCGCCGACGCGTGCGACGCCATGCTCCTCGTCGAGTTCAGCGGCTCGGCGTCGTTCTGCCACGAAGACGAGCCGGAGCGGTTCATGCGGTCGCTCGACGCGCTGATCGCGCGGGCCGAACGCTACAGCGACGACCGGTAGCGCCCGTACATCGCGTCGAGCGAGCCGGGGATCACCCGCACCTCGCCCACCGTCGTCATGAAGTTCACGTCGCCCCCCCACCGCGGCACCAGGTGCACGTGCAGGTGCTGCGGCAGGCCCGCGCCGCCCGCCCGGCCCTGGTTCAGACCCACGTTCACACCGTGGGGCTCCAGCGTGCGCTCCATCAGGTCCATCGCGCGATCGACGAGCAGCCACAGTGCTGACCGGTCCGACTCGGAATAATCGAGCAGCCTCATCCGGCTTTCGCCGAGTGCCACGAGCAGGTGCCCGTTAGAATATGGGTACTTGTTCAAGAAGATCATGCCCGATTCGGTGCGCTCGATGACGTGGTTCGCGGCGTCGTCCTCGGGCGCGAGCCAGTAGTCGCGGATGAAGCAGCCGGTATCAGGCTTGGCCTTGCGGGCGGCGTCGGTCTTTTCCACCTCGCCTAGCGCCTCGAGATATCGGAGCCTCCACGGCGCTCCGAGCCGGTCGACGCCCGGCCCGTCGTTGGCACGAGTCGGCCTCGCCTCTCCAGGTCCTCCCGGGCTCTCCGGTCTGGACGGGTTGTCGGGATTGGAAGGACCGTCGCTCATCGAGCGATGCTACGCCGGGCCGCACGCCGGGCCGATATCTCTTGCGGACGCACGACGCGGCCTGATCAACGCGCCCCGGAAGGAGCGGCTCCCATGAGCGACCCGGCAGACACGATCAGCATCGACCCCGATTCGACCATCGCGGACATCATGACCGCGGGCGCGATCTCTGTCTCGATGGACGATTCGCTCGAGACCGTCCGCGCGCACTTCAAAGACCACAAGTTCCACCACCTGCTCGTGGTCGAGCGCGGCAAGACCGTGGGCGTGCTCAGCGAGCGCGACCTGCTCAAGCACGTCAGCCCGTTCCTCGATCAGATGAGCGAGCGCAAGCAGGACGCGTGGACGCTCAAGAAGCGTGTCCACCAGATCATGCAGCGCGACCTCGTCTGGGCATCGCCCGACACCACGGTGCACGACGCGTGCCTGATGATGGCGGCCAACCGTATCTCGTGCCTCCCCGTGCTCGACGACCGGAGCAAGCCGCTCGGGATCGTCACCGCCCGGGACATCCTCCGCTGGCTCGCCGACCAGCTCGACCCGGAAGCGGGCCGCGAGATCTTCGGCGACGCCGCCTGAACTACGCGAAGCCCCACGGCTAGCATCGTGCGGAAAGCAACTCGCTCCGGGAGATCTCCATGTTCCAGTCCATCACGACGGGCGGCCGCTCCGCCGCCGGCGTCCTCGTCATCGGCCAGGCCAAAGGCAAATCGCTGCACGCGTCCGACAAGGCCCGCGACGCCGACGGCTCCGTCGCCGATGCGCTCAAGCGACCCGAGGCGTCGGGCGAGACCGGCTCGATCGCCGAGGCTTTCCCAGCGAAGCCTGCGGGCCGAGGCAAGCGGCAGGCCAAAGGCCCGGACCGCATCGTCGCGCTCGGGCTCGGAGAGGCCAAGACTCTCGATACCGCCCGGCTCCGCTCGCTCGGCGGCACGCTCGGCCGCCATCTCGCCAAGATCAAGGCCACGAGCGCCGAGATCGACCTGCGGGCGCACCTCAAAGATGCCAAGCTCGACGAGACCGCCGCGATGTCCGCCTTCGCCGAGGGCCTGGGACTCATCGGCTGGACCTACGACACGCTCCGCGGCAGCGCGACGACTAAAAAAGAGCAGACGCGGCTCCGGCTTTCCGCGCCGACCAAGGCTTCTACAGACGGGCTCGACCGAGGCCTCGGGCTCGCTGCCAGCGCCAACCGGTGCCGCGACCTGAGCCAGACGCCGCCGAACATCGCGCACACCGAATACATGGCGGCCCAGGCCCGCAAGCTCGGCCGCGAAACGGGCCTGAAGGTCACGGTCATCAAGGGCAAGCAGCTCGATGACCTGGGCCTGACCGGGATCAAAACCGTCGGCCAGGCCTCGGAGCACGAGGGCTGCCTGATCCGGATCGAGTACAGCCCGCCCCGCGCGAGCAAGCGGGCCAAGCCGGCCGTGCTCATCGGCAAGACCATCATCTACGACTCGGGCGGCCTGTCGATCAAGGTCGGCGGCTCGATGCGCGGCATGAAGCGCGACAAGGACGGCGGCTGCGCCGTCTTCGGCGCCATGCACGCCATCGCGACCGTCATCAAGCCCAAGCGCCGCGTCGTTGCCTTCCTCGCCACCGCCGAGAACGCCATCAGCGACGAGGCCTACCGCCCGGACGATGTGCTCACGTTCATGAACGGCGTCACCGTCGAGGTCACCAACACCGATGCCGAGGGACGGCTGGTTCTGGCCGACGCCCTCTGCTACGCCTGCAAGCACGAGAACCCGGACTACATCGTCGACCTCGCCACGCTCACCGGCGGCGTTGTCGTCGCGCTCGGTTCGACCTACGCGGGCCTGTGGTGCGAGGACGACAAGCTCCGCGGCAAGCTCGACGCCGCGGCCGCCGCCTCGGGCGAGCGGGTCTGGCAGCTGCCGCACCACCAGGAGTACAACGACCTCATGCGGTCGCCCGTCGCGGATATCCACAACAGCGCGCCAGTCCGCGAGGCGATTTCTTCTGTCGTTCCTTGGACCACTCTGCCGTCTATATCCAACCACTCGTCACTCTCGTTCTTCCAGCGAAAGCAACCATTCTCTTGTCGACTCCACTTTGACGCTACCGCGTTCTTGCCGTTCGGCCGCATGTAGCGAAGGCGTTCGATCCCCTTTCGGTCTTTCCAGATAAACCCTTCGTTCTTGTTCGTTGTCTTGGTTTGCCAACCCGATGGCTTGTTCTTCTTGAGCCATTTCAGCGAGACACCGCGAAGGTTCTCTCGGGGAAACTTATTCGCTCGACCGTTCTGACGATTCGTATTCCGACGCTCGAT
>JBCBNT010000020.1:0-39598 GCA_039821685.1 Planctomycetota bacterium | reverse complement strand
GATCGTCAGGCAGACCGAGGTCGGGAACGACGTGCAGGCCGCTGATGCCATGATCGACAGCCTCGAAACCCTCACCGAAGGCCAGAAGAACCTCAGAAAGCATCGGCTCCGCGTCGCGCTCGGCCAGCTCGACGAAGCCGCGCCGTTCCTGGATGCCGCGCGCGAGACCGAGGGCGACACCCCCGCCTTCCTGCTCGCCGCCTTCGAGTACGCCCTGGCCACCAACGACCTCGACGAAGCACGCGCGATCATTGCTCAGTCGGCCGACCGAGACATCGACGGGGCCGACGGACTGACACTCCGCGCAAGGCTCAACATCGCCGAAGGCTCGCTCGACGAAGCCGAACGCGCGCTCGCGACCGCCGTCGAACGCGGGAGCCTCAACCCAACAACCTTCGGCCTGCTGGGCCGCGTCCGCTCGCTGCAGGGCGACGCCGCCGGAGCGATCGACGCCTTCGGCCGCGCCCGCGAGATCCGTCCCGACTCCGTCGAGCACATCGTCAACTACTGCCGCGCCCTCGCAGCCGCGGGCCGGCAGACCGACGCGCTCGAAGCCGCTCGGAGCTCGCTCGATGTCGCGAGAACCAGCCCGGAGTTCCGCCAGATCTGGCTCGCGCTCGAAGGAACCGTCGGCAGCAAGCAGACCGCCTACGACGAGCGCGTCGCCGTCGCCGAGGCCGAGCCCGACAACGAAGACAACACCGCCGCGCTCATCCAGCTCTGCATCGACCTCGGACGCTTCGACGAGGCCCGCGACCGCCTCGACGCCGCCCGCGCCGAACGCGACACGCTCACGCTCTGCCGGCTCGACGCGCTCTGGCATACCCAACGCGGCGACCTGCAGGCGGCCTCGCAGCAGTACCAGCAGTTCCTCATCTCCGACGCCGAAGGAGCCAACTCCGCCTCGGCATACATCGCCTTTGGCACCTTCCTGATCGACTACGGCCAGCTCGACGCCGGGCTCACCACCCTCAGGCAGGGACGCCGCGTGCAGCCGGCCGACAACCCCATCGTCGACCGCGTCCTCGCGACCAGGCTTTTCCAGGCAGGCCGATACCAGCAAGCCGTCGAGGTGCTCGGCCCGCTCGTCGACGCCGAGGATCAGGGCGGAGACGAGCGCGTCCGGAGCCTGCTGATCGAGAGCCTCGTCCGCCTCGACCAGTGGGACGCTGCGGAGACCCGCATCGCCCAGCTCCCCGAAGATGAGCAGGAGCTGCTGGTGACGCGGCTGCTCCGCGTCGAGATCGCGCGGGGCCGCGGCAACGACGCCGAAGCACGCCGCATCCTCGACGAAGCGATCGCAGCCTTCCCGGATGAGGCCCTGCCCTACGTCCGCCGAGCAACCCTGCTCATGGCAGACGAGGCGCTGCTCTCCGATGCCGCCGAGGACCTGACCCGCGCCATCGAGCTCGATCCAACGAGCGTCGAGGCGCTCCGATTCCGCTCGGTCGTGCTCAACCGGCTCGGCCGAGAAGACCAGGCGATCGAAGACATCATCGCCGCCTCCCGCGCTCGGCCGCTCGATGACCAGACCCGCTTCGCCGCTGCCACGCGCCTCACCGAGCTCGGCCGAGAAGACCTCGCCGCCGACCTGGTCGACGAGGGCCTGGAGCTCCAGCCCGGCAACCTCCGCCTGCTCATGAACGGCGGCCGACTCTTCGCATCGCGCGACAACCACCGCCGCGCCGTGCAATACCTCGAGCGGGCGTGGGAGCAGTCCAAGGACGTCAACGTCGCCTCACCGCTCGTCAACTCCATGCTCGAGATGCCCAGGCCAAACCTGCGCGCCGCGCGGCAGGTCGTGACCGACCCGCAGCTCGACCAGGAAAGCCCGGCCGTGCTGCTGCTGCAGGCTCGGATCGAGTCCGCAGCCGAGGACATGCGCGCGACCGAATCGCTGCTCACCGAGATCTACCTCTCGAGCCGAAACGACCCGCAGGTGCTCGTCGGCTGGGGGGCGGCACTGTCCGAGCTGCTCGGCGGCGACGCCGAAGCAGCCGCCTACCTCCGCCGCCTCGACGCCCGCGAGACGCTCTCGCCCTGGGGCCGCTTCACGCAAGCACGTACGCTTTCCGCCGACGAGTCGGGAACCTCTGAAGCCCTCGACATCGTCACCTCGCTCGTCGAGTCCCCACCCGATGCCAACCTGGGCCTCGCCGCCCTCAGGCTCCGGAGCATCATCCACTACAACGCCGAGGACTACGAGAGCGCAGCCGCCGACATGCGGCGCGGGCTCGAGATCGTCCCGGACGACGCCGAGCTCCACAACAACCTCGCGTACACGCTCTCCGAGCACATGGACAAGCCGGCCGAAGCGCTTCCGCTCGCGGTCCGCGCCGTCGAGCTCTCCCCCATGAACCGGGGCATGCTCGACACGCTCGGAACCGTCTACATCTCCGCCGGCCAGCCCGAGAACGCTTTCGAGCCACTCGAACGCGCCCTCGCCCTTGCAACAACCGATGCCGGAAGGGTATCGGCGATGGTCCTGCTCGCCAGGGCCCAGCTGGAGACCGGCAACCTGCCGGGTGCCAGCGACACCGCCAGCGACGCGAGGCGGATCATCGACAGGATCGACGAACCCGACGAAGACACACAACGAGAGCTCGACAGCGTGCTCGAAGACATCCAGCAGCGGCGATAACGCGACCCACCGGACAGCTACCACATGAGCACCGCCACACCACCATCACGACCCGCAAGCCCCATGGCCCAGAGGCCGTCGCCTCCGCCGTCCGCCGGCGGTGCCAGGGCGACCATCGACCCGTTCAAGCTCCTCAAGAAGTACCTGCTGGTGCTGATGATCGCCGGCGTTGTCGGCGTCGCGGTCGGCATCGGCGGCTTCCAGGTCCTGAAGCGCGTCGCCCCGCAGTACGCCGCACGCACCATTTTCGAGGTCTCGCCCCCGCGAGAAACCGTCGCGTCCGGCAACGAAGCCAACGTCAAAAAGGATGAGCTCGAGCGGTTCATGAACTCGCAGGCGCAGGCCATCCTGTCGCCGAACGTGCTCGAGCGGGCCGTCACCGACCCCGTCCTGCTCAGCCAAGCCGCAGACTGGTGCGAGCCCTTCCTCGATCGCAACGGCCGGCTCGACACCGACGCCGCCATGATCGAGCTGCAAGAAACCCTCGTCGCCCGCGCCAGACCCGGCACGGTCTACGTCGAGCTCTCCTTGCAGTACCCGACGTCGGACGATGTCTACACCGTCGTCAAGGTCGTGACCGACGCCTACGTGCGGTACCTCCGAGAGACGACCAGGCTCGATCAGCAGCCCATCCGCGACAGCCTCGAGCAGCGCCTCCGGTCGCTCCGCGACGACATCGAGCGCGACCAGAAGGCCATCGATCGCCTGCTCATCGAGAACGGCATCGAATCGGTCGACGCCCGGCTCACCGAGGCCGGCGAAGAGCTCGACCTCGCTGTGAAGGACCGCGCCGGCGTCCAGGAGCAGGTCTCGCTGATCCAGACGCAGACCGAGGAGTACCAGCGTGAGCTGAACGACCCTTCGGGCATGCAGGTGCCCGATGACATCCGCCAGCGCGTCCGCGGCAACCCGCTCATCCAGCAGCTCGAGAGCCAGATCCAGGGCACCCAGGCGCGCATCCGCTCGCTCGAACGCCTCGGCATCGGCACGGAGCACCCGTCCTACAAAGTCCTCCGCGCCGATTTTGAGGGCCTGCAGGAAGAGCTGGCCGCCAAGACCGCCACCCTGCAGGAGCAGGAGTTCGACGCCGCGATCAGCAGCCTCCGCGTACTGCTCAACCAGCTCCGCGTCCGCGAGAGCGAGCTGTCCGACGCCATCGTGCGAGCCCAGGAGCGACTGACCGAGATCGCCCGCATCGCGCAGGAAGTCGCCTCGCTCCAGCGCGCGATCACCCAGAAGCAGCAGCGCATCGATACAACAGAGGTCGAGCTCGACGAGGTCGAGGGCATCCTGGCCGTCGCGGAACAGGGACGCGTCGATGTCTTCCAGCCGCCCATCCCGCCGACGTCCCTGGCCTCCCCGCAGCCGATCATCGTGTACCCCGCCGGCTTCCTGATCGTCATGTCGCTCACCGTCGGAGTCATCCTGTTGCGTGAGCTGCTCGACCAGCGCGTCAAGGGCCCCGCCGACATCGCGCTCATCCCGCGCACCCCCGTGCTCGGCATGCTCCCCGACGTCAGCGAAGACCCGTCGCGACCCGAGCGGGCCGAGTCAGCCTTCCACGATCGGCCGAGCGGCGTCTTCGCCGAGGCGGTCCGTCAGCTCCGCGTCAGCATCGCCTCCAAAGCGCAGCAAGCCGGGCACCGCTCGATCCTGGTTGTCCCCGCCTCGCCGCGGTCCGGCTCGACCACGCTCGTGACCAACGTCGCCGAGGCCTTCAGCCGGGCCGACGCCCGCGTGCTGATCCTCGACGCCAACCTCCGCAGGCCGGCCGTCCACAAGCTCTTCAATCTCGAGCCCTCGCCGGGGCTGGCCGACGTCCTCGCTCGAACAACCGAGATCGACGACGCCGTCTGCAAAACCGACAACCCGAATCTTGACGTCATGACCGTCGGCTCGAGCGAGACCCGCGTCTTCGAGCGGCTCGCCACCGAGGCCATGAGCGAGACCCTCGCCAGGCTCGAATCGAGGTACGACCTCGTGCTCATCGATGTCGCCCCAGCGCAGGTCGCGGGCGATGCCGCAGGGCTCGCCAACCGCGTCGGCGGCACGATCCTCGTCACGCGGGCACTCGCCGAGAAGCGAGGGCTCGTCGCACGCCTCAAGAACGAACTCGCCAACGCGAGAGGCGAGTTCCTCGGCGTCGTCGTCAACGGCGTCCGCTCATCCGCCGGCGGATACTTCAAGCGAAACATGAAAGAAGCCCACGCCTATCAGCACAAGGCACCCGCCGGAGCCGACGCCTGACATTCAGCGCACGACCCGACGCAGAGCAACCAACGTCAACGGAGACGAACCCACGTGCCCGACGACACAGCCAACCAAGGCACCACACGCGGTGCCCAGACGCTCGTCACCGGCGGCGCGGGCTTTATCGGCTCACACCTGATCGAGCGGCTGCTCCACGCCGGCGATCGCGTCACCGTCGTTGACAACCTCTCCACCGGCCGCCGCACCAACCTCCCAAGCCACCCCGCGCTCACCTTCATCGAGGCCGACCTCGCCGAGGTCCTGCCCGAGCTCGCGACCCGCGTCGGCCCCGTCGACGAGATCTACCACCTCGCCGCGGCCGTCGGCGTCAAGCTCGTGATGGACAAGCCGGCCGAGTCCATCGAAACCAACGTCGCGCTCACCGCCGACCTGCTCACCGCTGCCCAAACAGCCGGCCCCGGCGGCGGGCCCGCACGCACGCTCATCGCCTCCTCGAGCGAGGTCTACGGCAAAGGCACCGGCGAAGTCTTCAGCGAAGACGACGACGTGGTCTACGGCCCCACCACCGTGACCCGCTGGTCATACGCCGCCTCAAAGGCTCTCGACGAGCACCTCGCACTCGCCCACCACCGCGACCGGGGCCTGCCCGTCGCCGTCGTCCGATTCTTCAACACCGTCGGGCCCCGCCAGGTCGGCGAGTACGGCATGGTCCTGCCGAGGTTCGTCGAAGCTGCGCTGGCAGACGAGCCGCTCACGGTCTTCGGCGACGGCTCGCAGTCCCGATGCTTCGCCGACGTGCGAGACGTCGTCACCGCGCTGCCCAAGCTCCTGCGGAAGGACGCCTCCCTCGGGCGCGTGTTCAACCTCGGCGCCGACACCCCGATCACCATCCGCGAGCTCGCCGAAACCGTCATCCGCGTCACCGAGTCCGCCTCATCGATCGTGACCATGCCCTTCGACGCCGCCTATCCCCACGGCTTCGAGGACCTCAAACGCCGTCGGCCCGACCTCTCGCGCATCAGGGCAGCCGTCGGCTTCGAACCCAAGACACCGCTCGAAGCCACGATCGCCGATCTCGCCTCGTCCATCGCCGCCGAGCAGCAGGCGGACGCTGCCCGATGATCCTCGCGCACCTCGACCAGCTCGGTATCAACATCGACCGGTCGCTCACGGCCGCGACCGAGGCCGCCCCGGGCGCCGCCGCCGCGACCGCCGAAGCCGCGGCGGAGCTCGTCACACGCACGAGCATCTTCAACGGTTATGTCGGCGTCTTCATCGCGGCATTCCTCACCACCATCATCGCCACGCCGCTCATGCGCAGGCTCGCCGTCGCCAACGGCGTCATCGACAGCCCCTCCGACCCCCGAAAGATCCACAAGATCCCGGTCGCGTACCTCGGCGGCGCGGCGGTCTACCTCGGGCTCGTCGCCGCGATCTTCTACAGCGTCATGGCCGTCCGCTACCACTGGCTCGCCGACTACCACCCGTCAGAACAGGCCCCGCTCCGGATCCACCGCATCATGCCCTGGTCGATCATGCTCGGCATGACCGTCATCATGCTCGTCGGGCTGCTCGACGACATCGTCGGCATCAGCCCCCGGCTCAAGATCGCGGGCCAGCTCTTCGCCGCCGCGGCCCTCGCGGCCGACCAGATCGGCGTGCAGGTCGCACGCGGGTTCATCCTCCCGGTCGCCGAGGGGCTCGGCATCCCGACCGTCGAATTCGCCACCGACGACGGCGGGGTCATCGAGACCATCGGCTTCGCGATCAACCTGCCCACGACGCTCCCGCTTGTCGGCGCCGCGATCGAGTTCGATCTCGTCTACTGGACCGGCGCTGCGCTCATCGCGCTCTTCGTCCTCGGCGGCTGCAACGCGTCCAACCTCATCGACGGGCTCGACGGCCTGCTCTCGGGCGTCACCGCCATCGCAGCCGCGGGCATCCTCATCATCGCCCTCGGCCTCGCCGTCGCCGACGACGGGCCGCGCGATACCCAACGCATCGTCCTCGCCCTTGCGATCATGGGGGCCTGCCTCGGCTTCCTCCCGCACAACTTCAACCCGGCCAACATCTTCCTCGGAGACTGCGGCAGCCTCCTGCTCGGCTACTGCACCGTCGTCCTGATCCTCATGCTGGGCGATACGGGCAAGACCCACCTCGTCATCGCCGGGCTCGTCATCTACGCCATCCCCATCATCGACACCACGCTCGCCATCGTCCGCCGAAAGCTCGCCGGCAAGAGCTTCTCAGAAGCCGATGCGGACCACCTGCACCACATGCTCAAGCGGACGTTCGGCGTCAAGGGAGCCGTCTTCACGCTCTACGGCATCGGCGCAGGCTTCGCAGCCCTCGGCGTCGCCGCCAGCTTCGGCCGCGCCAGGCTCGTCTACGCCCTCATCCTCATTTTCGCCAGCTACATCGGCGTCACCGCCATCAAGATCGCGCGACGCAAAGTCATCGAAGAGCAGACCAACGCCGGCACCGGCGGCTTCCACGCCGCCGACTCCGGAAGGCCCAGCAAGGCCGAGAGCCAACCGACGCCGGAAGCCGCCGAGCCGCCCGCTCGACCGCTGGCCCAGCACGAGCCAACCGACACCCCGGGCCGCTCGACCGCCGGCGCGGGCTAGCGCATCCCCTATACTCGCCCGATGCGCGTCATGGCCCTCATGAATCAGAAGGGCGGCGTCGGGAAGACCACCACCACGGTCAACCTCGCCGCGGCAGCCGCCAAGCTCGGCAAGCGGACGCTGCTGGTCGACCTCGACCCGCAGGCCCACGCCACGCTGCACCTCGGCGCCGACCCCGAATCGCTCGACGGTTCCGTCTACGACATCCTCCTGGACCCCGACCACGACCCTGAGCACCCGCTCATCGCCACCAGAGATCACCTCACGCTCCTCCCGGCCGAGACCGACCTCGCCGCGGCCGAGACCGAGCTCCAGAACGCCGACGCCCGGCAGCACCGCCTCACCCGCGCCCTCCAGAGGCTCTCCGACCGCTTCGACCTCGTTTTGATCGATTGCCCGCCCGCGCTGGGCCTGCTCACGCTCAACGGGCTCGCCGCCGCAAACGAAGTGCTCATCCCCATGCAGGCGCACTTTCTCGCGCTCCAAGGCGTCGGGAAGCTGCTCGAGACCGTCAGGCTCGTCGGCGCGTCGGTCAACGATCGCCTCGCCGTTGCCGGCGTCGTGCTCTGCATGCACGACCACCAGGCGACGCTGAGCCAGGAAGTCGTCGCCGACCTGAAGGGCTTCTTCGACGCCGCCCGCGGCACCGACGCGCCGTGGAACGCCGCCCGCGTCTTCGACCCGCCCATCAGGCGCAACATCAAGCTCGCCGAGTGCCCAAGCTTCGGGCAGACCATCTTCGAGTACGCCCCCGATGCCGCCGGCGCGAAAGACTACCAAGCGCTCGCGCAGAGCGTCCTCGGCATCGCGGACCCCGCACCGCCCGAGATCACCGTCAACCCCCACCCGATGAGCACCCCGGCCGACGGCGAGCGACCTGAACACACGCCGGCGCGCACGCACGCCCACATGCCCGGAACGACCCAGCAGCACACGCCGGAAGCCGGCGCGTGAGCCCCAAGCTCGTCCGCACCGCAGCACGCATCGCCTTCACCCTCTACGCACTCGTGCTCGTCACCGCGACGCACTGGCCCCAGCTCCGCATCGAAGGCCCGGTCCCGAGGCCAGACCTCTACATCCACCTCGCCGCCTTCGGCCTCTGGACCTCGCTGCTCATCGCGACCGAGCTGCTTGGCCCGTGGCGCAGCCGCACCGCCGTCGCGAAGTGCGTCGCCCTCGCGCTGATCTACGCCGCGATCGATGAGGGCACCCAGGCCATCCCCGCCCTCGGCCGGACCGTCGCGCTCGACGACTACCTCGCCAACGCCCTCGGCGTAATCCTCGCCGGCATCGCTGCCGTGATCGCATCGAAACTCGTCCCCGCGAGCCGCCCGCGTGAGCGGGCGGAACCCGCCCACCGCTCGTCCGATGGCTGATCTCGAACGCAACACCCGCACCGTCGCCGGCGTCACGCTCATCAGCCGCGTCTTCGGCCTCGCCCGAGACCTCGTGCTCGTCCGCATCTTCGGCGACACACCCACGGGCTCAGCCTTCAACGCCGCCTTCGCGCTCCCCAACCTCTTCCGAAGGCTCTTCGGCGAGGGCGCGCTCTCCGCCGCATTCCTCCCCCGCTACACCACCCTCACCGAGACCGACCCGGAGCTCAGCAGAAAGTACGCCAGCCTCGTGATCGCCCTGCTCCTGGGCGTCACCGCAGCGCTCACCATCCTCGGCGAAGCCGCCCTGCTCATCTGGCTCACGAGCAGCGGCCAAGACGACACCGATCGCGCGCTCTCCATCCGCCTCATGATGCTCATGCTCCCGCTCATGCCGCTGGTCTGCATCGTCGCGATCCTCGGCGGCATGCTGCAGGTCGGCGCCCGCTTCGCCATGCCCGCCGCAGCCCCGATCGTGCTGAACCTCTGCATGATCGGCGCCGCGATCGGCGCCATCGCCTCCGACGCCAGCCCCGAGCGCGCCGCCACCGCGATCGCACTCGCCACGCTCGCCGCCGGCTTCGTCCAGCTCGCCTGGGCCCTCATCGCCCTCCGCCCGCTCGTCCGGTTCACCACCGCCTTCACAGACGCCCGGCACGAAGCGTCGCGCACGCTCCGCCGGTTCCTCCCCGTCCTCGTCGGCATGGGCACCCTCCAGCTCAACACCCTCGCCGACACGCTGCTCGCGATGTGGCCCGTCTGGATCGGCCCGACCCTCCTCGGCAACCCCGTGCCCATGGACGACGCCTCGAACGCCATCGTCGGCTTCACCCAACGTCTCTACCAGTTCCCGCTCGGCGTCTTCGGCATCGCCGTCGCCACCGCCGCCTTCCCCCAACTCGCCCGAGACGCCGGCAACCCAGCCGCCTTCGGCAGCACGCTTGCCCGAGGCTTGCGGCTCAGCGTGTTCATCGGCCTCCCAGCCTCCATCGGGCTGCTGCTCGTCCGCGAGGACCTCGTCGCCGTCATGTTCTCCGGAGGCTTCTCAGACGACCAGTCCGGCTTCAGCGACGACGGGCTCACGCGCGCCGCGACCGTCCTCGCGGGGTACGCCCTCGCCGTCTGGGCGTTCAGCCTCAACCACCTGCTCACCAGAGCCTTCTACGCCCGCTCAGACACCACGACCCCCATGCGCGTCAGCCTCGCGATGGTCGCGGTCAACCTTGCCCTCAACCTCACGCTTATCTGGCGGTTCCGCGAAGCGGGCCTCGCGATCGCCACCGCCGTCACCTCCACGCTCCAGATGGCGCTGCTCGCGCTCCTCCTGAGCCGCCGCCTCGAGCAAGGCATCCCCCGATCGCCCATGCTCCGGGGCATCGCCCGCACCGCGGCCGCATCGATCGCCATGGGCGTCGCCGTCTGGCTCGTGCTCACCCTCCTCCCCGACGCCACAATCTGGCACGCGCACGCAACACGGCTCGGCGCCGCCGTCGCCACCGGGCTTGCCTCATACCTCTCGCTTTCCTGGCGATCCGATGAGCTCCGTCAGCTGCTCAGCAGGCGCTAGCCTTCCCCATGCCGATCGACCTGTCGGGCAAGCCCATCTTCATCGCCGGCGCATCCTCGGGCATCGGCGCCGCCACCGCCCGAGCCTGCGCAGCCGCGGGCATGCCCGTCGCCCTCGCCGCGCGACGCACGCACAAACTCGAAGAAGTCGCGGAAAGCTGCCAAACGCACGGCATCACGACAACCGCCATCGAGTGCGACGTAACCGA
This sequence comes from Planctomycetota bacterium, assembly GCA_039821685.1. Taxonomy (GTDB): domain Bacteria; phylum Planctomycetota; class Phycisphaerae; order Phycisphaerales; family UBA1924; genus JANQQZ01. The sequence continues at coordinate 28,968 of JBCBNT010000020.1, read as the reverse complement.
TCCCGACGCCTGCGAACACGCCATCGCAGAAGCCGAAGCCAAGCTCGGCCCGCTGCACGCCGCATTCGCCAACGCCGGCTTCGGCCAGGAAGACACGCTCCTCGACATGCCCGACGCCGACGTCCGCGCCATGTTCGAGACCAATTTCTTCGGCACGCTCAACATCCTCCGCCCCGCAGCCGAGCGGATGAAACGCCGAAATTCAGGACACCTGCTCATCTGCGCGAGCTGCCTCAGCGTGCTCCCGACGCCCTGGTACAGCATCTACAGCGCCACCAAGGCCGCCCAGCACCACATCGGCAGAGCACTCGACGTCGAGCTGCGCGACCACGGCGTCCGCTGCTCGACCGTCCACCCCGTCGGCACGAAAACCGAGTTCTTCGACGAGATGAAGGCCCGCCAGGGCTCGCTCACGATCGCCGGCAGCTCCGAGTCGTTCATGCAGACGCCCGACACCGTCGCGCGAGCCATCGTCCGCTGCCTCAAGAAGCCGAGGCCCGAGGTCTGGACCAGCCCGATCGCAGCCATCGGCCTCAAAGCAGCCGCCCTCATGCCCGGGCTCACGGGCCGCGTCATCAGGCGGAGCATCCAGAAAAGGCTCCGCGAGCGCGACGCCGATCAATCCCGCGACAGCAGCACCACCGCGTGAACCTCCACCGCGCGACCCTCCCCCACCGCGTCGACCCGCTCGTGCGTCTTGCCCTTCACGTTCACACGCTGCAGATCAACCCCGAGAAGACCCGCGAGCCCCGATCGAATCGCCGATTTCACCGGCGCGAGCTTCGGCCGCTCAAGGATCACCGTCGCATCCACGTTGACGATCGACCAGCCGGCGCCCGCCGCCCGATCCACGGCCTCACGCACGAACACCGCCGAGTCCGCGCCCTCCCACCTCGGATCGGTATTCGGAAAGAGCTCCCCGATATCGGGCAGCCCCAGCGCCCCGAGGATCGCGTCCGTCACCGCGTGCAGCAGCGCATCGCCGTCCGAATGACCCACCGGCCCTCGATCGTACTCCAGGCCCACCCCGCCCAGCACGAGCGGACGGCCCTCGCCCGCCGGCGCCACCGCCTCAAGCCGGTGCAGGTCGTACCCGTGCCCGATCCGTACGTCATCGCGACTCATCGCTGCCACTCTACGCCATCCCGCTCAATGACCGGCCCCCGCGGGTCCGATACACTCGCTGGGCCCACAAGACGGGCCGACCGGCGGGCCAAGCCCCTTCGGCCAACCAACGGAGACCGATCAGGATGATCAAGACCGCCACAACCGCTCTCGCCGCAGCAGCCCTCACCGCACTCGCCGGCTGCTACTCCATCGGAGGCGTCCCCGCCTCGCGGGACCGCTTCACCTACGAGAGCCACCCGCTCATGCCCGCCACCGTCACCATCATGGACACCCGCACCGGCGAGTCCGTCTGGTCGCTCGACGTGCCCGTGGGCCAAAAGCTCGTCGTCCGCTTCTACGACGACCGCACCCCCGACGACGCGACCCCCACACGCACCGCCATGATGCGCTGGCGCGTCGTCGACCTCGACGACGGCGCCGGCTCGCTCAACAACGAGTTCGCCGTCCCGATCGCCACCGCACGAAAGATCAACTTCGAGCTCCGCGAAGGCCCCGAGTACGCCACCGATTCGCGCGTCACCGCCAGGCCCTCGCCCACAACGACCACCGTCAGCCCGGCCGAGCAGCGCGCCGCCTCCACCCCGGCGACCGACCCCGCAGCTCCAACGAGCCCGAGCCCGAGCACGGGCGCTCCCGAGCTCGACCCGGTTCCCGTCGACGACTAAACCAGACGCGACCGGTCAGCCTGCCGATGACGCCGACGACTTGTACTCGATGATCGCCGAGCGCCGCCCGCGCCATCGGCCCCACGTGTACTTCCATACGCCCAGCAGCAACGCAAACTGACCGATCACCGTAAACACCGCGAGCACCCGCGCATCACGCGGCGCACGCCGCATCGACTCGCGACGCCAGATCCGCGCCGCCTGCAGCCCGTACAGCCCAACCAGCGCCAACACGCTCAGGCCGTACGTCGGCACCGCCAGCAGCACCGCGAGCACCGGCACCAGCCCCGCCCAGAACACCGGCCGAAGCGTCCGACGCACGTTGAACCGCTCGGGCGACCGCCCGTGCATCGCCATGCCCTCAGCCGCCGCGTGCCCCGCACGCACACAACGCTTCCACCACTGGCCAAACCGCGTCAACGCCGCATCGTGCAGCGTCATCTCCCGGTTGATCCTCCGGATCCGCCAGCCCGCCGCCCGCATCCGGAAGCACATCTCGGGCTCCTCGCCCGCGATGACCGACGGGTCGTACCCGCCCACCTGCTCCAGCGCCGCCACGCGGATCACCGCGTCGCCCCCGCAGCTCGCCGCCTCGCCCACCGGCGTGTCCCACTCCATGTCCGTCAGCCGGTTCCAGAGCGACGCCCCGGGGTAACGCTCCCGACGCCGGCCGCAGACCGCCGCGAGCCGCTCATCCGCGTCCATCGCCTCCAAGGCATCGTCGACGAACCCGTCAACCACCTCGCAGTCGCCGTCGACAAACAGCACGAAGCTGTCGTCCGGAGCGATCGCTCGGAGCCGACGCCAGCCCTCGTTCCTCGCCCGCGCTGCCGTGAACGGCACGCTCAGATCAAGCTCCACCACCTCCACGCCCATCGACCGCGCCCGCTCAACGCTCCCGTCCGTCGAGCCCGAATCCACGTACACCGTGTGATCCGCGTCGCGCGTTAGCGCCCGCAGGCACGTCACCAGACGGTCACCCTCGTTCCGGCCGATCGCCACGCCCCCGATCATGCCGAGTGCTCCGCGCCCGATGCGTCGTCGAACCGCTTGACGACCCGCGCCGGCACGCCGCCCACCATCACCCGCGGCGGCACGTCCTTCGTCACCACCGCGTTCGCGCCCACCACCGAGTCCTCACCCACAACGATGTCGCCCACGATCACCGCGCCAGCGCCCACCTCCACCCGATCACCCAGCGTCGGCTTCGCCCAGGGCTCCCGCCGCGTCGCCACCCCCAGCGTCGTGTTCTGACGCAGGTGCACATCGTTACCGATCGCCCGCGCGCCGAACACCATCCCGCTCTGATGCCAGATCCGGACCCGCCGACCAACCTTCACCACGTACGAAAGCTTGATCCCCCACACCCACTGGCACCAGAAATACCCGATCGAATACACCAGCGACAGCGCCGCCCGCACCGGCTTGAAACGCACGTCCATCCGCTTGTTGCCGAACCGGTGCACAAACAGCACCCAGAACCCCGGCTCCATCACGCTCCGCTCGTGCGTAGCAAAGTCCTCGCGCACCAGAGCCCAGAACCCGATGCCCTCGGGGTTGCAGTTGCGCTCGCCGCGAGGCAGCGCCTTGCCCTCCGGCGGCGGCACGATCTCCACGGACCCGCCAGCCATCAGGCTCCAGCCCCCACACCGCCCGCGCCGCCCGCACCGGCCGCGCCCCGCGCGCCATCGCGAGACGAAAGCACCGAACGCCGACGAGCCGCCAGCACGCCCGAGACCGAAAGCGTCTCATCCCCAGACCGACCCAGCACCGCGCCGAGCCCCCGGCTCGCCAGCACCGCCACGCACCGCGCCGCGTCCACCGCGTCCGCGTACACACCGCCGAAGTTCTTCTCAAAGTACCGCCGACGCGAGTCGTACCAATACGCCGGCTTGGGCCTGGGCTTCGCATCCTTCTGGTTCACGCCCGTCGACTGACCAACCAGATGCACCACCCGCGACGCCGGCTCCTGCCAGATCTCCCAGCCAGCTCGAGCCACGCGCAGGCACAGGTCTGTCTCCTCAAAGTACAGAAAGTACCCGTCGTCCATCAGCCCCGCGGCATCGATCGCCTCCCGCCGGATCATCATGCTCGCGCCCGTCACCCACCCCACGCGCCACGCACCCTCCGGCGCCGCCGGCGCCACCACCCAGCGGCTCAACAGACGCGACACCGGCCCAAGCCGCAGCTGCCCCTCCACCTCGCTCGCGACCGTGTGATATCGGAACGCGCCCCGGCGGACCGTCCCGTCCGGGTTCTCGAGCCGGCTGCCCACGATGCCAACCTCGGCCCGGCCCGCAAGAAACGCCGCGAGCGCCCGCACCGCGCCCGGCCGCACATACGTATCCGGGTTCAGCAGATGCAACGCCTCCACGGGCTCGCCCCGCGCATCGCCCGCCTCGATAGCGTGCCGCATGCCCACGTTGTTCCCAAACGCGAACCCGCCGTTCCGACCCGCGTCGACAACGTCGCACCAGCCGCCCCAGCCGTGCTCCGCCACGGCACCCTGGAGCGCCGCCAGCGACCCATCCCCCGATGCGTTGTCGACCACCACAACACGGAACGAATCGCCCGATGCGAGCTCCGCAGCCAGCGATCGCAGGCAATCAACGACCAGGCCGGCCGTCCTGTAGTTCACGATGATGATGCTCACACGCACCCGTCACACCCCGGCCGCCGTGCCCGAAGGCCGACCAACAGGCCCCGTCGCGGCCGACGCCTGCACCCCGCGCGAAACCCGCCGACGGCTCGGCGACCCGTACGCGAGCATCAACGCCGCCAGACCGCCGACAAACATCGGGTGAAGCGTCGTCAGCATCGCGTTCGGGATGCAATCCACCGCGAACATCATCACAACCATCGCCAGCGCCAGCGCCGGCGCAGCCTCCCGGCTCGCGAGCGTCGTCGCCGAATACCGCCAGACCATCATCGCCACAGGCAGCACCAGCGCCGTGTACCACGTCAGCAGCCCGTACAGCCCGTGCTTCGTCAGCACGATGATCCAGTACCCGTCCGTGATCGTCACGTCGTTGCCGTACTCGTCGTGCAGCCGGTTCCGCCCCCAGCCCCCCCAGCCGAACGCGGCCCGCTGCATCCCGTGTGACGACAGCGCGTACTCGTTATCGAAACGAACCTGAAGCGAGACCGCCCGCTCCGGGTCCACCCGGCTCGCGAGCTCCATGATCGGCGCCTCAAGATTCATCCCCACCACGTCGGGAGAGATCCGGTTCGCGAAGTACATCGGCGGCATCGCGAGAAGCGCCAGCAGGCCAAGCCGTGTCGCCCACACCCGGTTCCGAAGCAGCATCAGCACGCCCAGCACCAGCGCGACAAGCACCAGCGCATTTAACGCCCGGCACAGCACCGCGATCCCGATCAAACCAAACACCAGAGGCCACGCCGGGAAGCTCGGCCCGCTCCCCTCCGCACCCAGCGTCCGACGCGAGATGCCCGACCACTCCCGCCAACGCGGATGAGACGAGCCCGCGCCGAACGGCATGTCAAACCGGAACCGGCGCCACGCGCCGGTCAGCCACATCCACCCGCCGACGAACGCCGCCGACGCCATCACAAGCCCGAGCATCAGACCGTGCTGCTGGAACACCACGGGCCGCCAGCCCCCGAGCCGGCGCGTCGTGAACCCGCCGTGGTCGTACGTCGCAAAGCCGTACAAGTCCGCGTGCAGACGCGGGCTCATCCGCATCTCCCACATCACGAACGGCACGTACGCGACAGCACCAAAGAAAAACACCAACGCCAGCTGGCGGATCGCCGTCCCATCCGTGATGTACAGCCGCCCGATCAAGTACGGGATGCCCCACCGCGTCAGCTGCTGAAACGACTCAGAAATAGCGTCGCTCACACCCAGACCGTTCGTCAGAGACGACAACGCCGGCGACGTGAGCCAGACCAGCATCGGCACGTCCAGCAACGCCGGACGAAACCGCAGAAGCCGATTCGTATCAAACACCGCGATGCACGCCAGCACCGGCAGCACGCTCGCGCCGAACTTATCAAGCTCGAGCGGGCCCGGCACGTCCACCCGGCCGAACGGCAGAAACAGCCAGCCGGCCATCATCGTCGCGAACACCGCCAGACGCACCGGCAGCACAACAAACGCCGACGGCACGCCGACGAATGCCCACCCGTACATGACCAAGATCGCAAGGCTCGTCATGCCGGATCGTTGCCCCCTCGACGACCTACCGCGACCCAGCAACACCGCCGGGCACCATCAACAAACACGACCCGAACCGGATCCCTGCCCCGCGACGCCAGACCCCTTCAAGACCGCGAGAACCAAACGCGACCAATCGGGCGATGCGAAGCCGAACGTCTTCTGATCATTCGACCCGGCCGGCCGCCGCGTTCAACCAGAACCGCCCATTCGCTCAACTTCCGAGCCATTCCCAGCCCCGCGGACCGCCCGCACGGAACGCCACGCCCCGCGTGCGTACACAGCCGCCGGCACCACCAGCCCGCCCAGCAACGCCACGCCCGCCAGCACGCGGCCCTCGAGCCCCAGCGCAGGACCGCCCACGCTCCAGACCCACACGGACGCCGCGAGACCCGCCACGCCCGCCAGCACCGCCCCAAACAGGGCCAACGCATCGCCCCGGAGCGTCCGCAATCCCTGCCGCTCCGCCTGCACCGCATACGCCACGTACTGCACCGCCTCAGAAGCCACCGCGGCCGCCACCGCGCCGTGAAGTCCAAACCGCCAGATCCCCAGCGGCAGCAGCACGCCGAGCGAAACCAGCTTCAGCCCCTGACCGATCGCCGTCGCCCGCGCGTTCCCCCTCGCAAGCAACGGCGAACGCGAGCACTCGCTCAAAATCCGCAAGAGAGGCACCCACGCCAGCCCGAGCAGCATCCACGACGCGTCCCACAGCTTGTCGGGATACACCGCAAGCACAAACCACGGACCGCTCGCGAACAGCGCCGCCGACGCGAACCCGCCGAACGTCCGCAGAGGACCCTGCACCCGCGCGAGCGCCCCGCCAAGATCGCCACCACGGTTCACCACCGCCGACAGCGCCGGGAACAGCGCCTGACGCGCAAGCCGGACCACGGCCTGCGACGGCAGCATCGCGTACATCAGCGCCAGGCTAAAGATCGCCAGCGTCTCCGCATCGAACGCCTTGCCGATCGTCAGCGCAGGCAGCTCCATGGTCCCAAACGTCAACGCCGTGCTCAAAAAGATCCACGCCCCAAAGCGGAGGATCGATCCGAGCGCCTCGCGATCGAACACGAACCGGAACCCCGAAGGCGGGGCGAGCGCGTGCGACAGCACCATCCGCACAAGCATCCGCACGACAGTCGCCGATGCCAACGCCCACACCGTTGCCTCGATCGACGCCCACACAAGCATCACAAGCACCGCCGCGGTCTGTGGCACCATCTCAAGCGCCGCGAGCAAGCCGCCCCGGAGCTTCCGCTCCGCGAGCAGCGCACCCGGACTCGCGAACCCCGCCAGCACGACAGAGAAACCGACCACGGGCACCACCAGCACCAGCGAGGGCTCGCCGAAGAACCATGCCCAAGGCCACGCAAGCCCCACGCACAGCACCCACATCACCACGCCGCGGATCGCTTGCACCGACCAAGCCGTCCGCAAAAACGCCTCATCCTCGCCCCGCGCGTGCTGCACCACGCTCATATTGAGCCCAACGTCCGACAGCATCTGCAGCCCGCGCGTCAGGATGTTCGCATAAGCGATCAACCCCAGCGCCGCGATGTTGTCCGCACGGGCCAGCAGGAAGGCGATCACCAGGCTCGAGACCAGCCTCGTCCCCTCGCCGTACGCATACGAGACCGTTGTCCAGGCCGACGCGCGCACCGCCAGCCGGCGGATCGACCCCGCCACTACCGACCGGTCATCGCCGGCACCAGACATCGAAACACCTCGACCCGGCATGACCAAGGCTATCGGCACACGCCCCGCCCCTCCGGGCAACAACCCGGCGAAATCGAGGCGAACGGGCCGACCACAATGCAAAGCGAGCCGGCCCACAACAGGGGCCGGCTCGCAGTCAGATCAGAATATCCACCGTGCGACCGTGAACAGTGCCGCCGAGCCGCTCGAGCCCCTTGAGACCATTGGCTTAGCGGTAGCTGAAGGCCTCGCGGAAGTAGGCCCGGATCGCCGGGGTCGTCAGGTCCGTGTTCCAGTTGCCACGACGCTGGGCCCGGAGCATCTGGTACAGCTGAGAAGCCGACGACATACCGATCGATCGGGCGTAGTCGTCCATCGTCGCGTCCTCGTTGACGAACGTGTCAAACAGGTACGACGCAGACGCGTCGTTCGTCGCCCGCCATTCGGTAAAGTTCAAGAAATCGGGGCCATCCTCGAAGGGCCGACCCGACGCGAGGTGCCGGTACGAGTTGTCGCGGATAAGCAGATTGGCCTGCGTACCCCGCCGGAGGTCAAACAACGCCTCGCCCGACTGCCGCGAGCTCAGCGTGTTGTTCTGCACCGTGCAGCTCAGCACAAGATCCTCGTCGATCTCCATCCCCGTGCCGTGGTTGTGCACGATGTTCCCGCCGATGACGAACCGCCGCACGTAGCCGCGATCCCGCTCGCTCCGGACAGCGATCCCGAAGCCCCAGGTCGACTGGGCGTTCGCCACGATGTTCCGCTTGATCTCACCCGCAGCAACGTTCTCGACACGGATACCCCAGCCCCGCACGTCCGAGTCGGTGATGTCGGTCGTGCCGAGCACAAGGTTGTCGTTGATCGTGCCGGTGACGGCGCGGTCGTCGTCGTTGGTGCCGTCGTTGCCCCAGCTCACCGCGATCGGGTTGTCGAGGAAGACGTTGCCGTTGACCTCGCCGCCCGCCCGGCTCTTGTAGCCCTCGGCCGACGCACGGCTCGTCCAGTTGTTGCGGAACACCACGCCCGTGTTGTCCCGCTGGATGTACAGGTTGTGGGCGAAAAGGCTACCGGTCGCGTTCCGGCCGCGCGACGCGGTCCAACCGTTGCGGTCGAAGATGTTCTCCTCGATAAACAGCCCATCCGTGTTCGCCGCGTACACACCCTGCGAGTGCGTGCTGCCGTTGTTATCGACGATCACGTTCCGACGCAGGCTGAAATCGCTCAGCCGCCCGCCGAAGCCCTGGATCACCACGCCCTGCTGGTACCCGGAAACGAAGCAGTCCTCGATCAGCACATCGGAGATGTTCTGACCGACAAAGTTCATCCCGGTGCGATCGCTGTCGCCGTCACCCTGGAAGTGAAGACCAACAAAGGCAAGGTACTCCCGCCGATCGTCGTTGATCAGAGAGACGCCGCTCTGGTCGCCGGTGAAGAGCCGGGGACGGAAGCCCTCGCCGTACCGCGTCACGACCATCGGCTCATCGCTCGATCGGCCGCGCTTCCACCAGCTCGTTGACAGGCTCTCGTAGAACGTGTCGCCAGCCTTCAGCAGCAGCCAGTCGGGGTAGCCCGTCCGCAGCTCACGGAGCCCCGCCGCAACAGTCCGCTTCGGACGCGTCGGGCTCCGCCCGTCGTTCGAGTCGTTGCCGCTCGATGAAACGTAGATCTTCCGCGAGTCGGGGCTCGGGCGGAGATCCGTCCAGTCGGTCCTCGGCGCGTCGGGCTTGTCCGGCGTCAGCGTCCCGCCCTCATTCGCCCGATCGATGCTGAAAGACTGAACGAACGCTGAGAAGTCGGCGGGCGTCAGCACACCATCGCCGTTCGCGTCAGCGCGGGCATCGCCCGAGGTGTACTGCAAAAGCCAAGACGAGAACTCCGACGCGGTCTGCCCCGCAGCAAGCGACGCCGGCACCAACGCCAGCAACGTGCTCAGCAGAACAAGACCAGCCCGATCAAGAGCGCGTGCAAACAATGCAGTCCTCCTTGCATCCAGCCGAAGGCGATAAAGCCAACTCGGCACACCCGCTTCTCCAGCGGACCGGATGTCATCCCAGTGCGGTGGTGGACGGCCGGCGATCTCATCGCTGCAAGCCGCCGGCCTGTGGGCAACAGCTGCGGCGTGCGTGCCGGCTCGCTGCCCGATCTCCCGGCTGCAATCCGTGCAGCCGCTCCCCCTGCGAGGCGGAGTGTAACCCCCGACGACTCGCCTTCAACTCAGCCGATTGCAAAATCAGCAACACGGCGCAAACATAGTGTCAGTCACGGTATACAACACCTCGCGGTGACCGACAGAACGCGTCAAATCGCCCCGAAATGCTCGCGACAACGAGGTCGCATTCCGATAAACCCGGGCGTGCGGATTCAAAAAAACCGAACCCTGAACAGGGTTCGGCTCATCGAAGTCTTCATCGATTTCAGTCAGTGACGCCTGCTGCGCAGGCTGCCGCCAGCCAGAAACGCTCTCGGGGCGCACGCTCTGAGGCGATCACCTCCGGCCGAACGACTGCTCGAAGTACCCGCGGATCTCCGGCATCGTCAGACGCGAGTCCCAGTTGCCCTTCTGCTGCTCACGCAGCGCCGCGAGCATGCCCTCCATGCTGCCGAAGCCCGCCGCGCGGGCGTAATCCTCCATCCGAGCCGAGCCGTTGTTGTACTCGGTCAGCAGCGCGCCGCCCTGCGGATCAAACTCGGCCTGCCACTCGTTGAGCGAGAGCCAATCGCCCGCGTCGTCAAACGGCTCGCCGTCCGAGCCGTGGTCGTAGCGGTTCCCGGCGATCTCAAGATCACCGCTCGACGAAGTACCCCGGAGTTGCACGAGCGAACGCGAGTAGTCCGAAGCCGTCGAGATGTTGTCACGCACGTCCACTGACACGACCAGGTCGCGGTCGATCTCGATGTTGTCGCCGTGGTCGTCGATGATGTTGTCCGAGATATCAAGATTCGTCGAGAAGCCCCGGTCGCGCTCGCTCCGCACCGCGATGCCGAAGCCCGACTGCGAGATCGCGTTCGCCACGATGTTCCGCATGACGTCCACGTCACGCGTGTTCTCGATCCGGATACCCCAGCCCCGCGGGTCGTTCACCGTCAGGTCGTTCGTCTCGAGCACCACGTTGTCATTGATCGTGCCCGTGACCGTGCGGTCCAGCGAATTCGTACCGTCGTTGCCGTAGCTCACCGCGATCGGGTTCTGCCAGAACACGTTGCCGTCGACCACGCCGCCGGCCCGGCTCTTGTAGCCCTCGGCCGCCGCCCGGCTCGTCCAGTTGTTCTTGAACGTCACGTCCGTGTTGTCGCGCTGGATGTACAGGTTGTGCGCGAAGATCGTCGCCGTCGACTCGCGCCCGCGGTCCGCCCGCCAGCCGTTGCGGTCGAAGATGTTCTCTTCGAACAGCAGCCCGTCGGTGTCCTCGGCGTACACGCCCTGCGAGTGCGACGAACCCGCGTTGTCCACGATCACGTTCCGCCGGACGCGGAAATCGCTCAGCCGGCCGCGGAAGCCCTGGATCACCAGACCCTGCTGGTACCCCGAGATGAAGCAGTCCTCGATCAGCACGTCGCTGATGTTCGCGCCGACAAAGTTCATCCCCGTGCGCTGGTACCGCACGCCCGGCTCGAAGTGCAGGCTCACGAACGCCAGGTGCTCCCGGCGACGATCGTTGATCGCCGAGATGCCATTCGACGAGCCCGTGATAAGCCGAGGCCGAGGCCCCTCGCCGTACGACGTAATCACCATCGGCTCCGACGACGAACGACCCGACTTCTCCCAACGCGTGCTCAGCGGCTCGCTCCACGTGTCGCCACGGCGCAGCATCAGCCAATCGGGTCGGCCGTCACGCAGACGACGCACACCCTCGGCCACCGAGCGCAGCGGACGGTTCGGGCTCAGCCCGTCGTTCGAGTCGCTGCCGTTCTCCGCGACATACAGCACCATGCTGTCAGACGACGGCACGAGCTCCGTCCACCCAGTGGTCACGTCGACGCCCGAGCCGTTGTCGGCAGAGCCCTCATCGTCCGAGCTGCCGCTGCCATCGCCCTGGTCGTTCCCCGCGTCCGCGCCGCCGTCATCCGGCCCGGCAGCCGGGGGCTGCGGCTGCGGCTCGGGCTGCGGTTCGGGCTCGGGTTCAGGCTCAGGCTCGGGCTGGCCCGAGCCGCTGAGCGAGCGGAGGAACATCGAGTAATCAGCAGGCGACAGCCGGCCGTCGCCGTTCGCGTCCGCTCGCATATCGCCCGACTGGAACAAACCGAGCCAGGTCAGGATCCGGGGGTCGATCGCGGTCGATCGGGCTGCGCCGCCCGAACCCTCGTTCCCGCCATCGCCCGCCGAGGCATCGCCGCCCGCGAACGGATCGGCCGAAGCGGGGGCCGGAGACGCAGAAGCCGCCGCCGGAGCAGCCGCTACCGGCACCTGCTTCTCAACTTCCCGAACGATCCGCTTGCCGTTCGGCAGCGTGACCACGACGCGCTCGGTCACCGTCCGCGTCTCACCAGACTGCCCGTGCACCGAGGCAGCCTGCCCCGCTGCTCCAAGAAGAAGCCCCGCTCCGAACGCCACACGCACCGCATTCGCAAAGTTCATCATCCATCCCTCCACGGATGATTATGTTGCTGCCGGTACGGCAACGACCAACCATCCGTGAAGGGTATCGATCCCCCAGAGTCCCTCCCTCACCCAGTTTGACATCGAATCGACGTAAGTCCTTGCCAGCAAGCCGGCAAGAGGTCGCAAGCCCTGCCATCGCTTGAGGCCAACGAGGCCGCACGAACCCACCAATTGGACCGCCGATCACGCCCCCCGGGCGCCCGGGGCGGTTTCGACCAGTTCCCGGATCGCACGGTCCAGTGCCTCCGACTCCCGATCGATCGAATGCATCGCATTCACCGCCGCGCTCCCGGCACGTCCCATCACGCTCAGACGTTCCGCGTCCGCCCCATCCAGCTCGAGCATCGCCCCGATCAGTCCCTCCAGATCCGAGGGAGTGACGAGCCAGCCGTTCACGCCGTGCTCGACGAGCTCGGGGATCCCCACGATCCGCGTCGTGATCACGGGTCGGCCCAGCCCCATCGCCTCCATCAGCACCACCGGGAGCCCCTCGGCAAAGCTCGGCAGCACCATGCCCACGCTCGCTTCGATGATCGATCGCACCGCGTCGCCCGACTGCGAGCCATGAAACACCACCGCATCGCCCAGCCCGAGCTCCCGCACCCGCGACTCCAGCTCGGCCCGCATCGGCCCGTCGCCCACGATGTCCAGCTCGAGCGACGAGCCGCGCTCACGCAACGCTGCCAAAGCATCAACAAGCACCGGCAGGCCCTTGGGCGGCGCCACCCGGCACACGATACAGACCCGCCGAGGACGACCCTCAGGCAACGGCACCGGCTCCAGAAACCGGCCGTCCACCGCGCACCGAACGATCCGGATCCTGTCCCACGAGCCCGGCGGGCACCACCGACGCAGCTGCGACTCGCAGTACCGGCTGATCGCCGTCACGAACGCGCTCTCCTCGATCGTCGGACCGATATCCCACCGGCCAACGTCATCAAAGTCGCTTGGACCGTGGTACGCCACCGAGTACGCCGGCCCGCCCACGCGTCGGCACAGCCGGGCGACCACCGCACCGTTCGACCCGAAGTGCACCCGCACCAGCTCGCTCTTAAACCGACCGCACAGCTCCGCAAGCACCATCGCCTCGGCGAGGTACGCCACCATCTTTACGAGCCCGATCCCAGACCGCCCCGCGAGCCCCGCCGCGAACACCAGCGTGCCCAGCACCGCCCCGGGCCTGCGCACGAGCCGGCGCACGCAGTGCCCCGCGAGCGCCGCTTTCGGCAGGTCGAGCACGCTCTCGGTGATCTCCGCCTCCCGGCGGTCGTCCTCGTCCACGAGCCCCGCGCCCCGCCGGAGCGTCACCCGCTGCACCTCGTGCCCGAGCGCCTCGAGCCCACGAAGCTCACGCTTGATAAATGTATGGCTCACCGCCGGGTAGCTGTTGGTGAAATACGTGATCCGCATGCGTCCCCCGGTGCAAGGCCCGCCGGCCAATACCAAGCTCACTATCGAGCCATCGGCCGCCACGCTTCGCGCAAACCACAATCACCTCACCACCGCCAAGGGCACCCACGCCAAGGGCCGATACCCTCCACCGACGCATGACCGACGACCATTCCAATCACGACCAGCCGCACCCGTCGCAGGAGCCGGGCAGACGCTACGCGCTCATCTGCCCCTGCCGCGATGAGGCCGACCACGCCCAGGCCACCATCGACTCCCTCGCCAAACAGTCCGAGCCGCCCACGCTCTGCCTGTTCATCGACGACGGCTCCACCGACGACACGCCCCGCATCCTCGCCGACGCCGCCGCCCGCTACCCCTGGTTCGAGGTGCTCACCCGCAAAGACCGCGGCGTCCGAGCCGTCGGACCGGGCGTCATCGAAGCGTTTAACGCCGGCTACGAGTCGCTCGACTTGGGCCGGTTCGACTTCGTCTGCAAGATCGACGCCGACCTCGAGTTCCCGCCCCGCTACTTCGAGCTCGTCATGGACCGCATGCACGAGCACGCACGCATGGGCAACTTCTCTGGAAAGCTCTTCCACCGCCTCGACTCCGGCAGGCTCATCGCCGAGCCCACCGGCGATGAAAACGCGGTCGGAAACGCCAAGTTTTACCGTATCAAGTGCTTCGAGGACATCGGCGGCTACGTCAAGCACGCGGGGTGGGACGGCATCGACGGCCACATGTGCCGGCTCAAAAACTGGATCGCCCTCAGCGAGGACCACCCCGAGCTCCGCATCATCCACCGCAGGCTCATGGGCTCCAGCTACAAGTCCGTCTTCCACGGCCGGCAACGCTGGGGCAAGGCCAAGTGGTACATGGGCACGAGCCTCTTCTACATGCTTTTCGTCACGCTCTACCGCATGAAAGAGAAGCCGATCATCGTCGGGGGCATCGGCATCGCGCTCGGCTACCTCAAAGCCATGCTCACCGGCTACGAGCGCGTCGGCACCAAAGAGTTCCGCAAGCATCTGCGCGCCTTCGAGCACCGCTCGCTCATCAAAGGAAAGACGGGCGCGACCGCCGAGGCCAACGACCGCATCAGGCGATGGTGGGACCAGCAGCAGGCCGCCACATCCGACGCGGACGCCGACGCCGGGACCGGGACCACCGCCGCATGAGCGCGTGCGACGCCCTGCCAACCATCACGCTCCGAGGCCAGCGCATCCACGCGGTTACGATGCAACAGACCCTCGACGCGATCGCGGCCGACGCCAAGGCCGGCATCGGCGGCTGGGTCGTCACCCCCAACCTCGACATCCTCCACAAGCTCGTCCACGATGACAGCTTCCGCGAGCTCGTCGAGCCCGCGACGCTCCGGCTGCCCGACGGCAAGCCGCTCATCTGGGCCAGCGCAATCCAGGGCACCCCGCTGCCCGAGCGCGTCGCCGGCTCCGATCTGGTCAGCACCCTCTCCGCACGAGCCGCAGATGATGGCCTGTCGGTCTTCCTGCTCGGCGGCGACCCTGGAGCCGCCGACGAAGCCGCGGACGTTCTCAAAGGTCGGCACCCGACCCTCACCATCGCCGGCATCGAGTGCCCGCCGTTCGGCTTCGAGGCCGACGCCGGCTACATGGCATCGCTCGAAGCCCGACTCGTCGAGGCACAGCCCGACATCGTCTTTGTCGCGCTCGGCTGCCCGAAACAGGAGCGGCTCATCGTGAAGCTCCGTCAATCGGCTCCCAAGGCCTGGTACCTCGGCATCGGCATCAGCTTCTCATTCCTTGCCGGCCGCGTGCACCGCGCACCGGGGTGGATGCAGGCCGCCGGGCTCGAGTGGGTCCACAGGCTCTGCCAGGAGCCCGGCCGCCTCGCGAAACGGTACCTCGCAGTCGGCATTCCGTTCGCCATCCGTCTGCTGACGGGCTCGTTGCTCGCCCGGTTCCGGGGATGACGCGACCCAGCCTCCGCCCGGGTGCCGCCCGCCGGATCGACTAGACTCAGCGATCGCCGGACTTCGGGCGATATGACTCTGCGCTCGCCGGCGAAACCGGGAGATGCACACGCTCGGCGCGGGCCGTTCCGCCCCTCCGAGCCCACGCCCAGGCCGACGCTCTGGCCGACGCTCTGGGCGCAGCACGCGGGAACGCGCACGCATCGCGGGGGGCGGTGCGGCGACGGACCCGCCTCGGCCTGCTGAAGGGGGGAAACGACGTGCCGGCTCTCGACGACACACCGCCGACCATCGCGGGCTGCGTCTTGCTCGCCGGCGGCCTCGTGCCAAGCCCGCTCGTCGAACAGGCCCGCATGCCCTCGCTCGAGCTCTCGCTCACAGCCAGGCAGACCGTCTTCGACCGCTGGTGCGACGTGCTCTTCGATAGCACCGTCGAAGACACCCACGGCATCGACCACGCCGCGGGCCGACCCGTCTTGCAGGTCGTGCACTCCGGCCCGCCCTACAGGCCCCGCCGAGACTTCAGCGACCCGCGCTTCGAGGTCATCACACAAGAAGAGCCCGGGAGCTATCGCGGCCCGGCCGGCGTGCTCCGCGATGTCACAGATCGCTACGCCGACGACGACATCATCCTCGTCGCCGAGGCCGCCCGCTACATCGCCGGCAGCCTGAACCAGCTGCTCACCGACTGGTCGAAGCACCGGCCCGACGTGCTCATCGCCCGCGAGGCCGGCGGCGAGCCATCGGGCATCATGCTGCTCCGCCGGGGCTCGCTCGAGCTCGTCCCGACCGAGGGCTACCTCGATGTCAAAGAGCAGTGGCTTCCCAAGCTCGTCCGCGCGGGCCTGTCAGTCTGGACCAGCGAGTCCCGCGATTTCCGGCCCATGCCCCTGCGGAACCGCGAGCAGTTCCTCCGCGCCTCGGCCGTCGCCGCGGGCGTGAGCCAGCCAAACGAAGCCGACACGCCGATTCTCGGACCACCCCGCGTCCTCGGATCGGGGATCGATAAATCAAGGGTGAGCGACGCCGCACAAGTTGCCCCGGGCGCCGTAATTGCCGATGCCATCGTCATGCCGGGCGCCAGCGTCGGCGCCCGCGCCATCGTGGTGCGCTCGATCATCTGCCCGGACGCGGTGATCAAGGACAACGACGAGGTCGTCGATCGCATCGTGCCCTCAGCCGCATGAAAGACCCGATTCCCAGACAGCACACGACACACCGACAACCCCAGCAGCAGACGACCAAAAGCAGACGAGCAGACCAGACGAGCCGACCAGACCGATGAACCCTTTCCGCGCATGGCGACCGATCGACGCAGCCCTCCTGGGCGTGCTGTCGCTCGCCGCTGTCGTCGCCGCCTGGCCCGCATGGGCCGACATGTTCTCCACCGGGTGGTCGGACCCCGAGCAGTCGCACGTCATCCTCGCGATCCCCGTGGCGATCTGGCTCGCCTGGATCAGGCGGGCGCGTCTGATCAATACCAGGCCGGCCTGGTCGCTCGCCGGACCGCTCGTCATCGCGGCCGCCTGGGCCCTGGGCGACTTCGGCCTCCGCGCCGCGCAGGACGTGTTCTGGCACCTCGCCGCGCTGCTCGCCGTGGTCGGAGCTGCGCTGACCATCGTCGGACCGCGGGTCGCGTGGCGCTTCGCGGTCCCCATGGCGGCGCTGCTTGCCCTGCTGCCGATCCCGGGCGTCATCAGGCTCCAGATCGCTCAGCCGCTTCAGGAAATCAGCGCCGTCTGCTCGCAGTACCTGCTCGAGATCGCCGGCATCCCCGTCGCCCGCTCGGGCAACATGCTCGTGGTCAACAACCACCCCGTCGTCATCGCCGAGGCGTGCAACGGCATGCGCATGGTCGCGGCGCTCGGCGTCGTCGCCTACACCTTCGCCTTCTCGATCCCGGCCAAGCCCGCCGTCCGCGTCCTGCTGCTCGCGCTCAGCCCGGTGCTGGCCGTCGTGGTCAACATCATCAGGCTCATCCCGACGGTCCTCTTCTACGGCTACACCTCCGACGGCTTCGCGCAGCTCTTCCACGACCTCTCCGGCTGGCTCATGATGCTCGTCGCGCTCGGCGTCCTCTGGGCCTTTATGAGGCTCCTCAAGTGGATGGAGCTCCCGGTCCTGAGCTACGGAGCCCTCCGAGACTAAACCATGGCAGCCAGGATCAACAACCGAACGCCCGCCCGCATCGCCGCGCCCATCGCGAGCGCCGTGCTGCTGATCGCGCTCGCCGGCGTCGGCACGCTCAGGCCCGCCACGCCGAGCGGCGCAGCCGACTACTTCCTCACCATCGCCGAAGCGATCGACGACACCCCCTACCGCATCAACGCCTACACCGGCCGCGACCTCACCCAGCCCCCAACCGAGGCCGTCGACATGCTCAGGCCCACGAGGGTGCTGCACCGCGGCTACCGCCACGACGGCTTCAGAGACGACGTCCGAGTCGTGATCGTCCACTGCCCCGATGTCCGCGACATGGCGGGCCACCACCCGCCCAACTGCTATCCAGCGACCGGCTGGACCACCACCGACCGAACCACCCTGCCGATCGCCGCGTTCGGCGCCGACCAGACCCTCGCCGTCCACCGGTTCAGCCGGAGAGACGGGGGCATCGCCAAACGGATCACCGTCGCAAGCGGGTTCATCGTCCCCGGGCAGGACGGCACCATGCTCACCACCATGGACCAGCTGAGGGACGCAGCGGAAAACCGACGCCGCACCCGGCTCGGAGCCGCCCAGGTGCAAATCATCATCGACCGGGACGCGGATCAGGAGGATCTCAGGCGGGCCGCACAGGCCTTCCTGCCCGCGCTCGGGCCCGTCTTCGACCGGGTCACGGAGGGTATCGAATGAGCAACCCGTTCGCCGAAGGCCCGGAAGCCGGGGCACAGACCAACGCGGACGCCGGCGGCACCGACGTGGTCGCCATCGCCCGCCGCGCCCTCCGTGGCCGCTGGCTCATCGCGATCGCGTGCGCCGCCGCGGGAGCCGTCCCGCTCGGCTACCTGGGCTATACCAGCGCCAACGTCGAGTACGCCTCGAGCGTCAGCATCGAGGTCCTCCCCGCGCAGAACGTCACCCTCTACGACGACTTCCGCACCAACACCGAGCGCATCCGCGAGTACATCAAGCGGCAGGACAGCGAGATCACCGGCCAGCGCGTCGTCGCGGCCGCCGTCAATCACCCATCGCTGCGGGCCATCAACTGGCCGACGAACATCGACGGCCAGCGCGAGCTCCGCGACTCGATCCGCCTCAGCTACAACGCGCTCTCGACCAACTTCGTCGTCCTCGCCATCCGCGAGAGCCGGAGCGAGGCCGACGCGGCCCTCGAAGCCGTGATCGATACCTACCGCGAGCTCAACCTCGAAGCCAACAGCCCAGAGCAGCTCGAACGCGAGTACCGGGCGACCGTTCAGCGGTACGAATCCGAGATCCGCACGCTCGTCAGCTCGATCGAGGCGGCCACCGCCGAGTTCGGCACCGACGACCTCGCCCCGCTCATCGCCGAGCTCCGCACCGAACGCCGCGGCTACGAAAAGCAGATCCAGACCTTCGAAACCGAGATCGCCCTCCGCGAGCAGTCGGGCCAGGACGCCGAGACGATCGACCCCGAAGAGCTCAACATCGAGCAGCTCGCCGAGGTCGACCGCGAGCTCGCCCAGCTCGTGGGTCGCCGAGACGACCTGCTCTCCCGACGCGACGTCGCCAGCCAGCGCTTCGGGCGCAACCACCCCGAGATCGAGGCCCTCGACCGAGAGCTCGCCTCGGTCAACTTCCGCATCAGCGACCGTGCGCCGATCGTCCGCGAACGCCTGCTCATCGAGGGGCCGGGCGACGTCGTCGGCGGCTTCTCCACCCGCGACCTCGAGCTCCGCGTCAACCGCCTCGCGTCCCAGGTCGAAGACATCGACGCGGAACTCCGGCAGCTCACCCAGGTCTCCAAGGACATCCAACGCGACCAGGACGCTCTCTCTCTCTCGCGTGACCTCCGCGACGACGCCGCGCTCAAGCTCAGCAGGCTCGACGTCGAACGGCAGAACCTCGAGCGCGGCCGCATCGATATCGCCCCGCTCTCTCCCGCCTCGCTCTACGACGACAAGCGCAAAAGCTTCGCGCTGCTCGGCTTCGGCTTCGGCGGCATGCTCGGGGGCGGCGTCGTGCTCGCCTTCGGTATCCTCAGGCCCACATACCGCTACGTCGACGACATCGACGACCCCGCGGGGCTTCCCCCGCTGCTCGGCACGCTCCCCGAACTCGAACGCAAAGACCCCGATGCCGAGCGCATCGCCGCCGTCAGCGTCCACAACCTCCGCAACACCCTCCGAGGCATCAGCCGCTTCGGCGAGGACGACTGCCAGATCGTCGTCTGCACCTCCGCCGAGCCGGGCGACGGCAAGACCACGCTCGTCCAGTCCCTCGGCGCGTCCTATGCGCTCACCGGGCTCCGCACCATCATCGTCGACCTTGACCTCGTCGGCGGCGGGCTCTCCGCTCGCCTCGGCATGTCGGGCAGGCGGGGCGTCGCCGACCTGCTCGGAGGCCTCGAGCCCACCAAGTGCATCAAACGGACCGCCACCGAGAAGCTCTACGCGCTGCCCGCCGGCGATGCATCCGCGTGCAAGCCCGAGCAGCTCGCCCACCGGCCCATCCAGCAGGTCGCCGACTGGCTCCGCGAGCGGTTCGACGTCGTCATCATGGACACGGGCCCCGTGCTCGGCTCGCTGGAAGCGGGCCTCGCCGTCGGCGTCGCGGACCAGGTCCTGCTCGTCGTCCCCCGAGGCCAATCGGACAAAATCGCCAAGGCGTCGGTCACCAGGCTACGCAGGCTCGGCGCCGACAACATCGGGCTCGTCTTCAACCGCGCCGACACGGGCGACCTCAAGCAATCGCTCTCCGCCGCCTCGATCGGCGCTCCGAGCCTCCAGCAGACCCAGCGCCGCATCCATGAGCGCCGCCTCGATCAGGACGCGTCGATCGTCGGCAGCATCCCGCCGCCCGCCCGGCCCGCGCAGGAAAGACGGGCCGCCGAAGACGGCACCGGGCCGTGACCGTCGCCCGCTCCAACGGACCACGCGAGACCGCCAACCCGCTCGCGGCCGCCATGGTCATGCCCACCGTCTGGGGCCTGGGCCTGACCCAGCTCCACGACCGCATCTGGGCCTCGCGCGGCTTCCAGGTCATCAGGCCCGGCGGCCGCAAACCCATGACCAAGGGCCCCGAGCTCTTCCTGCTCATGGGCCACGACCTGCTGACCTGGTTCGCGCCGGGCCCCATCCTTCGGTCCATGGCGTGGATCAGGCCCCAGGCCGCCCGCATCCGCGTCGTCGAGACGGGCCAGGCCCCCTACTCCGAGCGGGTCATCGCCGCGGACGACGGCCGATTCCTCGCCTTTGAACGCGACTACGCCCGCGCCGGCATCGCCACCTGCCAGGTCTGGGTCACCGGGTCCAAGGCCATCGCCGCTGCGTGGCACGGAGCGACAGACGCACGCCGAGCCTCGATCGCGCTTTCCCGCTCGATCCCCGCCGAACGCACGCACGTCGCCAAAATCAAGGGCAGCATCTTCGAAGCCCGCACCGAGGCCGGCCTCGAACGCTACCGCCGACACATCCTCGAACACTGGACCGACCCCGCCTCGGTCATCGAGGGCGTCTACCAGCCGAGCCCGGGCGTCTGGATCCACGAGACCTGCGAGATCCACCCGCACGCGCGGATCGTCGGCCCCGTCTGGCTCGGCGCGGGCCACCGGCTCGACCGCGACCAGACCCTCGTCGGCCCCGCCATCATCCCCGACGAACCGCTCATCAGCCCCGACCCGGGCCCCATCGACTGGCTCGCCGTGACCCACTCCGGCTGGCGACTCATGCCCGGCTTCCGCCGCAGGCCCATCCGCGCGATCACCAAGCGAGGCTTCGACATCGCCGTCAGCCTCGCCGTCCTCGCCGTCACGCTCCCCTTCTACCCGATCATCTTCTATCTCATCATGTCCGAGGACGGCGGCTCGCCCTTCTTCATCCACAAACGCCAACGCTTCGGCGGCAGGAGCTTCGGCTGCATCAAGTTCCGCTCCATGAAGCTCAACGCCGAGGAAATCAAAAAGAAGCTCGCAGAGCAGAACCAGGCCGACGGCCCGCAGTTCTTCATCGCCGACGACCCCCGCTTGCTCAAGCACGGCGGCTGGCTCCGCAAGTACAAGGTCGACGAGTTCCCGCAGTTCATCAACGTCCTGCTGGGCCACATGTCGATCGTCGGCCCCAGGCCCAGCCCCGACAAAGAAAACCAGTACTGCCCCGCCTGGCGCGAGGCCCGACTCAGCGTCCGCCCGGGCATCACCGGCCTCTGGCAGGTCTCGAGCGAACGCAAGCCGCAGACCGACTTCCAGGAGTGGATCCGCTACGACCTCGAATACGTCCAACGCGACTCGTGGCGACTCGACCTGGCAATCATCTTCGCAACCATCAAGAAGATCCTCAGCTAGCACCACCAACGCGGAGGCGCACGGACGATGCCAACCACCACGATCAAGCGGCGACGGACCGTCCGCCGGATCACCATCGTTGCGACGATCGTCGCGCTGATCGTCGTCCTCGGCGTCGCGCTCCGCGCTGCCAACAGCTTCCAGAACGACAGGCTCCTCTCCCGAGCCAGAGCCGAAGGCCTCGCCGCCTACGCCCAGGGCGACCTCGACCGCGCCGCCGATCGGCTCACGCTCTTCAACAACCGGCGCCCGGGCGACCCGGAGGTCACCCTCGCGCTCGCCGCGGCCCGCGGCACCAGGCCCGGCGCGCCACCCTCCGACGTCCAGGCGGCCGCCGTGCTCGCCGCCACCGCCGCCGATCTCATGCCGGGCAGCATCGAGCCGGCCGCCCTCGAGGTCCGCCTCAGGCTCCGACTCGGGCAGTCCACCGAGCTGCTCGCCGCAGCCGAACGCGCGCTCGCCATCGACCCCACGCTCGCCGAAGCCAACACCGCCCGGGTGCAGGCCCTCGCCGCGCTCGGCCGGCGTGACGAGGCACGCGAGGCCGCCGAAGACTTCGCCGAAGCCGACCCCACCAACCCCGACGCGCACCGCATCGTCCTCATCCTGCTGACCAACATCGAGCCCGCCGCCGTCGCCACCCGCCAGGCCGCTGACTACGCCGACCGCCTCATCACAGAGCACCCCGAAGACCCGGCCTTCATCGTGCTCGCCGCGCAGGCATTCGCACAGATCAGAGAGCCCGATCGCGCCCGCGATACCGTCGCCCGGCTCCTCGAGCCCGCGATCGCCGACGCGCTCGAGCCGAGCCAGCTCGCCGACGGCACCCAGCTGCTCGACATCCTCGGACGCCGAGCCGACGCCGACCAGCTCCTCGCCCGGTTCCTCGACGCCGGCAACGTGCCGCCCGACATCGCAGCCGTCGCGATCGAGCGCGCCTTCAAGCAAGGCCGGACCGACCTCGCCGCCGAGAGGGCCAGGCGTGCGATCGAACGCGCAGACGCGCCCACACCCTCGCTCATCATGTGGGCCAAGCTCACCGGCCTCGACACCCCAAACGCTCACCCTCAAAGCCCCACTCCCCAAGAAACACCCATCGATCCCACCCGCGAGCCATCGTTTGAAACCACGCTGATCGCCGGGCTCGAAGCGCTCGAAGCGGGCGACCCCGCCGCCGCCGCACAGGCGTTCGACCGCGCCCGCGCCCAGGATCCCAGCGAGACGCTCGCCGCCCATCTCCTCGCCGCGGCGCTCGAAAGGCTCGGCAACCCCGGCGGCGCGAGCGTCATCCGCGAGCGCGTGCTCCGCACAGCACCGGACTACTCGATCACCAGGCTCATGCACGTCAGGGCGCTGCTTGATCAGAGGCGGCCCACCGAGGCCGCCGCCGTCGCCGCAGCCGGGCTCCGCATCGAGCCAAACTCGGGCGGCCTGGCGCTCGCCCTCGCCCTCGCCACCGCAGAACGCGCCGAGATCGGCCGCGTGCCCCGCGACGAGATCAGCCGAGCGCTCGAGCTCGCCGAGGCGTTCGACACACCGGGCGACGGCGACGCAGCCCAAGCGGCCAACCCCGCCACGCCGATCCACGCCAGGCTCCTGATCGCCGCCGGCCGACTCACCGACGCCGAAGCGGTCATCCGCCGATACCTCGACGCGCCGATCGCCGACGCGGCCGCAGCCCTCGCCCTCGCCGACGCCGCCCGCACCGCGGCCCTGCCGATCGCCGCGGATCTCTTCGCCAGCGCAAGCGAAGCCGCCAAGGCCGACCCCTCGACCATCCTCGGCATCGCCAACCGCCTCCACGACGACGGCCGGACCGGCGACGCTCGCGCGCTGCTCGACGAGGCCGCCAACCGGCCAGGCGCGCCCCGCGCCTTCCGCCTCGCCCGCGCCGTGTTCCTCGACCGCACCGAAAGCCCCGACGCGCTCGCGGAGTTCCGGGCGCTCTTCACCGAGTTCCCCGATGATCCGATCGTCCACAGCCTGATCCTGCAATCCCAGGCCGCGTGGCGCAGCGAGCCGCTCGTGACCGCAGCCGTCGCCGCGTTTCAAACCGCCACCGCGCAGACGAGCGACGCGTGGCGCGTCCATGAAGCGAGGAGGCTCCTGCAGTTCGAGGACACCGAGCAGCGCGCCGCTGAAGCCGTCCGCCTGCTCGAGCCAGTCGCCACCGGCCCCGCCGCCTCGCCCCGCGCGCTCACGCTCCTCGCCGACGCCCTCCAACGCCTCGGCGACAACGACGCCTCCATCCGGCAGCTCGAACGCGCCGCCGACGCAGACACAGACAACCCCGCCATGCTCCTCCGACTCGCCTGGCGGCTCCACGCCGCGGGCCGCATCGACGACGCTCGCCGCAGAGCTCGCTCGCTCGCCGCGATCGAACCGGTCGATATCGGCACCCGCCGCGCACGCGTCGCGCTGCTCGAGACCGTCGGCCTCATCGACGACGCCGCACGCGACGCCGACCGCCTCGAAGAGACCGGCAGCCCCGCCGACCTCGCCCTCGCCGCAGCCATCGCCGCACGCGCCGGCGACGACGCCTCGCTCGACCGACGGCTCAAGTCCCTCGAAGCCAACACCGCCCTCTCCGATGCATCGCTCGCCACCGCGGGCCGCATCCTGATCCAGACCGGGCGCGTCCAGCGCGCCTTCGAGCTCATCGAGCGAGCCAGACCCGAGACCGACACGCCCGGCTTCGCCCGAGCCGAGGCCGGCATCCTGCTCGCCGCGCTCCAGACCGAGCGGGGCGTGCAACGCCTCCGCGACGCGTGGAGGCTCTCCGGAGACCCGCAAGACGCCGCCACGCTCGCACGGACGCTCGCCGCCAGGGGACAGTCAGGCGAAGCCAGCGAGCTCATCGCCCAGGCCCAGGCCGCCGCCGAGCGCAGCGATCAGCCAGACACGGGCCTCGATCTGCTCCGCGCCGCGATCGACGCCCAGAGCGTCGGTCTCTCGAGCGACGATGCAGCGCCGGAGGCAGTCGCAGCCACGCTCGAAGCCATCGAGCGCTCGCTCAGCCCGCAGACCACAGCCAACGATTCCAGCCTGCCCGAAGACCGCCGGCTCGAAGACCGCCTGCTTGAAGACCTCCGCTGGGTCACCACCCGGCACCCGACCTACTACCCCGCGTGGGCCCTGCTCACCGATCGGCTCCGCGCCGCCGGCCGCATCGACGAGGCCATCGAAACCGCGACCTCCGCCGCCAGGCTCATGCCCACCGACCCGAGGCCAGCCAGGCTCGCGGTCGGCGTGCTGCTCGGCGTCGAGCCCGTGACCCGCGCCCTCGGCGCCGCTCGAGACTGGCAGACCAGAGCGAGGCCCGCGAGCTACGAGGCCGACACCACAGCCGCCGCGCTGCTCGTCCGGCTCGGACGCAATGACGAAGCCTCGCAGCTTCTCGAACGCTGGGCGGGCCGCATCGAGGGCGACCCGGCGGCACCACCGGTGCTCATCAGGCTCTACGCGGCAACCCTCGTCATCGAAGGACAAGCCCCGCTCGCACGCGAGCTCTTCGCCCGACGCATCGAACGCGACCAGCGCTGGCTCCAGCACCAGTCCGAGCTCGCCCGCGACCTGCTCGCCTACTACGACCGCCCCGAAGACGCCCGAGCGTGGCTCCAAAGCACGCCCGAGTCCGACGACCCCGATATCGCGCTCCGCCGAGCCCAGGCCGCGCTCGACCTCGCCGACCGGACCGGGTCGGACGCCGACACCCAAGCCGCCATCGCCGCGGGCCAGCAGGCCGCAGACGCCGCAGCGCCGAGCATCGGGCCAGCCAACCTGCTGCTCGCCCAAGCCCATCGCCTGCAGGGCGACCACGCCCGCGCCGCCCAGCTCGCAAGGGACGCCGCCCGAGCCGAGCCCGATCGCCCCACCGCCTGGCTCCTGCTCGCCCACGCGCTCATCGACGCACAGGCCCCCGCGAGCGAAGCCCTCGACGCGGCGCAACGCGCCATCGACGCCGGCGGCAACAACGGCCCCCGACTCGATGCCCTCGGACGCGCCCACCTCCACGCCGGCGACCCGACCACCGCCGAGGCCACCCTCCGCGAAGCGCTCGCCTTCGATCCCAATAACCCCGCCGCCAGGGTCACGCTCGCCGAAGCACTCGCCGCCCAGGGACGCGGAACCGACAGCGAACGCATCCTCCGCGACACCCTCCTCCGCCGGCAGATCGACCGCCAGGCACTCCTCCGAGCCCGAGTCGACAGGCTCCGAGCCTCCTCAACAGCCGCGGACGGCCAGTCCGACCCCGCCAGCACACCTCGCTGAGCCGACAACAACCGACACTTCCGAAGTCCGATGCCATCCGCAAGAGGCCGTTGAATCACCGCTCGCGGGCTCGTTCCAAATACGACAAGCGCAAAAATTGCGTGAACAGCCCCCGTATCTGGCCGGAAACGCGTCCGGATACCAGCTTTCTGCATCCAGGACTCATGACCGCCTTGACTGGTGGACACCTTCGTGTCATGATTTCGGCAACTCCCGCCCGCACACCGTGTTGCGACAACAGGAGTTCTCGACGTCGAACGGATCCGGCGGCGAGCATGAGTTCCGATAAGCTGGAGAGAGGCCCGTCATGGATACGACCCGCACGCTCACGGCTGCCGCCATCGCCGCGGTAGCGCTTCCCTCGATCGCACAGTCGCTCACCGTGGTCAACGAGCCATGGCCCGGCGAAGCCTCGCACGCCGAGATGCTCGCCGATGCCTTCGGCGGCTCCTTCGCGAGCCTCGGCACCACAGAGGGCGTGAACTTCCACTCCAGCAACGGCAACACGCTCACCGACATCGGCTTCACCAACGGCAGCGTCACCGCCCGCCGCATCTCCGATCTCGGCTCGGCGGTCAACCCCGATCTCACCAACCTCTCCGCCGGCGACGACTCGAGCTTCGCCAAGGGCTCCTACCGGGCCGACTTCCTCCAGGGTTACTCGTCGCTCGATCACGATTTCGGCGCGATGACCGAAGAGGGTGAGTTCCGCTCGCTCGTCGGCGACTCGGGCCGGACCTTCCGCTCGTACCACCCCGACGCGGACTTCGACTGGGCCCTTTCGACCAGCAACGGCCGCATGTTCTCCAGCGACTCGGCAAGCAACGACGGCAAGGACCACATGGTCACCTACGGCATCTACGACGACGCCGATCAGCTCATCGCCGCCGTCCTCTTCTTCGAGGACTGGGGCGGCGCCGGCAGCGACTGGGATTACAACGACAGCGCCGTGCTGCTGACCCTCGCTCCCACGCCGCAGGCAGCACTGCTCGGCCTCGCCGGCCTGGGCGGCATCGGCCTCGCCGCCGGCCGCCGCCGCCGCTAAGTTCGACCGCCGCTGGCTCGGCAAGCGTTCGAACGTTCATCGTAAAGTTACCCAGATTACCAGATCTGACCCGCCCCGCACCAGCGGGGCTTTTCTTTACACGGGCTTTACCCTAATTGTGCCATTCCTGCGCTTCTGACGGTTGCCTTTGCTCCCCCATCGGTGTTTGATAGAACCGACGGCGCATTCGCGTCGGAGGGGGGAAATCTCATGAGAAACATCATGTTTGTCGCGGCGGTCCCAGCGCTCGCAACCGGTGTCTCATCAGCTCAGACGACAGATATTCGGGTCCCAAATATCTTTGAGAGGTCGCAGAGCCAGATCTTGAACGATGCGCTCGGCCAGAGCTTCACACGCATCGGCGATGATCTCGTCGGCTCGAGCATCACGGCCGCTCGCCTCAGCGACGACGCCGATCAGATCTGGAGCGCCGGCACCTATTCCGTCTCGATCATCGGCCGCGAGTCGCTCTTCAACAAGAAGTTCGGAATCACCGACGTGCAAGGCGACGGCTTCGACCGCATCCTCCGCACCACCTCGGGCCCGACCCAGGCCACCGTCACCATCGACGACAACTTCGCCTGGGCCGTCAAGAACTCCGCGCTCTTCGGCGGCAAGGTCTACTCGTCCATCGACGACAACAACCGCGACGACGCGGATCACATGGTGAGCTACAACCTGCTCGAGGGCGGCGAGTCGCTCGGCTTCGTGCTCTTCTTCGAAGACTGGGGCGGCCACGCGAGCGACCGGGATTTCAATGATCTCGCGGTCGTCGTCCAGCTCGTCCCGCTGCCGCAGGCCTCGCTGCTCGCTGCCGCGGCCCTGGGCGGCCTCGCCTGCGTCCGCCGCCGATAATCGGCCAGCACAACCGGCATCACCCAAGCGCCCGCCAACACCGGCGGGCGTTTTCTATGCGCATCCCGCACACCCTGCCCGTCTTCACAAGCCCATGTCCACAAACAACTTGTATCAGATTCAGATTCGGTCACACTACAAGTGAGCCGCAATGACGCGGCCCGCACAACCGCAGACAAGGACGCTCGCCATGCACCGCAACCACGCACTTCTCGCTGCCGCCCTCACCGCAGCCGCAGGCACAGCCGCCGCCCAGTACACGCACGTCAAGTCGCCGCCCCGCTCCGAGATGAGCCACGCGCAGATCCTCGCCGGAGCCCTCGGCGAGTCCTTCGGCGCGGCCGGCAAGCGTGACCTCGCCTCCGACTCCTTCTACGCCGACCGGATCAAAGACAGCCACGACCAGATCTGGGGCGGGGGCCACGCGCTCGCGACCGTCATCGGCAAGCAGGCCGGCTACGGCCACACCTTCGGCTACGTCCAAGACGGCGACTTCAACGCCCTGCTCCGCACCGAGGACATCGGCGAGTCGACGAGCGTCAAGATCGACGGCCTCTTCGAGTGGGCCCTGCACGTCGACGAGCAGAACACCGGAGACCTCTGGCGGAGCCGCAAGAGCAAGAACCGCGACCACCGCGACCACATGGTGACCTACGCCATCTACGAGCACGAGCACCTGACCGGCTTCGCGCTCTTCTTCGAAG
>JBCBNT010000019.1:0-40115 GCA_039821685.1 Planctomycetota bacterium | reverse complement strand
CGTCGAGGCCCGAGACGTCCACGGCCGTCGTCATGTACTTCGTGAGCGCGGCCGAGTCGTAGCAGATCTCCATCCCGCGGCCGCCCAGCACGTAGCTCGGCCTGACCAGCACCGGGTAGCCGATGCCATCGGCCACGCTGATCGCCTCCTCAAGCGAACGCGCGATGCCCGACGCGGGCCGCAGCAGCCCGAGCCTTTCCAGCATCGCGTCGAAGCGCTCGCGGTCTTCGGCAAGGTCGATCGAGTCGAGGCTCGTCCCGAGCAGCGGCACGCCCGCGCGGTCCAAACCGTGGGCAAGATTCAGCGGCGTCTGACCGCCGAACTGCACGATCACGCCCTTCACCCAGCCCGACGTCTTGTCTGCGCCGCTGATCTCGGCGGACAAGTCGCCTGCTGCCGTCACCGGGCCGTTGAGCGTTTCGACGATGTTGAGCACGTCCTCGAGCGTGAGCGGCTCGAAGAAGAGCAGGTCGGATGTGTCGTAGTCGGTCGACACGGTTTCCGGATTGCAGTTGATCATGACCGACTCGAAGCCGAGCTCGCGGGCCGCGAAGGCCGCGTGCACGCAGCAGTAGTCGAACTCGCACCCCTGACCGATCCGGTTCGGGCCGCCGCCGAGGATGATCGCCTTCTCCGTGGCGGTGACCCGGATCTCCGACTCCGCGCTGCCCGAGGCCCCGGGAAACTCGTACGTGGAGTAGTAGTAGGGGGTGACCGCCTCGAACTCGGCCGCGCACGTATCGACCAGCTTGAACACCGGCCTGATCCCGAGCGATTCCCGGTGCCGGCGCACGGCGAGGATCGTCTCGCTGCCGATGGATCCAAGGTAGAGGTTCGCGAGCTGCGCATCGCTGTAGCCGAGCCGCTTTGCTTCGGCGAGGGCGCCCGTCGGGAGCGCACCGAGCGACTCCGCGGCCGCGAGCTCATCTTCAAACTCGACGAGCTGCGCGAGCTGATCGATGAAGAACGGGTCGATGCGCGTGAGATCGCACACCCGCTCGATGCTCATGCCCATCTTGAGCGCGTACCGGATGTAGTAGATCCGCCCCTGGCTCGGCACGGCCAGCTTGCGGATGAGCTTCTCTTCCGCGATGGGCCACTCGATCGGCTGGCCGTCCGCCGTCCGGCCGTCGGTCGACCGCTCGGCCGCGAGCCACTTGTCGTTGCGATCCAGCCCCAGCCCGAACCGCTTCACATCGAGCGACCGGATGCCCTTCTGGAAGCTTTCCTTGAAGGTCCGGCCGATCGACATCACCTCGCCGACCGACTTCATCTGCGTCGTGAGCGTCTCGTCGGCTTCCGGGAACTTCTCGAACGTCCACCGCGGGATCTTCGTGACGACATAATCGATGCTCGGCTCGAAGCACGCGCTGGTGGTTCCGGTGATGTCGTTGCGCAGCTCGTCGAGCGTGTAGCCCACCGCGAGCTTGGCTGCGATCTTCGCGATCGGGAAGCCGGTGGCCTTCGACGCGAGCGCCGAGCTTCGTGACACCCGCGGGTTCATCTCGACGACGACGTAGTCGAACTCGACACCCTCCGCCGGGTCCGGGTTCACGGCGAACTGCACGTTCGATCCGCCGGTCTCGACGCCGACCTCGCGCATGACCTGCAGTGCCGCGTCGCGCAGCGCCTGGTACTCCTTGTCCGTGAGCGTCAGACACGGCGCCACGGTGATCGAGTCGCCCGTATGCACGCCCATCGCATCGATGTTCTCGATCCCGCAGACGATCACGCAGTTGTCGTTCTTGTCGCGCACGACCTCGAGCTCGAACTCCTTCCAGCCGATCAGCGACTTGTCGACCTGCACCTGCGTGATCATCGAGGCGTCGAGCCCGCGCTGCACGAGGTCGCGGAACTCCTCGGCGTTGTACGCGATGCCGCCGCCGAAGCCGCCGAGCGTAAACGCGGGCCTGATGATCGCGGGCAGGCCGAACTCTTCGACCGCCTTGAGCGCTTCGGCCATCGTGCCGCAGGTGGCCGAGGGCGGCGTGGGCAGCCCCGCGCGGTCGCACACTTTTTGAAACGCGTCGCGGTCCTCGGCGCGGTGGATGACCTCGCGGTCGGCGCCGATCAGCTCGACACCAAGATCCTTGAGAACGCCCTCGTCGTGCAGGGTGCAGGCCACGTTGAGCCCGGTCTGCCCGCCGAGCGTGGGGAGCAGGGCGTCGATCGGCGTGCCGCGGTCGCGCTCGAGCTCGATGATCTTCCGCACCGCCTCGGCCGTGATCGGCTCGATGTACGTCCGGTCGCTGAACGCCGGGTCGGTCATGATCGTCGCCGGGTTCGAGTTGACGAGCACCACCCGGTAGCCCTCGTCCTTCAGGCTCTTGCAGGCCTGGGTGCCGGAGTAGTCGAACTCGCAGCCCTGCCCGATCCCGATCGGCCCCGACCCGATCAGCAGGATCGTCCGGATATCGTCGCGCTTCGGCATCGGGCGGCACCCTCCCAGCCCACGCGCCGGGGCTCAGAACCCCCGGCGGCGCAAACTCCATCAATATAGCAGGCCCGGATCAACTCCGCTCGCGAACCGGACAGGGCCCGACGACGTTCATAGAGTCACCATCGCCAGAGGCTCACCACGGAGGACATCGCCATGTGCGGCATCGTCGCCTACATCGGGACCAAGCCGGCCGCCGATCTGCTCATCGAGGGCCTGAAGCGGCTCGAGTACCGGGGCTACGACTCCGCCGGCGTGGCGGTCATGAACGGGTCGGGCATCGCTATCGAGCGAGCAGTCGGGCGGGTTGCCAACGTCGAGGCCAAGGTCGACGCCTCGTCGGCCTTCAAGGGCACCATCGGCATCGCCCATACCCGCTGGGCGACCCACGGCGGTGTGACCGAGCCCAACTGCCACCCGCACACCGCCGACAAGCACGGCATCTGCCTGATCCACAACGGCATCATCGAAAACTACGCGACACTCCGAACCGTGCTCCAGGAGCGCGGCCACACCTTCAAGAGCGAGACCGATACCGAGGTGCTCGCCGCGTTGATCAGCGAGCTGTACGAGGGCGATCTTGAGGCCGCCGTGCAGGCAGCGCTCCGAGAGGTCACGGGTGCCTACGCGATCGCCGTGATGTGCGAGTCCGAGCCCGACGTGCTCGTCTGCGCCCGCAAGGGCAGCCCGCTGCTCATCGGCGTCGGCTCGGGCGAATACGTCGTGGCGTCCGACGCGTCGGCCATCGTCGCCCACACCAACCAGGCGTTCGCGCTCGACGACTACAACGTCTGCAAGCTCACCCGCGACGGCATCCAGACGTCGACGATCGATAACAAGGCTGTCACTCCCAAGATGATGCAGCTCGAGATGGACCTCGAGCAGATCGAGCTCGGCGCACACCCGCACTACATGCACAAGGAGATCTTCGAGCAGCCCGACTCGCTCCGCATGACCCTCCGCGGCCGGATCGACCGGGCCGAGGGCCGCATCGTCCTCGGGGGCCTGCTGAGCCACGCTTCGCAGCTCGTCCGTGCCCGCAAGTTCATCCTCACCGGCCAGGGCACGGCGCTCCACGCCGCCATGATCGGCGAGTACCTCTTCGAGACACTCGCGAAGGTGCCCACGGAGATCGAGTACGCGAGCGAGTTCCGTTACCGCAACCCGATCGTCGAAGAGGGCACCGTCGTCGCCGCGATCAGCCAGTCGGGCGAGACGGCCGACACCCTCGCCGCGCTCCAGGAAGCCAGGGACAAGGGTGCTCTCTCGCTCGGCGTCGTCAACGTCGTCGGCAGCACCATGAGCCGCGAGACCGACGCGGGCGTCTACCTCCGCGTCGGCCCCGAGATCGGGGTCGCGAGCACCAAAGCCTTCACGGGCCAAGTCGCCGTGCTCACGATGATGGCGATGTTCCTGGGCCGACGGCGGCTCATGTCCGTCGAAGAGTGCCGCGGCATGCTCGACGAGCTCGAGAGCGTGCCCGAGAAAATCGAGCGGGTGCTCGCGACCGCCGACACCATCCGCCGCGTGACCGAGAAGTACATCGAGCGGGAAAACTGGCTCTTCCTGGGCCGAGGCTTCAACTACCCGACCGCGCTCGAGGGTGCGCTCAAGCTCAAAGAAATCAGCTACATCCACGCCGAGGGCATGCCCGCCGCCGAGATGAAGCACGGACCGATCGCCCTCATCACCGAGGGCATGCCCGTTGTTTTCATCGCCAACAAGGGCGCCCAGTACTCCAAGGTCCTCGCCAACATCGAGGAGGTGCGCAGCCGGGGCGGGCACGTGATCGCCGTCGCGACCGAGGGCGATACGGAGATCGCGGGCCTCGCCGAAGACGTGCTGTATGTGCCCGATATCACCGAGGCGCTGAGCCCGCTGCTCACGGTCGTGCCGCTGCAGCTCATGGCCTATCACGCCGCCGTCGCGCGGGGGCACGACGTCGATAAGCCGCGCAACCTCGCGAAGAGCGTCACGGTCGAGTAGCCGCGCCCGGCACTCACAACGACCGCACGATCCTCATCGACGCCGGCCGCATCACCGCGCCGACAACCGACGCTGCGCACGCCGCGTAAATGATCGCTGAGCCCTCGGGCCCAGCACTGTCGAAGCCGCCGCCCGCGAGCGCGAGCCCGACGAGAAGAAGCCTCCAGGCCGGCCCAGCCCGGAGCGATCGCACCGCCCAGGCATGCAAAGGCCTCGCCCGCGCGGACTCCGATCCAAGCGACCCCGATGCGATCCAGCACGCAACAAGATGCACGTCGCCCGCGAGCACCCCGGCGAGCACGACCAGCGCAACGCCGCCCGCAGTGAGCCCCTGCCCAGCGAGCGGCACGATCAACGCGATGCTTGTCGGCACCACGATGCGAGCCGCGATCGCCGGGAACCTGCCTCCGCCCGCCGGGAACCCGCCCCCGCCCGCAGGGCGCCCGAAAGCCGAGGAGTCGAACGGCTTCTGCAGACTTCGAAGCAACAGTCCAACGCCGATGAGCAGCGCAAGCATCGCGCCGGTCCAGATCCCTGCGAACCAGGCGAGCACGATCGACGCGACCGCCGCCCCGCCCAGCTGCCACGACCGCGACGCCGGCCCGCCGCGCAGCGCGAGCCCACACCCGCACATCGCTGCGCCGAACACGCACGCCTCGCCCAGCCCGACCCCGAGAGCCACCCGAGCCGCCGCCGACCAGACCAGCCCCGCAAGCAGCGAAGAGACCACGCCCGCCCCAAACGAGCCCGGCCTGCCTGGCCCCCATCGCGAGAACGCCAGCCCCGAAAGCAACGCACCCGCCGCACTGAGCGCAGCAGCGAGCCGCCTCGCAAGCTCTCGCTCCATCGCTGCCGTGTCTTCAAGGCCGGAGGCCTCATGTGCAAGCCCCGCCCCGTGCTCCGCCGCCGCGATCTCGCTGACACCGCTCTCGAGAAGGGCGCGCCGTTCTGGCTCGATACGTGCTCGCACCGCCGCGGCCTCGGCCTCTCGGAGCACGCCGCCGACCATGATCTGCTCGTGCACCGACGGCAGCGCCGCCCCGAACATCGCAGGCCCGAGCGCAAATCCTGCGCACACACCCCCGATCACGCCCGATCCCAGCACATCGAGCCGCAGCAATCGCCGCCCAACGATCAACGACAGCACGCCGGAAACGCCGATAGCAAGCATCAATCGGCAGAGCATGCCCAGTCCCGGTTCCATCGATCCACTCTACGCGAGAGGTCAGACGTGCCAGCCCATCGCACCGAAGCAGCGACCCGCCAGCCCGACTCGCCGGCAGCACCCATGACCAGCGGCCGCCCCGTCCGCGTCCACGTCGAGCACGGACGACACGAGACCGCAGGCGAGCAGCGCCCCGCCGAGATCGTGACTCCCCGCCTCAGGCTCAGGCCGTTGGGCACCAGCGATCGAGAGGCGTTCATCGCGGCGGTGGAGCGGAGCCACGATCACCTCGAGCCGTTTCTGCCCCTTGCCGGGCCCGACCGGCCGGCCAGCGAGATCTTCGACCGACAACTCGCCCTGACCCAAGAGGGCGACGCGACCGGCAAGGCGTTCAGGCGGATCGCGATCGAAACCGAAACCGGCCGGATCGCCGGCGCGTTCAACCTGATCGTCATCCGCCGCGGCCTCGAGATGGAGGCCGACACCAGCGTCTGGCTCGCCGACGGGTTCACCGGGAAAGGACTCGCCGCCGAGGGCTTCGCCGCGCTGCTGAGCTACAGCTTCGCCGACCTGCCCGACGGCCTGGGCCTGCACCGCATCGACGGCTTCATCGATCCGCGGAACACGCCCTCAAAGTCGCTCGCGAGCCGGCTCGGGTTCGAGCCGATCGACGGAGCCGAGACGCACCTGACCGTCGGAGAGCGCTGGTCGCTGCACGAGCGGTGGTCGCTCACCATCGATCGCTGGCTCCGCGACTTCGGCTAGTTGCCGTCAGCGGTCAGGTTTGTCGGCGGTCAGGGTTGCCGAACATCAATCCCGCCGATCGGCGCGATCGTGCCATCGTTCTCTACACGCATCTGCCCCGTATCGAGCAGATATTCGAGGATCGCGATCCGAAGATCGGTGAGGGCCTGATCCCGCGCGTTCTCCGCGCTGAGCAGCGCGTTCTCGGTATCGAGCCTCTCCTGCGTCGTCACGTTCTCAGGGTCCAGGTCCTGCCCGCGCTTCCGCTCGCGGTTGATCCGCACCTGCTCCTCGGCGAGGCTCAGCTGAAACCGCGAGAGCTCGATCTGCCGCACCGCGGCCCGCGCGTCGACCACCACGTCGTCCCGGTCTTCCTCATACCCACGGATCGCGCGCTCGACCTCGATGATCGCCGACCGCAGGCCGAGCTCCTCCACCACCCGGTCCAGCGGCAGGTCGAGCGTGACGCCCGCCGAGTAGCTCAGGTCCTCGCCCGAATACGCCAGGTACGGCTCGTCGACATCCGGATCCGTCGGCAGATCGATCCTCGCCGACAGGTCCAGGTCTGGCAGCAACCCGTTCCGCGCGACCTCGACGCCCCGCCGCGCATCGAGCACCTGGTCCCGTGTCGTCTGCAGGTCCAGCCGGTAATCGAGCGCCCGCCGAGCCGCCTCTGCCGGGGTGATGTCCGGCTCGGGGAGCTCCAGCGTCACCGGCACGATGATGATCGCGCGGTCCACCGGCAGCCCGAGCCTGACCTTGAACCGGTCCTCGCTCAGCCGGTACGAGTCGCGCTGCCCGGCCAGGCCGGCTCGCGCCGCCAGCAGGTCGCTCGCCGCGATGCCCTGCTGAAACTTCCGCAGCCGACCCGCATCGATCTTCGCGTCGGTCTCGGCCACGATCTGCTCGAGCGAGGCGATCCGCCGGAGCTGGTTCTCGATCGATGCCCGCTGCTGGATCAGGCCGAAGTAATCGCTCGCGATGCGCACCAGCAGCGTCCGCCTAAACCGCTCAAAGGTCCGCGCCGCGTACACGAGATCACGCTCCGCTTGCACGAGCAATTCACGCGCCACCGCGCCCGCGCCCCGCAGCAGCGGAAAGTTCCCGCTCAGCACGATCGAGCTCGACTGCTGGTACCGGTCCGTCGCCCCCTCGCGGAGGTCCTCCGTCGCCTGCACGAGCCACGACGCGGTCACCTCTCCGCCGCTCTGGAACCGCCGACGCACGCCGAGCTCGTTGAGCACGGTGAGCGCCGCCGTGAACCGGCCGTCGGTCCCATCGCCGGCAAACGTCGCGCTCGTCTGGTTGAAAAGCCGCGGATTAAACAGGTGCCGCTGCACGAGCAGCCGGATCGCGCTGAGGATGTAGCTCTCCTGTGCCGTGAGAAACTCGCGGGCCGAATCCTGGCTGATCTCGAGCGCTCGCGTCAGATCGATCCGCAGCACATCGGGGTCGTCCGTGTCCGCGACATCCTCGAGCAGATAGGCGTCGAGCCGCGCCGCCACGTCCCGGTCGGGCGCAGCCACCGCCTGCTCGATCGCCTCGGGCACCGGGTTGGTCGTCACCGGACCGACGTCGCCCTGCGCCGGGTCGTCATAGGCGTCCGCGTCGGCGAAGACCCGACCGGGTGCCGAGACGTAGGGGCTCAGCTCCGCCGACCGCTGCTCCAGCACGCGGTCGAGCCGCCGGTCGACGCCCGCCAGCCCGCCGTAGCACCCCGTGAGCGTGCCGAGCGAGCCGATTGACGACAGGCCCAGCAGCCACGCAAGGCCACCCCGACCCACCGATCCACGAGTTCCGCGTTGTCTCACGATCCGGCCTCCCACGAAGCGCAACCGGCCACGTCTGACCCTATGCCACCGGCCGCATGTGTACGCCGGCCCCCAAGTTTCGTTGCGGTTTGCGATATGACCTCCTACCATTCTCCTCGCATGGTGGCGACCATAGTAAATACCTAACTTTCGGCTCGGATCCTCTGAATCGGGTCCGAAAACATCCCGCGATGTTCGGGGTTATCGATCATTATCCCAACGGAGACCGCACCCTATGGCGAGCGTAACCTACGACGATCAGAGCTTCATGATCGACGGCCGAAGAATCTTGATCGTCGGCGGCCAGATTGACTACGCACGAACACCACGCGAACACTGGGCCGACCGGATCCAGGCCGCCAAGGTCGCCGGGCTCAACACCGTCGCCACGAGCGTGCCCTGGGCGCTCCACGAGCCGCGGACCGGCCAGTTCGACTTCGAGGGCCCGCTCGATATCCGGCAGTTCGTACGGCTTGTCCACGAGGCGGGGCTCTACTGCGTGCTCCGCGCCGGCCCGTACATCGGCAGCGGCTGGGACATGGGCGGCCTCCCGCACTGGCTCATTAACAAGCCCGACATCGTGTTCCGCGCGCCGAACGCGCCCTTCCTCGACGCCGCGGGCAAGTTCATCACCGCGCTTGCCGAACAGGTCGCCGACCTCCAGATCACGAGCATCGGTGAGGGCGGGCCGATCATCATGCTGCAGAACGAGGCCCGCTGGGTCTGCGGCGACGAGATCGCCGCCATCGGATACCTCGGCGAGCTCGCCCGCTACTACCGCGAGGCGGGCTTCAATGTCCCGAGCGTGAATGCCAACAACCTCTGGCAGGGCACCGAGGGCGAGATCGACGGCTGGGTCGGCGAGGCCGACATGCTGGCGACGCTCAGGCAGCTCGCCGCGGTGAACCCCGACGCGCCGCGCATCATCACCGACATGGCAACGACGCACGACCCGGTCATCGGCCGCGACCCGCCCGCCACGGTCTCGCCGATCGCGCTCCAGCGGCGCCTCGCCGAGGTCCTCGCCGGCGGCGGGCAGTACATCATGTCGCCCTTCGCGGCGGGCCTGACCCCGGGCTTCCTCGCTGGCAGGCCCGGCGGCCGGACCGACGAGTTCGCCCACTCGGCATTCGGAGCCGGCGCGCCCGTCGATGGCGCCGGCGCCCCCGGCGCGACGTACAGCCACGTGCGCCGGCTGTGCGGGTTCGCCTCATCGTTCGCCAAGGTCTTCGCGTCGCTCAATCAGTCGTACCGCCCGACGCTCCTCGACCAGCGGGCCCCCGCGGGCACGTCGGATTCCACGTCGCTCGTCGACCTCAGAGGGTCGCAGGGCGATGTCACCTTCGTCTTCGCCGAGGAGCCGCCCGAAGGCAAGACGCCACGGCCGCGCGATGTCGACATCATGCTCAGCGAGGGGTCGAGCCTGACCGTGCCGCTCGGCAGGCAGGCGGTGAGCTGGGTGCTGTTCAACGTGCTCCTGAGCCGCAGCGCCACCCTCGACTTCTGCACGCTCAACGCCTTCTCGACCATCGGCCAGGTCTTCGTCTGCTACGGGCCCGCCGGCGCGACCGGCTCGGTCTCGATCAACGGCACCGTGCTCACCGCTGACGTGCCGAAGGGCAAAACCCCGGCCATCCACGAGCTCGAAGGCTTCACCGTCATCATCGCGAACGAGGACCAGATCGACGCGATCCACACCGCCGACGACATCGTGTACATCGGCGTTGCCGGCGTCGACGCCCAGGGCGTCCCCGTTGCGCTGCCCGGAGCCAAGCAGTGCATCGCGTACACGCTCACGGGTGAGAAGCAGAAGATCAGCTTCCAGGAGACCGTCCCGGCGCGTGCCGCGACCGCGGCCGTCGCGCTCCCGGATTGGCACGCAGTGACGGCCGACGAGCACGTGCTCGGGACCAGCCAGAGGTTTGCGCCGATCGATGGCCCCGGCGATCTCGCCGAACTCGGCGCGCCCTTCGGCTACGGCTGGTACAAGATCGACATCAAATCGGCCTCGGCGCGGAAGCCCAAGCTCCTCGCCCCCGCGTCGCGCGACCGGCTCCATGTCTTCCTCGACGGCGAGGACCAGGGCGTCATGGGCTTCGGGCCCGGCGCTGACTTCGAGCCGATGCAGCTGCCGCTGAAAAAGGGCGATCACACGATCACCGTTCTCGCCGAGAACCTCGGCCGCCCGTCGACCGGGCTCTCGCTCGACGAGCCCAAGGGCCTCCTCGATCACCTCTTCGAAGTCAAGCCATTCCGTGCCGGCCGGCACAAGATCGAGCTCGGCAGCCCGATCGATCTGCTCGGCTTCAAGACCCCGCTCTGGAACGTTCGGCCCGGCGACGTCACGCGTCCGGAGAGGCTCACCTGGACCTTCATGCACCGCAAGAAGAGCCCGGTCATCATCTCGATCGGCGAGCTCGCGCACAAGCTCGTGCTCGTGATCAACGATGAGCCCGTGCGGTACCTCGACGCGGCCGGGCCGACCCGCATCGTCCTCGACCAGCAGACGCTCTCGCGGGGCAAAAACGTCCTGCAGCTCGCGCTGCACGACGACGCGGCCGATGCGACGCAGACGCTCGAATCTATCGCCGCACAGACAACGATCCTTGAGGGCGTCGAAGAGCTCACCGGCAAGGGCAAATGGTCCTACGCGCGATGGGAGCCCCCCGCAGCCTCGAGCTACAAGGCCGCGAGCAAATCGAAGCTCGCGTCGCTCAAGGGTCCGACCTGGTACCGCACCGAGTTTGAAATCAAGGCCGACGGCGCGCCCGTCAGGCTCGACCTCGCCGGTCTCAGCAAGGGGCAGGTCATGCTCAACGGCCACCACGTCGCGCGGTACTTCAACCATACGAAGTCCGGCGCGATCGTCGATGCGGAGCCCACGCTTCTGCTCCCAGGCCCGGCTCTGAAGCCCGACGCCGCGAACGAGCTCATCATCTTCGATGAGCACGGCTCGTCACCGGCCAAGACCCGGCTGCTGATCGAGCGCGGCACCCACCCGTTTACCGCCTGACCCGCCCGACCCGCCGGAGCACGCCGCATCATGACAGGCCAGATGGAAGACGCATCCGGCGACCCGGTCGACAGCCGGGCCGGAGACAGGCTCTGGCGACGGGCAGCGTCGTTTGCAGCGCAGATGCACCAGCACCAGATGCGCAAGGACCGCCGGACGCCCTATGTCGCCCATCCGGCGCGCGTCGCGATGACCGTCCGCGATACCTTCGGGGTCACGGATCCCGCAGCCATCGCCGCTGCGTTTCTCCACGACACCATCGAAGACACCCCCGCGGATTACGACGACATCGACGAGCGCTTCGGCAGCGAGATCGCGCGGCTCGTCGCCGCACTGACCAAAAACATGCTGCTGCCGGAGCAGGAGCGCGAGGCGGATTACGACGCGAGGCTCACCCGGGCGGACTGGCGGGCCCGGCTCATCAAGCTCGCCGACGTGCTCGACAACGCCGAAGACATCGAAACCAGGCCCGACGCACGCTCGCCGGCGGTGACAAGGCGTCATGTCGACCGCATCGACCGGATCCTCAAGATGGCCGAGCCCGATACGCGGTCGCACGCCGAGGTTACGCGGGCCGTCGTCATCGTGAAGGCTGCTCGTGCGGAGCTGGTCGACCGCGCGGGGTAAGCGCTCCGCCGCCGTCGTGCGTCAGTCGTCGCGAGACCGGACGAAGCGGTAGCGTTCGATCTCGGCATCGAGCACGCGCAGCTCGCGGCGCTGGTCTTCGATGCGCTGCGTCGCCCGGCTGATCTGGTCCTCGTCGTTCTGCTGCTCGGCCCGGGCGAGATCGGCTTCGAGCAGCCTGATCCGGTCGCGCTTGCTGCGTGCCCGGTCCTCCAGCTCGCGGAGCCTCGCGGCCACAAGGCTCGCGAAGTCGATCCGGCGATCGCTCTGCTGGGCAGAAAGCCGGCGGCCGACATCGATCCCCGCGGCGTCGGCAGCGCCGTCGCGGGCCTCGCCGCCTGCAACCGGCCGATCCCGTCGAACGCCACGCCTCGCCCCCGCCGGCAGGTCGCTCGCTTCGCCGCGCGGCGGCACCCCCAGGCTTGGCACCGGCTGCGCGGTCACCAGCGGCCCATACGCCCGCGATCGGTAGGCCCAAGCGAGCTCCATCACCTCAACCCGAGGCCGCGCGTCACCCGAGCCCAGCGCGCCCCACGAGCCGAGCCTGATGTCCGACTCCTCACGCGCGCCGTCGCGGAGATACACCACCGGCACCACCTCGCCCGGAGCGTTCGCCACGATCGCCACCTGCAGATCGCCGAGCGAGCGGATCGCGACCCCATCGATCGATGCGATGATGTCGCCCGCTTCGAGCATCTCCGCCGCGTCGAAGCCCGCGGTCGTGCCCTGGATCTGCAGGCCCAGATCGGTCACGTCCCCGAGCACGATGCCCATCGCTGCACGGGGCGATGTCCAGAACCGCCGACGGGCCGCCTGCATGAGCCTGCGACGCTGCTCGACGCTCAGGTCACCCGCGATGAGCGCCGCTTCGATCGATTCGAGCGCGATGCCCTCCCCGGCCTGCAGCGCACGCATCGCGAGCTCGCGGTCGACAAACGAGGGGCTGTCCAGCGAGGCGACAAGCTCGTCGATGGACCGCTCAGCGGACGACAGCTCGCTCTGTTGACCGACTGCGGCGAGCGAGCAAGCAGCCGCGACGATCATCGCCCAGCACCGAATTGGACAGGTGTGCCGCCGCATCACAGCGCACACAGTTCGTCGCTCGCTGCCGCGATCCAGTTGGCCTTGCCCTCGACAACCTCCAGCATGACGCCGCCGTCGATGCTGCCGAACCGACCGGTGGCGAAGATCGGCATCGCCGACTCGGCGATGAGCGCCTCGATCATGAGCCAGGGCATCGCCTCGAGCTCGGCCCGGCTCACGATGCACCCTTCGACCGCGTCGTACGCCCGAAGGAACGCGCCGAGCCGCGAGCGATCGAGCTCCACGGGCCACGCCGACGGATCGAGCCCCGACCGCGTGACCGAGAATTGCAGCGCCCCGTTCGCCACATCGAGCACCCGCGGCCCGAGCCGGCACGAATCGAAGTCGACCACCGCCCGCACCAGCCCGCCGCCGAACACCACGTTGCCCGGATGGAAATCGCAGTGCACGACCTGCCGAGGCCACGCCGACATCCCGAGCCCGCGCACCCGTGACGTCGCCTGCTCGTACAGCACAGCGAGGCGATCGCAGACCGGAGCCAGCGAGCCTCGCCCGAGCTCGTCCGCCATCGAGCGCAGCGCCCTCGGCACCATCGCGTTCGCGTGGTAGCTCCCCTCTCCGGATCGGCCTGGCGGGTCGAAGCCCGCGAGCAGGCGATGGAAATACGCGAGCGTCCGCCCCGCGTCGGCCGTCTCGCCCTCGCTGCGGTCGTACCGCGTGCCGCTCAGAAACTCGAACAGCTCGTACGACCGGCCGCCGATCGCCGCGCACCCGCGGCCCTCGCGCGTCCGGAGCAGCCGCGCAAGCGGGAACGACTTCTCACGCAGGTGCTCCTGCACCGCGTGGCTGAACGCGATCTGCTGCGGCTGATCCGAAGGCCCCGGAGGCCGCCGTTTCACGAGCACGCGACCCCGCGAGGTCTCCAGCACCGCCTTCGGGGACCGGCGCGACCCACGCCGAAACTCGCGCACCGATGTGATCACTCCCAGCTCATAATGCGAGCAGGCCATCGCGAGCTCGCCCGTCGCGAATCGCTCGTGCCCCTCGATCTGGCCCCGGCTTCGCCCGGGACCTTCTCTTCCGGCCGATTCCGCACCGTGATCCGCAGCACCGCCCGGAAAGACCAGTCCGGCATGCACGGTCTCGTCGTTCGAAGCGACTCGATCGTTCGCCGGATCGCCCGAAACGGTCGCACCCGGATCCTCGC
The DNA here is from genome assembly GCA_039821685.1 of Planctomycetota bacterium. Classification (GTDB taxonomy): domain Bacteria; phylum Planctomycetota; class Phycisphaerae; order Phycisphaerales; family UBA1924; genus JANQQZ01. The sequence goes on along the minus strand of JBCBNT010000019.1, from coordinate 26,084 downwards.
TGATCGGCGAAGCCTGGGCCCGCTCAACCGATCCCCCGGGCTGACGCGCTGGCGTAGTCACAACGCTCAGTCTATCGGAATCAGTTCCCATCGGGCGGTCCTTCACGCTCCTATCCGAAGCCCTGCAAGCCGCCGGGAGCAGCGAAAGCCCCGCCGGACGCCGAGGGACCTCGATCAGATCCGCTACTCGACGTTCTGCACCTGCTCCTTGATCCGGTCGATCGCACCCTTGATCTCGACGATCGCGCGGCTGATGCCCGTATCGAAGCTCTTGCTCGACATCGTGTTCGCCTCGCGGAGCATCTCCTGGGCCATGAAGTCCAGCGTGCGCCCGACCGGCCGGCCCGTGTCCTGTTCGAGAAGCGAGCCGAACTGTTCCACGTGCCCGCCGAGCCGCTGGATCTCTTCGGCGATGTCCGTCCGCTCGGCGTAGCTCGCCACCTCGCGGAGCACGTCCCCCGGCTCCGCCTGCGCGCCGCTCTCGGCCAGCAGCTGCTGGATCCTCGAGAGCAGCCGCTGCTCGTACTCGGTCACGACCGAAGGCGCGCGCTCTTTCACGACGCCGAGCTGGGCCGCGATGACGCCGAGCTGCTTCCGCAGATCGTCGGCGAGCAGCTGCCCCTCGCTCTCGCGCATCGCGATGAGCTTCCCGGCCGCCTCATCGAGCAGCCCGGCAAACACCCCGCGCACCCGGGCCACCCGCTCGCCCTCATCGCTCGGCGGCTGCAGCACCCCCGGCAGGAGCAGCAGCTGGCCCACCTCGAGCTGCACCCGTCCGGACGACACGTGCTCCGAGCCCGAGAGCTGATCGATGTACTTGTCGAGCGCCTTGTGGTTGATCTCCTGCGCAGCGCCCTCGGACCCGTCGGTGCACGTCGCCTTGATCGCCGCGGTGCCCCGCGCAATCTTGCGGCGAAGCCCGCTTTCCAGCTCGGCTTCGAGAGCCTCGAACTCGTCCTGCAACCGCACCGTCGCTTTGAAGTACTTGCCGTTGAGCGTGCGGACCTGCAAGAAGTAGTGGGTCCCATCGACGTGCGTAGACGCCTCGCCGTAACCGGTCATGCTGCGGATCACGCGCGGTCCTTCCTGATTCATCGTGGCCTTGGCACGCGATCCCGCCGCCGCCGGCCGATCACCCGATCGTGTGCGAAGAAGAAGTGTGCCCGGGTCAGCCGTCGCCGGCGGCCGGGGCCGGGGCCGGGTCGCCGGCATCCGGCGCGCTTTCAACGCCGCTTTCCGGCGCAGCATCCGATGCAGGCTCCGGATCCGCTTCTGACGTCGCCTCATCGGTCGGGACCGGATCAGACGTCTCCGAGACGCCCCCCATCGAGCCCTGCTCCGCCTGGTCGCGTTCGGCTTGTTCCCGTTCGGCGATCGCGGCCTGCTCGGCCGCGGCTGCCTGCTCGGCTGCGGTCGGACGAGCGACGAAGTTCAGGCCCACGGCCGCGACAAGGAACACGACAAAGATGCCGATCGTGCCGAAAGTCAACGCATCGCCCGTCTTCGCGCCGAACGCCGTCTGACCGGAGCCCGAGCTCGCGCCGAACGCGCCGCTCAGCCCGCCGCCCTGCGGCCGCTGGATCAGCACGATCAGGATCATCAGCACGCACACGATGAGAAACCCGAGCGTCAGAAGCGAACTCGCCCAGCCCGCGATCCCGAGCGTCATCACCTGATCCTGCATCAGCGCCACCATGCATCACCACCCACACAAACGAAGCGCCGAACCCCGACGCCCGAGCCGCAAGTGTAGCGCGCGTCCCTTTGAGCGGTCTCAGGCCTCCGCAGCCGCCCGGACGATCGCCGCGAAGTCCTCGACCTTCAGGCTCGCCCCGCCGATGAGCCCGCCGTCCACATCGGGCTTGCTGAGCAGGTCGGCCGCGTTCGAGGGCTTCATCGAGCCGCCGTAGATGATCCGGACCCGCTCGGCGACGTCGCCGTTGTACATCTCGTCGACGAGGGCACGGATCTTCGCGTGCGCGTCCTGAGCGTCCTCGGGGGTCGCGGTCTTGCCGGTCCCGATCGCCCAGACCGGCTCGTACGCGATCACGACCCGCTCCATCTGCCGCTGCCCGACATCGGCCAGGCCCTCGCGGACCTGGATCGCGTTGATCGCGTCGGTCTCGCCCTTCTCCCGCTGGTCCAGCGTCTCGCCCACGCACAGCACCGCGTCCAGGTCCGCGTCGATCGCGGCCCGCACCTTCAGGTTCACCTGCGCGTTGCTCTCGCCGATCACGTGCCGACGCTCGGAGTGCCCCGCGAGCACGCACTTGCACCCGCAGTCGGTCAGCATCGCGCAGCTGACCTCGCCCGTAAACGCCCCGTTCGCCTCGTGGTACACATCCTGCGAGCCCACGCCGATCGTGGTGGGGCGGTTGCGCACGATGTTCGACACGCTCAGCAGGTAGGGCATCGCGGGGAACACCGCGATGTCGACCGATGCCTGCAACGATTCGCAGGCGTCGATCACCCCGCGGGCAAGCGCCGCCGAGGCCTCCTGATCCAGGTTCATCTTCCAGTTTCCGCCGACGTAAGGCTTGCGCTGGGTCAAGGAAATCCCCTTCGAGGTTCGGGCCCTTCGAGGTCGGGCGTCTCTCGCTCTCGCTCCGGTCGGTGCAACAGTACCGCCGCCGAAGCGCTCAGTCTCCGCCCGGCTCGCTATCGCCTCAAATCATCGACCGGCCCGTTGCCCCGCGGATCTCTCAGCCCTGCGGCCCGGCCGCGCGGACCTCGTCGGGCATGACAAACTGCCCATCGTTCTCGCGGAACTTCGCCGCCAGTTCGCGGGCTTTGGCGAAGTACGCGTCCCGATCGTTCCAGGTCTCTTCCGGATGGAGCACGCCGGCGGGCACGCCGTCGCAATGGCGCGGCACGTGCAGGCCGAACACCGGGTCCGCGTCAAACGTCTCTCGCGCGAGCGTGCCCCGGAGGATCGCGGTCACCATCGACCGGGTGAACGCCAGGTCGAACCGGTGCCCCTCGCCGTAGGGGCCGCCCGTCCAGCCCGTGTTGAGCAGCCACACGTTCGCGCGGTAGCGGTTGATCCGGTCGGCGAGCATCTCGGCGTACTCGCTCGGCCGCCGCGGCAGGAACGGCCCGCCGAAGCACGGGCTGAAGTTCGGCACGGGCTCGGTCACGCCCGCCTCCGTCCCGGCGAGCTTGCTCGTGTACCCGTTGATGAAGTAGTACATCGCCTGCTCGGGCGTCAGCTTCGAGACCGGCGGCAGCACGCCGAACGCGTCCGCCGTCAAAAAGATCACGTTCTTCGGGTGGCTCCCCTGGCTCGGGATGATCGCCTCGGGGATGTACTCCACCGGGTAGGTCACCCGCGTGTTCTCGGTGATCGCCCCGTCGAAGTAGTCGGGCTGCCGGCGATCCTTGAGCACGACGTTCTCAAGCACGCTGCCAAACTTGATCGCCGCGTAGATCTCCGGCTCGCCCTCGGGCGTCAGCTTGATGCACTTGGCGTAGCAGCCGCCCTCGAAGTTGAACACCCCGCCCGGCCCCCAGCCGTGCTCGTCGTCGCCGATGAGCGCGCGGTGCGGGTCCGCCGAGAGCGTCGTCTTGCCCGTGCCCGACAGGCCAAAGAACAGCGCAACGTTCGATGGATCTTCCTTGTCGACGTTCGCCGAGCAGTGCATGGGGAACACGCCCTGCTCGGGCATGTCGAAGTTTATCGCGTAGAAGATGCTCTTCTTCATCTCGCCCGCGTACTCGGTGCCCAGGATGACCACCGTCTTCCGCTTCAGACTCTGCACGACCAGGATGTGGCTATCAACCCCGAGCCGCTCTTGTTCTTCTTTGGTCAGCTTGTGGCAACCGGCGTTGATCACGGTCCAGTCGTGGTTCCACTCCGCGTTCTCGCCGGCGGCCGCGCTGTTCTGCTTGATAAAGAGCGTCGACGCAAACAGGCTGTGCCACGCGTACTGCGTCACCACGCGCACGCCCAGACGGTGCGCCGGGTCGGCGCCCGCGAACCCCTCAAAGACGTACAGCCGATCGAGCGAATTCAGATGATCCACCGCGATCTGCTCGGCCAGGTCAAACTGCTCCGCCGTCACCGGCCGGTTGACATTCCCCCACCAGATCTTCTCGTGGATCTCGGGCGTGTCCTCGAGGTATTTGTCTTTGGGGCTCCGCCCGGTGCGCTCGCCAGTCGAGCAGACCAGCGCTCCGTTCGCCGCAAGCGTGCCCTCGCGGTCGGCGAGCGCGCGCTCGACCAGCTCCGCCGTCGAGAGATTCACAAAGGCCCGTGAAGGCGACAGATCAAGCTTGCTCAATGCGGCGGTCGTCATTTGGCACTCCCTCGCAGCCGTTGCCCGGCTCCGCGTTGCCCGCCACCATGCCCAAGACGTCCTGTCTTCGTGGCCCGGGGCGGGTTGTATACAGAAGCCTAGCCACCCGCAGGCCGGCTATCATCGCCCCGTGGCAGAGATGCCGCGTACCGAAACGGTGGCCGTAGCTCAGTCGGTAGAGCACCAGATTGTGGTTCTGGGGGTCGCGGGTTCAAGCCCCGTCGGTCACCCTTGGCAAGATGTTCGGAGCCCGGTCCGCCGAGTCAACGACCGGCAACGACCGGCGACCACTCCAACGTCCCGAGCTTCCCGCACACGCCCGAGTCGTCAACGCCTCGTTATCGATCTGCTACGCGGCGAGCCGATCGGCGTCGCCCGCCTCAGGACCTTCCGCCTCGAGCAATTCATCCGCTCGGTCCCCGCCCGACGGCAGGTCGGCGACCCGGAGCGTGATGTCCGTCGCCGCGGATGTCTGCTCGATCTCGAGTGTCCCCCCGAGCACGTGGGCCACGGCACGGACCAGCGCAAGCCCCCGCAGCACGCCGGCGCTTTCCGATGACCCGACCGACGCGTCCGCCGGCGGCGTCGCTCCCGCCGCCGCCAGCGAGAGCTCGATGCCCCCGCCCTCGGCGGACCGTGCGATCGCCCGCACCTCGCCCGACCCGCAGCGATCGACCGCGAAGCCGAGCAGCTGATCGCACGCGAGCGAGAGCAGCCCGCCGTCCGTCGCGAGCGTGTCGGGCAGCTCGCCGTCTTTCGAGATCCGCAGCGAGACACCCTTGGCCGTCGCAGAAGCCGCGACGCGCCGGCCCACCGCCCTGAGCACGTCCTTGGGCTGCACCGATGCCGCCTCGGCCCGGAGCGTGCCCGTCGCCGCCCGGCCGGCGACCGACGCGCGGAAGCCGATCGCATCGATCGATTCGAGCTCGGCAGCGACCCGCTCGAGCCCCGCCTCGCGAGCCTGGTCCGCCAGCCCAGCCACGCCGCGGACCTCATCACCGATCGCCCTCAGCGCAGCCGCCCAGGCGTCGCCGCTCCGTTCGGCCGCCCTCGCCGATGCGTCCGCGATCGCCTTCTCTGCCGATGCCCGTGCCCCCGAGATCCGCTGGCGCTCGGCACACAGCTCATCGGAGAGCCGAGACGCCTCCGCCTCGGCGCGATGCCGCCATTCGCGATCATCGATCCCGGCGAGCGCCGCACCCAAGAGCCGCGATGCCCACGACAAGGCCCGAAGCTCCTGCGTCCGAAACCTGCCGGGCGTCTCCCGCTCGATCGTGAGCACGCACAGCTCGCCACGACCAATCGCGACCGGGCACGCCGCGACCGCACGCGTCGCCGTCGACTCAAAGGCCAGCACCGACCGCTCGAGCTGCGCATCCGCCCACACGTCACCGACAACCACCGCCTCGCCCGAACGCAGCGACGCCAGCAGCGACCCGTCCGCGTCGAGCACGATCCGCCGGCCGACCGCCGTGCCCATCTCCGTCGGCCCGTTCGACGCGTCGCACCGGATCACGCCCGGCTCGATCTCAACACCGAACGCCGCACGGAACGCGGGGAAGGTCTCCGCGAGCGCCGCGCACACACGCCGCGCCGCCGCAGCCCGGCCCGCCTCAGCCGGAAGCGTCCCCTGCAGCACCCGATCGATCATCTCGATCTGTTGCCGCTCGTTCGCCGCCTCCGCTTCGAGAGCCACGTCCTGCTCCACGATCTTCGCCGACACGCCGAGCCACCCGTCGCCCAGCCCAACGACGGAAAACTCCGCCGACAGCGACCCGTCCGCGCCATCGCGGATCCCCGCGCGCGTCTCGAACACGCCGCCCTCCTGGCAGTACCGGGCCGCCTCGTTGCGGATCACGTCCGCGGCGTCCTGCGTCACCACGTGCCACAGCGCAATCGAGTCAGTGTTCTCCCCGTCCGCGATCCCCGCGAGGGCCCGGGCCGCCGGGTTCATCTGCGCCACGCGGAAGTCGGGCGACAGGATCATCGCCGGGCTGCCGATCGTGTCGACGAGCCTCGTCAGCCGCTCGCGCTGCGTCTCGGCCACCGATCGGTCCGTCACATCGCGCCCTGTCAGGACCACGCTGCCGACCGTGCCCGCGGGATCGCGCGCAACGGTCGCCGTCATCGCAATCCGCCGGTCGCGGCCGTCCGGATCGATCATCACGACCTCCCGGCTCAGCGACACGCCCTCATCCAGCACCCGGGCGACAAACCGCTGAAGCTCGGCGCGCTCCGCATCGTCCACGGCAAGGAGCCAGCCCTCGCCGAGCAGCGCCGCCTCGCTCACGCCGCAGAACCGCTCCGTCGCCCGGTTCACGCCGGTGACCGCGCCGCTGGAATCCATGACCCAGAGCATCGCCGGCGTCGCATCCGCGAGCGCATGGAAACGCGACGACGACGTCGCGACCTCGTGCTGCAGAAGCCTCGACTCGGTGATCTCGCGGACCGTGCCCCGCAGCACGCTGCCGCGCCGCGAGCCGCCCTTGCCGTCCGCGGGCGGGGCGACGCGTACCTGCATCCAGCGCTCCAGCCCCTCGGCATCGTCGTACGGCGCATCGATCACGCACGCCCGCTCGTCCTGCAACGCCGCGACAAGCCGGCGCTCGAGCCCCGCCGCCGCGTGCTCGTGCACCATCCGCAAGAAGGCGTCGCCTTCGCGCAGCGCGTCCGCGTCATAGCCCGTCATCGCGCGGATGCTCGGCGAGACCTCGCGCACGCGGAGCGTGTCCTTGCGCAGTTCAAACGTGATCGATGCCGCGCCGCTCGCCTCGAGCGCATCGTCTACCGCGGCGGGAGCCTGCCGCGTGCCCGCCGAGGCCCGTCGGCACACGACCGTCAGCACGATCCCCGCGAACATGCCCACCCCGGCGGCCGCGCCGGCCGCGGCGATCACGGCCGGCACACCGGTCAGCCCAACCGCCGCGAGCCCGTCCGCGATCGTCTGCACGCTCATCCCGCCCTCCGGTGCCTGATCCGCTCGCACGCGTCGAGCATCGCGTCGATCTGCCGAGACGACTCGGCGCAGCTCATGCTCGCCGCCAGCGCCGAAGCCAGCCGGTCAGCCACGTTGGCGAGCCGATCGAAGCCGAGCGCCGGTGCGGTGCCCTTGACCCGCGTCACGATCGAGTAGGCAGCCATCGCGTCTTCTCGCTCCATGCAGCCGCGCAGGTCGTCGATCACTCCCGACAGCTCATTCACGAACTCACTTGTCAGCCCCTGCAACGAGTCGTCGGTCGTGCCTCGGAGTTGGTCGCTGCCGGAAACAAGGAACTCGCTGACCGTCCGCAGAAGCGTTCCCGGGTCGACAGGCTTGCGAAGAAAGCCGCCGATCTGGATGTCCTGGCAGCGGTCCTCGAGCTCACGCGATGTGTCCGCGGTCAAGACGACGACGGGTGTCAAGATGCCGTTCTCCTGCATCCACTCGCACAGGTCGAGCCCGTGCCCATCGCCGAGCGTCATATCGAGCACGATGAGGTCGTAGCTGTCCTTCGCCTTCTCCCTGGCGTCAGCGAGCGAGTCCGCGCTGTGGATGATAATCCGGGTTTCGTCAAGGTAGTGAGCAAGGAGCCGCCGGTCGAGCGCCGAGTCCTCAATGTGCAGGATCGATCCCTCCATCTCCTCGGGCTTGATCGACTCCATGCTGTAGTAAGCAGAGATCGAATCAAGTTTGAGGAACTGCCTCGCGTCGACGGACTCCTTAAACGCGATACCGACTTCGTGCACAACACCTTGCACATGCTGGCACCGCTTCACAACAGCAGCGATGGTGCGCGGGTTCCCGTCACCTCCAAACGCGGCCGCGGTCTCGCTGGTCGGCAGCACAACCTCGCAATCGACGCCGGGGTGCACGTACGCGTTGTGGATCACCGAAAGGCCAGAGTTCGAGAGGTTCCTGGCGGCGACTTTGAACTCACGCCTCCCGCCGAATCCCTCGATCAACCTGAACGGGACAGAATCGCTCCGGAACGGCCAGCGCACATGCGTCCGCTTCAGATTCGACGACTCCTCCGTGTTCCCGTCGAGGATGTCCAAGAGCCTGTCGAGCCGGTCGGCGTCGAGGCCGAGCGAGTTGCGTCGCCCCTCGTTGTTATCGTTTTTGCGAAACTGTGCGGTGTAGCGTGCCATCGGTCTTCCATCTCTCCCGCGCCGAACGCCCAACTCGAAAGCCGTCCCGTCCCGTCCCGTCCCGTCCCGCCCCGACCAGCCCAGCCGGGCCCGCCCCCCGAGGCACCCGCCCGAGACACGACAACCGCCCGACCGTTGACGCCCACGCAGATGCGAGATGGCGCCCGGCAGAGCATCCATCGGAACGATCGGGTCCGGTCTTGGTCTTTCGGGGCAACGCGGAGTCACCCGCGCGGCGCGAGCATCCGGCTGTGCGGTTTACGCCGCGCATGATCGGACGCAGCCCACACCTCGGCCGCCCCTATTCCGGGTGCCGGTTCTGGGTGCCGGTTCCGCGCGCGGCCCGCATCAGACGTCCAGGTTCTTCACCTCGAGCGCGTGGTCTTCGATGAACTTCCGCCGAGGCTCGACCTCTTCGCCCATCAGCGTGCTGAACAGGCTCTCGGCCTGACCAGCCATGTCCCACGTCACCCGCAGGAGGACCCGCGCGTCGTGGTCCATCGTGGTCTCCCAGAGCTGCTCGGCGTCCATCTCGCCCAGCCCCTTGAACCGCTTCACTTCGATCCCGCGTCGGCCCACCTCGTGCAACGCCGGGATGATCCGGGCCAGGTTGGCCGCCTCGACCAGCTTCTGCCCCGTGCGGGTCACGGTCTGGCTCACGCCCTGCGAACCCGCCGATTCTTCGTCGCCCCCGCCCGCATCTGTGCCGGCGTCGTCCGCCGCCTTGCCGGTCGCTTCGATCCGCCACGCGTACCGCGCCGGCATCCGCTCGCCCGTGACCGACTCTTCCTGTACGAGCGCGTAGTCCGCGATGTCGAGCCCGAGGCCGGCCAGCTGCTCGAAGACCCGATCCAGCTCTCGGTTCTCGTGCAGCTCACGAACCGCCGCGACCGGCGCCCTTTCTTCGGACGACTGCTCGTCCCCGGGCGCGTCGTCCGACGCATCGCCGAGCCTGAGGCCCTGCTCGTCCACGGTCTGCATCGCCTGCGCCTCGCTCCACGCGAAGGCCTCCCCGCCCCGCCAGCTCACCCGGTGGGTCGGAAGCCTGCCCTTGCCCTCCGGATCGCGTGACCGCTCTTCGAGCAGCGATGCGAAGGCCGTGCCGCGACGCTCCGCGATATCGACAAGCCGATCGAGCCGCCCGAGGTGCTCGACCGCCCGCTTCGCGTCATCGCCCGAAAGCTCCCGCTCGATCGGGGGCTCGCCCAGCACGCCGCCCGGCTCGGTCTCCACGCTCGCCACGTCCCGAACCAGCAGCGTCGCCCGCTCCAGCCCGTTCTCTGTCAGCGTGCTGCTCAAGACAGACTCGTTGAGCACGTACTTCCCGCTCTTGCCCCGCACCAGCTGATACAGCGGCGGCTGCGCGATGTACACGTGGCCCTTCTTCACCAGCTCCGGCATCTGCCGGAAGAAAAACGTCAGCAGCAGCGTGCGGATGTGGCTCCCGTCCACGTCGGCGTCCGTCATGATGATGACCTTGCCGTAGCGGAGCTTCGAAAGATCAAGGTCGCCCCCGATGCCGCACCGCAGCGCTGCGATCAGCGTGCGGATCTCCTCAAAGCCCAGCACCTTGTCGATCCTCGCCTTTTCAACGTTCAGGATCTTGCCCTTCAGCGGCAGGATCGCCTGCGTCTCGACGTCACGCCCCTGCGTCGCCGACCCGCCCGCGGAATCGCCTTCGACGATGAACAGCTCGCTCTTGGTGATGTCCTTGGTCTTGCAGTCCCGCAGCTTGTGCGGCATCGAGCCCGAATCGAGCGCGGTTTTCCTCCGGGTCAGCTCGCGGGCCTTGCGGGCAGCCTCCCGCGCCTGGGCTGCGATGATCCCCTTCGTGCACACCTTCTTGGCGTCGCCCGGGTGCTCCTCGAGCCACGTCTCGAGCGCCTCCGCGACCGCCTGGCCGACGAACGTCTCGATCTCGGGGTTGAGCAGCTTCTCTTTCGGCTGGTTGTTAAACGTCGGCTCCGCGAGCTTCACGCTCACGATCGCGATCAGACCCTCGCGCAAGTCGTCACCCGTCGGCGTCGGGTCCTTCTCTTTGATGAGCCCCGCCTTCCGTGCGTACGTATTCAGGGCACGCGTGAGCGCGACCTTGAACCCCTGCGCGTGCGTACCGCCGTCGGCGTTGCGGATATTGTTCGCGAACGCGAGCATCGATTCGGCGTACCCGTCGTGGTACTGCATCGCGACCTCGCAGACGGTGTCGCCGTCCTCCTTGATCACGTGCACCGGCGGGCTGAACGCGGTCTTGCCCGCCATCAGAAACTCGACGTACTCCAGCAGCCCCCGCTCGGCCTTGAAGGTTTCGGGCTCGCTGCCTGCCTCGCGCTCGTCGTGGAACCGGATCGTCGCCCCCGGGTTGAGGAAGCTCAGCTCGCGCAGCCGATTGGCGAGCGTCTCGCCGCTGAACGTCGTGTCCGGGAAGATCGTCGCGTCTGGCTTGAACGTGACGCGCGTGCCCCGGGTCCGCGTCGCGTCGCTCGGGATCGGGCCGATCTCGCGCAGCTCCCTGCTCACTGCGCCACGCTCAAACCGCATCTCGTGCGCCGTCCCGTCGCGATACACCTCGACCTCAAGGTGCTCGCTGAGCGCGTTCACGCACGAGACGCCCACGCCGTGCAGCCCGCCCGAGACCTTGTACGCCGAACCTTCCTGGTTGAACTTGCCGCCCGCGTGCAGCTTGGTCATCACGATCTCAACGGCCGGCTTCCCGTTCAGATTCGGATCCTCGTGCTTCATCGGGTCGATCGGGATGCCCCGGCCGTCATCCGTCACGCTGCAGCTGCCGTCGGCGTGCACCGTCACCGTGACCACCGTCGCGAACCCCGCCATCGCCTCGTCGATCGAGTTGTCGACCGTCTCGTACACCAGGTGGTGGAGCGCGTTCAGGCCCGTCCCGCCGATGTACATGCCCGGCCGCTTCCGCACCGCCTCGAGGCCCTCGAGCACCTTGATCTGGTCGCTGCTGTAGTCGCCGCTCGAAGATGCCTGATCAGCCATGGACAATGAGCCTCCGACTCGACAAAAAACGCCCCGGGGACGGCCCCGGAGCGCGTCGAGTATTGTAGGTCGAATCCGCGAAGATGTCGCCCAAGCCAGCCCACGGCGACACCGGCGACACGGCCCAATTTTGGCTCTCGAAAGCGGCAACCACCTTGCCGCTCCTGTCCGGAGCCCTAGGGCCTGATCAGCACCTCGCTGATCTGCTCCTCCAGGCACTCGTAGACCACGTCCACATCCCCATCGACGAGCCGGACGCAGCCCATCGACGCGTCCCGACCGATCGACCCCGGCTCGATCGTGCCATGGATGCCCATGCCTTCCTCGCCGGCCGCGTCGCCCGTGCCCTCGAGCCCGACCCATCGCTCGCCGATCGGGTTCTCCGGGTTGTCCGCCCCAAAAAACTCCCCGGTCCGCGGGTTCCGCCACGTCGGGTTGATCAGCTTGGACTGCGGCCTCACCACAAACCGACCCAGCGGCGTCGAGTTGTCCTCGCCGAGCCCGACCGAGAACGAGCGGATGTACATCCACTGCTCCGGCGCACCCGGAGGACCGGCGTACAGATCGAGCCGGTACGCGCTCTTGGTCACCACCGCGTGCATCGGGCCCTGCACCAGCTTCAGCTCCTGGCCCACGCGGATCCGGCTCGGCGACGAGATCCGATTGATCCGCTGGATCAGCCGCCAGTCCACGCCGAGGCCCTTGTTCGCCGCGATCGCCGCCAGCCGGTCGCCCGGCTCGATCGTGTACTTAAACGCCAACGGGTCGCCCTCGTAGACCTTCGAGCCGAAGAACAGGTCCTCGTTCAGCACGGCCATATCGCCGCGGATCATCGCGCGGTCCTGCTCGGTCGCCTCAGGATGCTTGAGCGCTTCGTTCAGCCGATCGCGTGCCGCGACGAGCCGCTCCTCACCGAGCAGCGACCGGGCCTCCGACACGAGCGTTGCGACACCGACGCTCGAGGGCGCCCGGACCGTCGCAGCCGGCACGGATCGAGGAGCCGTCGGCGTCTGCCTTGTGCTTTCCCGGTCGGCAGACCGCGACACCAGTGCTGCGCTCGGCCTGCCCGATCCCCCGCCGAGCGTCGCCACGTCGGTGCCCCCAGCCCCCGACTCCGATCCAGACCCGGGAGCCGCATCCCCCCGATCGCTGAGATCGATGCCCGGCCGGACCGTGATCGCCGGCCGGCTTGCGATCACGCCCGACGATTCGAATTCCGAGGCGTCGAGCATCGAGCCGCCCTCGGCCGAGCCCGACAACGAGCCCGAAGCCGGATCGCTTCCCATCGGCGCCAGCAGGTCAGAGCCCGGCTCGAAGACCTGCGGCTCCGTGTCGCCGCCCGCGAAGAGCAGCCAGCCGCCGCCGATCAGCGTCGCGGCAAGCACCGCGCCGCCGATGAGCTTCGTGCCGCCCGGGCCCCGCCGAGACTTCGCGCTCACCCGCGGTCCAAACGACCGACGCTGCGAAGGGAGTGACATCGCTTCCTGGCTCCTTCCTGCCGCGGGCCCGCTCAAGCCGACCCGCGTCCATCCGGGCGGCAGTCCACCGCCCCGTCTTCCGTGACCACCCAATCCACGCGACGATCGGTCGGCTCGGTCGGCACATCGTCACACATCTGCGCTGACACCGCCAGCCCGACCGCCACCGTTCCCGGCCCGAGGCGCGCGAGGAACCGATCGTAGAACCCGCCGCCGCGGCCCAGCCGGGCGCCGCACGCGGTAAACCCAAGCCCGGGCACCACAACGACTTCGAGCGTATCGATCCCTACAGCCGGCTGCTCGCTCGACACGCTCCGCACGCCGTGTGGCCCCGTGATCAGCCTGCCGCCGAGCACCGCCGGCTCCATCGAACGCGACACCCAGTCCGCCCGCGGCACGCACACCCGTGCGCCCCTCGCTCCCCACGCGGCCATCGCGGCCATCGGATCCGCCTCCAGCGGCAACGCGAGGTACCCCATCGCTGCGCCCGGCGACCGCCAGCGATCAACGAGGTACCCGCTCGCGACGACCGACCGCGCCGCGACCTCCGCCGGCCCGAGCCGCGCGAGCGCGAGCTTGATCTCGTTGCGCAGCGCCCGCTTGTCGTCGCCCGTGGTCATCCCTCGCCGTCCCGCAGCTTCTGCCGGAGGGCCTTGATCTCTTTGAGTCTCGCCGCCATCGCCCGCTCCGCGCCCGCGTCAGACGGCTCGTAATACGACTTCTCGACGCCCAAATAGTCCTGCCCCGTCACCCCGCCCTCGGCGTCGTGGCTGTACCGGTAGCGGGCGGCCGCGTCGCCTGCCCGCCGCTGCCGCATCGTCAAACCGGCCCCGTCGCTGCCCGCGGTGGGCGAAGTATTCGGATCACGCAGATGTACCGGCACCGGGACGGTCCGCCCCTCCCGCACGTCCGCCATCGCCGCATCGATCGCGACGTACGACGCGTTGCTTTTGGGCGCGAGCGAGAGATACGTCGCGAGCTGGCCGAGCGTGATCCGCGCCTCGGGCATGCCGATCCGCTCGACAAGCTGCCAGCAGCTCGCCGCCAGCACCGCCGCGTGCGGGTCCGCGTTGCCGATGTCCTCGCTCGCCAGGATCGCGAGCCGGCGTGCGACGAACCGCGGGTCCTCGCCGCCCTCGAGCATGCGGGCGATCCAGTACACTGCCGCGTCCGGGTCGCTGCCGCGGATCGATTTGATCATCGCCGACGCGGCGTCGTAGTGCTCGTCGTCCGCGTACATCGCCGCCTTCTGCTGGATCGATTCCTCCGCCACCGCCCGGTCGATCGCGATCGGCGCCGACGCACCTGCGCCATCGGCGCTCAAGACCGCGACCTCGAGCGCCGTCAGTGCCCGCCGCGCGTCCCCGTCGCACTTCACGGCCCACACCCGCAGCGCCTCGTCGCTCGCCTCGATCGAGAGCGATCCGAAGCCGCGATCCCCGTCTTCGATCGCGCGGCGGAGCACCCCGATGATGTCATCCTCGCACAGCGGCTCGAGCCGAAAGAGCGTCGATCGGCTCACCAGCGCCGCGTTGCACGCGAACAGCGGGTTCTCCGTCGTCGCGCCCACCAGCGTCACCAGCCCCCGCTCGACATCGCCGAGCAGCACGTCCTGCTGGCTCCGCGTGAAGCGATGGATCTCGTCGAGGAAAAGGATCGTGCCGCGCCCGCCGCCCTCGACCCGCCGGGCCGAGTCGTCGATGACCTCGCGGATCCGCTTGACGCCCACGCTCGCCGCGTTCTCCGCGACGAAGGGCCGCTTCGTGTGCTCCGCGATCAGCCTCGCGAGCGTCGTCTTGCCGGTGCCGGGCGGGCCGTGCAGGATCAGGCTCATGATCGCGTCGGCGATCAGCATCCGGCGGAGCAGCTTGCCTTCGCCCAGCACGTGGGTCTGCCCGGCGACCTCGTCGAGCGACTGGGGCCGCATCCGCGACGCCAGCGGCGCCGCCTTCGCCTGAGCCGCCGCCCGCCGTTCCGCCCAGAGATCACTCACCGCACACTCGCATCTGCACGTTCCCTCAAGACATGATCCTAACCTGCACGATCTGGTCCGCATCGGGAACGACACGGGCAGGTATAGAGTTAGTAAAAGCAAACAATGCCAACCTGGGCCGCCGCCATCCTGACCGCCGCCATCGTCGCCGCCCTCTGGCTCGCGTGGGCGTTTGCCGCGCGCCGGCTGATGTCGGGCCCGCGCCGTGACCCGCACGACCTGCTCGACGCCGCGATCCTGACCTTCCTCAAGGTCTACCTCCGCGCCGTCCACCGCGTGACTTACGAGGGCCTCGACCATCTCCGAGCCATCGAGAGCGCGATCGCCGAGGGCAGGCCCGTCATCGTGATCGCCAACCACACCGCCGGCACGGACCCGCTGCTCGTGCAGAACGCGACCTGGGCCTTCGAGATCAGATGGATGATGGCCTCGGACATGCGGATCAAGCTCCTCGAGCCGTTCTGGACGTGGGCCCGCATCATCGACGTCGAACGGTTCGCCGGCGATCCCACCAGCGCCCGCGTCGCGCTGCGTCACCTTGCGACCGGCGGCACCATCGGTATCTTCCCCGAGGGCGGCATCGAGCGGCCCGCCGAGCACCTGCTGCCATTCCTGCCGGGCGTCGGTCTGCTGATCAAGCGATCGGCCGCGCTCGTCCTGCCCGCGCTGATCGACGGCACGCCCCGCGTCGACCCCGCCTTCGCTGCGCTCTGGAACCCGAGCCGATCCCGCGTCCGCTTCGGCGAGCCCATCGACTACGCCGCCGCCGGTCTCAAGCCCGCCGCGATCGTCGAAGACCTGCAGAACCGCTACGCCGACTGGTCGGGCTGGCCTCTCAATACCAACCGGACCGACGGCGTGGGCCAACGCCCAACGGCTCCCGCCGGCAACAACGCCGACAGCACCGAGACCGCCGTCACTGTCCCTGCCTGAGCTCGCGGAACCGTTCGAGCCGCGCCGCGTGCTCCGGGCGGTCGGGCTCGATCCGGGTCAGCGCATCAAGGTGTCGCTCGGCCGATTCCGGATCGCGCGCCACCAGCGCGATCCTCGCCGCGAGCTCGCGCTGGTCCGCATCAAACGGCGCGATGCTCGATGCCCGGTCCGCCTTTACAAGCGCCCGGTCAGTATCGCCCGCTTCGGCGTACCGCGTCGCCAGAGCCGCCGCGAACGCGGGCGTGTACTGCGCTCGCGCGTCCAAGAACTCAAGATGCTCGACGGCTCGGCTCCGCTCCGCCGGGTCGTCCTGTGCAAGGAAGTGCTTCACGAGTTCGCGGTGCGGCGTCTCGGCGATCGGCACCGCGGCTGCCCATGCCAGCAGCGCTTCCGCCCGCGCGTCGCTCCCCGTCTCGGCCGCATCGACCGCGGCCCTGAGACCCGCTTCACGCTCGGCATCGCTCAGGCCCCAGGCCTCGACCTGCGACGCGGCCCAGACCTCGAAGTCTTGGACAAAGGTCTCGCGATCGATCCCGAGCTCGCTCGGCATCGCTTCGGTTTCGCGCTCGCCGCGGGCGTAGGCGTCCATGAGCCGCCGCGGCGCATCGTCGCCGAAACGCTCGACGATGTACTCGTACATCCAGTGGCCCTGCGCGTACGCCAGCGACCGGTCCTCGGGGTTCCTCGGCCGGGTAAACCGCACGTTGATTTCGTCCATGTCGAACAGGCCGCCCGACGCCAGCTTCGTCGCGAGCAAGCGGCACGTCCGCTCGTCCCGCGGCGCATCCTCGAGATACTGCGCCGCCGCCTCGGTGAACCAGTGCGGGAGCCTGTTCGCCGTCCGGCTCAGGGTGACCGTGTGCACGTACTCGTGCTGCAGCGTGCGCTGCCAGTCGTACGCCCCGACCTTGTGACCCGGGCCAACCTTTGGCGCCTCCATCGCGATCACTGGCCCCGTTGCGGCCGCGATCGTGTGCAGCCGCGGCATGCCCGCGATGCGCACGGCGAACCACGCGTGGTCGGGCATCAGCTCGATGACCGTTTTCTGAAGGGGCTCGTGGTCGATCCCGCCGTTCTCGGCGCCCGTGACCCGCGCGTGGATCCGCTCGAGCACGGCCGGCATCTCCCTTGCCATCACCTCGTCGACCCCGGGCCGGTACCGCACGACGAAGTGCTCGGTTTCGATCGTGTCGTAGGTCACCAGTTCCTCGATCAGCTCGAGGCTGTTGAGGGCCCGGGCGTTGAACGGATCGAGCTCCGCCACCCGGCGGAGCGCCGTCAGGGCATTCAGATCGCGACCGGATTGCAGCTCCAGAAGCCCGAGCAGGATCGCCGCCTCGGGACGGTTGGGCTGCCGCGCGAGCGCCTCTTCGAGCATCGCCGCCGAGCCCGCGTACTGCCGCCGCTCGCTGAGCGCCCAGCCGGCCTCGAGGTACCCGAGCTCCGTGCCGGGGCTGACCGCGTCGAGCTTCGCCAGTGTCTCGGCCAGCGCCGCGTCGTCGTAGTCCGCTGCGAAGAGCGATGCCAGCGACGCGAGCAGCTCCGGATGCCCGGGAAAGGCTGCGAGCATCGAGCCGAGCCGGTCGATGCCGTCCGCCGGCGCGTCCTGTCGAACCCGGAGCCGGGCCAGCACGATCGACCCTTCGACCGAGGGCAGGTCGACCCTCGGCACCGCGCCGCCGGCGTCCGACCACCAGGCCCGATCTGTCGCTGCCAAAGCATCGAGCCTGCGCACGGTGTCCTCGGCGCGCTCAAACTCGAACGCGTCGACCGCGAGCCGACCGAGGATCGCCCACGCCTCGGCGCACGCCGGGTTGAGCCTCGTGACCTCTGTCGCCGCCTCGGCCGCGCGGCCTCGCTCGTCTTTCGAGTACAGCAGCTCGGCCTCGGCAAGCTTCGCGGGCCAGTAGAGCCGGTCGAGCTCCGCCCCGGCGCGAGTGAGCAATGCCATGAGCGTCTGGAAGTCGGTGCCGTCCGCACGCTCAGGGCCCGCGAGCCTCGCCCGGGCCATGAGCGTGCGCACGCCATCGGTCAGTTCGCCCGGGTCCTCGATCCGTTCCCGCAGCAGCCTGTTGACGGCGACATCCGTCGCCGCGAGCGCATCGCCGTGCCTCCCCAGCAGCTCGAGCGCCTCGACCCGCAGCCGGATCGCTCGCAGCGACGCCTCGCCCGCGAGCACGCCGAGCGCCCGCTCGGCTTCGCCCCGGCCCAGCGCGCCCTCGGCCCGCACGAGCACCGGTGTCTGCTCGTCGAAAAGCGACGGATCGTCGTACGCGCCGCGGATCAGCGCCGCTCGGGCAGCCAGCACCGGGTCCGACAGGTCCGACGGGCGCCAGTGGCCGTGAAAGACCCGCATTGCTGCAGCTTCGTCGTCTGTCGTGTACGCCGCATCGATGAGCGCCGCGACCGACGCGGGCATCGGCTGCCTGTCGAGCAGCTCGACCTCGGGCAGCTCAGGCTCGGCCACGACCGGCGCATCCGATCCGGGCTGCAGCCGAAACCTTGCCAGCACGGGCACCGCCGCGGCGTGTTCCGCGTTCGGCACTGCCCTCGGCCCCATCGCGCCCTTGCGGAAAGGCGTGACCTCGACGTCCCAGCCGGTCGGAGCGTCGCCGCTGAAGAGCCGCTCGTCGACGCGCGCGGCGTCGTTGAGCCTCACGCGGATAAGCTGCACCACGACCTCGTCGCCCGTGCGGTTGAGCGTCATTGCCATGCACGGCACCACGCCGGTCTCGACCCGCCGGTACCACAGCCGCACCTCGCGGAACTGGTCGTCCTCGTCCTTCGGCACGAGCCTGAGCTGCTGCGCGTCCATCGCCGCGATGAAGTTCTCGAGCGTCGCGGCGTCGTCCCGGTGGTCGATCCCGTCGGTCGCGTCGGGCATCGTGACGTCGTATCGCTCAAGGATGTCCGCCTTCTCCTGGCCCAGCGGGATCGGCAGCGGCCCCTCGCCGACCTTCAGCGGGTCAAACGCTGCGCCGGGCGGCGCCACCTGACGCTTGAGCATGAGCCGGTCGCTCGGGATGCGCTCGATGAGCCACTCGCCGTCAAAGACAAACGTCCGCCCGTCGCGCTCGCGCCGCCCGCCGATCACGACCTGGTCGAAGTTGATCGCGAACCGCCGCCGCGGCGGCTGCGCATCCTCGCCCTCGCCCCCCCCCTCCGCCGGCTCGCTGACAAACTGCAGCCGACCGAGCCGCATCTGCTCATCGCCCGCGAGCTCGAAGAGCCTGTGGTACTGGATGTCCGACGTGAGCGCGCGGATGCCGCGGTCGGATGTCTCGATCGCGTCCAGCAGCGCGTCGGCATCTTCGAACGCCTGCCCACGCGCCCCGCCGCCGGCGGCAAGCAACGAAAGCAAACCCATCAGCCCAGCAATCACGAAACGTGTGCGCACACCCCGGCTCCTTCCAGCGGCTCTCCGCGAGTCCATACAGCCATCTGACACTATCGGTTCAGCCCTGCCACCCGCTCGGCCCGTCTTTCGGCTCCCCGTCCTTTGGCGGGCGGGTCGCGTTCTTTCGGGCCTCGAGGTAGTCAGAAAGGATCGCGGCCGCCGCCAGCGCGTCGCGACGTTCCTTTTTTTGCTGGTGCGTCAGGCCGCTCTGCGCCATGTCCCAGTTCGCCTGCGCCGAGGTCAGCCGCTCGTCCTGCTCGTGCACGTCGCGGCCGAGCCTCTGCCGGAGCCTCGCCGCAAACGCCCGCACGATCTGCACACGCTGCCCGACGCTCCCGTCCATGTTCAGCGGCACGCCGATCACCACCTCGCCCCGATGAAGCCGCGGATTGTCGCCCAGTTGATCCTCCACCGACCGGGCGACCGCTTCCAGCAGCGGGCTCCCCCCGCCGTGCTGCCGATCGACCTCGATGACCGTCAAGGGCGACACCACCCCCGTCGCCGAGTCCCCCGACGCGAGGCCCGTCCGCTTGTCGCCAAGATCGATCGAAACGTACCTGATGCAGGCAGTATCAGGGATCCGCGGGCGAGTTGCGAGCCCGCCGCGACGATTTCAGGGGCGGCTGCCCGCACTCGGGACAGGGCTGGTGGGCCCGATCATCTGAGTGCGCGACCGGCACAGCGAGTGCTCAGGTCACTACCGCAGATCGTCGGGCAGCCGGTCGCGGAGCTGCTTCAGGTCCTCGGCCCGGCTCGCGGGCATCACCAGCGTCGCACGCTTCGTGTGCACCACGATCAGGTCCTCGCAGCCCAAGAGAGCCACCGTGTGCGTGGGGTCGTCGTTGTAGACCGCGGACCGCTCGCCGTCGTGAAACGCCGCAGCCCCGGGCCCGGCCTGCTTGTGCCCGGTCTCGCCGCCCTCGAGCGTCTCGAAGAAGCTGGGCCACGACCCGACGTCGAGCCAACGCACGCCCATCTCGACCGCGGCGATCGTGACTGCCGGATCGCTCGACGCGGGCTCCATGATGCCGTAGTCCACGCTCGTCTTGGGGAGCGTCGGGTAGATCTCGTTCAGCACCGCGTCCTGCTCGTCGGTACCCCAGGCGTCGCGGATCGTCGCGAGCCCTGCGAACGCCTCGGGCTGGTGCCGCTCGAGAAGGCTCATGAACGTCGACGCGTTGAACACGAACATCCCCGCGTTCCAGCCGAACATCCCGCTCTCGACATACGCCTGCGCCTTGTGCAGCGGCGGCTTTTCGACAAAGTTCGCCACCCGGTGCACCAGCTGCTCGCCGTCCTCGACGCAGCCCTCGACGCCGCCGATCGGCGATCCCCGCTCGACGTAGCCGTAGCCCGTCGCGGGATACGTGGGCTTGATGGCGAAGGTCACAAGCCGCGTCGGATCTTGCTCCACGAGCGCGAAGCCCAGCTCGAGCCGCTTGGCGAAGACTTCGACCGGCTCGATCAGCTGATCCGCGGTCACGACCGCGAAGACCGCGTCGCCGTCGCGCTTGGAGAGCACCGCGGCCGTGAACCCGACCGCGTTGAGCGTGTCCCGCGCGACCGGCTCGCCCAGCAGGCGGTCGCCGGCGAACGCGGGCAGCGCCGCCTCGATCTGCTCGCGGTACCGCTCGCCGGTGCAGATCAGCTGGTGCTCATCGGGCACGACGCCTTTCAGCCGGAGCGCCGAGATCTCGAGCAGCGACCTGGGCCTGCCCGTGACCTCATCCGGGATGAATTCGATGAGCTGCTTGGGCTGCCCCTCGCGCGACAGCGGCCAAAGCCTCGTGCCCGCGCCGCCTGCCATGATCATCGCGTGCCGCATCAGTGTGCCCCGCCCCGATCCGCTTCAATCTGCCGCGATCCGGATTGGTCCGACCGGCCCCACCGATCGTTCCGTTTCTGATCGTCGCCCGTCGCGACGTTATCGCCCGATCCGGTACGCCGCTTGGATAAGTTCGTCCGTCGTCTCGGGTTTGGGCTCGATCGCCATGGCGGACCGGACCATCCGCTCCGCCGATTCGGGCGCCTCGCCGAGCGCCATGAGCGCCGACATCGCCTCGGACGCGGGCCCGGTCAGGCCGCCCGTCGGCCGACGCTCTGCTTCGGCGAGCGCCTCATCGAGCTCATCAGTCGAAAGGAACTTCGACACTTTGCCGTCCAGCTCGGCGATGATCGTCTCGGCGAGCCGCTTGCCGATCTCGGGCAGCTCCACGAGCGTCTTGGCGTCTCGGCCCGCGATCGCCCGCGCGATGACCGCGGGCTCGGCTGCCATCGCCCGGAGCGCCTTCCGGCTCCCGACGCCCTTGACGGTCGTAAACAGCTCGAAGAACGAACGCTCCGCCGAGGTCGCGAATCCGACAAGCCTCGGCACGAAACTGGTGCCCTGGCCCTGGCCTTCAAGGTACATCAGCGTACGAAATTCGACCGACTCCCCGATTCTGGGGTTGAGCCGGTCGGCGAGGTAGGCGGGTAGCAGCAAGCGGAAGGCGACCGGCATGCCCCCGGGCTCCAGCACCGCCTGCTGGCCCTCGATCGCCGAGAGCCGACCTTCGATCCGCTCGATCATCGCGAGACGCTCCTCCGCCGGTGAGCCGGCAGGCTGAGCCTAGCCCACCCCGACTCGGGCGGTTTGATCGCCCATCCGGCTCAGGCCGACCCCTGCAAGCGCCGATAACGGTTCTGATCGACGACCGAGCGGAGCACCCATGCACGAGCCACGCCCATCACCACCGCCCCCGGCCGGCCGAGCCGAAAGCGACACGGCCATCCTGATCGGCACGGCCGCCGCCGTCCGTAGCCTCCGCTGCCAGCTCTTCCTGCACGAGCTCGATGCCGGCCCCGCGCCCTGGCCCTGCGGCTGCATCCTGACCGATCATCCAACGGGCCCCAACGACGCCCCGCCGCCCGAACCTGGCCTGCCCGTCTTGGGCGGGATCGACGATCTGCCCGAGCTCCACGCATGGCACAAGTTCGGCCGAGCGCTGATCACGATGCCCGCCGACCGCGCCGCCGAGGCCGAGGCACTCTCCGAGACGCTCGCCCGGCTCAACGTCGAGACCAGCATCATCCCGACGCTCGACGACCTGCTCGATCCGCCGCGTGATCGATCGCATGGGGCATCGCCGTCGGCCGGCGGCATCGCCGTGCCCGGAGCGCCGATCGACCCGTCGCACCTGATCGGTCGCGAGCCGTTCCCGGTTGATGAGGCGGCGCTGACCGGCCTGATCCGGAACAAGCGCGTGCTGGTCACCGGGGCTGGCGGCAGCATCGGCTCGGAGATCAGCGCGATCGTCGCACGCTTCGCGCCCGAGCGGATCGTCCTCGTCGAGCGATCTGAAAACGCCCTCTTCGAGATCGACCGACGCATCAAAGAAGCCCACCAGGACATCGAACGGGCGTCCATCCTGCACGACATCGTCGACGCCGACGGCACCGACGCCTACCTTCGCGAGCACCGGCCGCACGTGGTCTTTCATGCCGCGGCGCACAAGCACGTGCCGCTGATGGAGGACCATCCTGCGCACGCTGTGACCAACAACCTCTTCGGAACCAAGGCCGTCGCGGACGCCGCGGTCAACGCGGGATGCGAGCGGTTCGTCATGATCTCGAGCGACAAGGCGGTGAACCCGACGAGCGTGATGGGCGCGACCAAGCGCCTTGCCGAACGGTACATCCAGGGCTTGCAGTCGCGTTCGCCGCGCACGCGGTTCAGCATGGTCCGCTTCGGCAACGTACTCGCGTCCGCGTGCAGCGTGCTGCCGATCTGGTCGAGCCAGCTCGCCGAGGGTCGGCCGATCACCGTGACCGATGAGCGGATGACGCGGTACTTCATGACGATCCCCGAGGCCGCGAGTCTCGTGATCCAGTCAGCGGCGATCGGGCAGGACAGCGATGGCCTACCGCCCTCGGCTCGCGTCTACGTGCTCGACATGGGCGAGCCGGTGCGCATCATGGATCTCGCCGAGCGGTTCTGCCGGGCGCGCGGCGTCGAGCCCGCCGCAGCGATCCGCGTCACCGGCATCCGCCCGGGCGAGAAGCTCTACGAAGAACTCGCCTACGCCGCCGAGAGCCTCGAGCCGACGTCCCGCCCCGGCATCAACGCCTGGGCAGGAGAGGGCCTCGCGGCGGTTGATCTCGACAGGCTTGTGGCGGACCTCGGAAAGGTGCGCGCGAGCCGAGACCGCGTAGCCGTGGTCAAGGCGATCCGCTCGCACGTGCCCGAGATGCGTCCCACCACAAATGCGGGCCGGCGCGAAACTCCGGCCCCCGCGGGACCGATACACTCCTCGGCCGCGGCGTAACCCGTTTTGCCGGCCGCGGAGGAGCCCGATCGTGTCCGAGCGAGATGACATCCTGAGCGAGACCGCGCAGGCACGCAACGACGCCCAGCGGCTCCTCCAAGGCCTGATCGAGGCCCGCGCGCAATCGGAAGCGCGTCTCGCCGAGTTCAACCGCGTGGACATCCTCAAGAAGCTCACCGGTTCGAGCGCGCTCGATACGGCCATCGGCTCCACGGAGCGCATGATCCAGACGCTCGACCGCGTGCTGGGCGAGGTCGAGTCGAAGCTCACGCCCGACGAGCTCGCGCTGCTCAAAGACACGCTCGACGACTGATCGGCGTCCGCGTTTCGGCAGCGATTGCCCCTGAAAGCTGATCCGCGCTGCAAAGGCGAACCGGGCCCACGCCCCTACGCTTGCCGCATGCCCACTCACTCAAGGCCGACGCTCCAACTCCAGCGGCTCGACGATCGGGCCGTACTCCCCGCGTATCACTCCGAACGCGCCGCCGGGCTCGACCTGGCCGTCTGCCTGCCGAGGCACGCGTTCGAAAGCGACACGGTGACGATACGACCAGCGCACCAGGGCGGCGGCATCCTGAAGCTGCCGCTCGGCTTTGCCTGCGCTATTCCTGAAGGCTTCGAGGGCCAGGTCCGCCCACGCTCCGGGCTCTCGACCAAGCGGGGCGTCACCGTGCCCAACGCGCCCGGCACCATCGATAGTGATTACCGGGGCGAAATGTTTGTCGCGCTGATCAACCTGGGCCAGGAGCCCGTCGAGATCCGCCACGGCGACCGCGTCGCGCAGCTCGTCATCGCGCCGGTGTCACACGCCAGCATCGAACAGGTCGAGACGCTCGACGAGACCTCACGCGGCGCCGGCGGCTTCGGCTCCACCGGCGGCCACGGCTGAGCCGGGCTCCATCGCCGACCCGGCCGCGGGCTTGGGCCCGCGGATGCAGAACTCGTACCCGATCCAGATCAAGATGATCCCCGTGATCTCGCCGATATACAGCGCTTCGGGCAGATCGTGGCTCTTGGTCAGCACGCCGCCCACGCCGGGCAGGATCGCGCCGAACGCGATCAGCGCCGTTCCGACGGCGCGCTTGGCCTGACCCTGCATGAACATGAAGTTCACGCACGAGTGCATCGCGCCGCCGATCAGGAAGATCACCGCGTAAAAGTTGATGAAAGGCGTCAGCCAGGGGAGCCACTGCCATTCCCAGATGCCCCGCCCCATCGGCCGGTGCTCAGGCAGGATGCCCTCTTTCATCGGCCCGATGAACACGAGCACCGACGCGACGATCACAAACACACCCGATACGGCCGTGAGCACGTGCGCGAGCACGCGGCGTTTGCCCGTCTGGAAGAGCAGGTAGAGGCTGCCGGTCGCCAGAGGCCACGCCCCGAGCAGCGCGCCCGCCCAGTACCAGAGGCGGTTGAGCGTCTCGGTGTTGCCCAAGACCGTGATGGTCGATTCGAAGGCGGTGCCGACGCCGTAGAAGAAAACACCGATCGCCCACCAGACGAGGTGCGACGCCCAGTTTCGCTTCGAGGCCCGTTGCACGAGCGAGACAACGAACGCCGCGCTGACGAGCGTCGTCAGGATCGGCAGATAGTGCACAAATGAGGTTTCGTCCATGGCCGACGGTACGCGGTGATGATCACGCCCGGAGCCGTTCAAAAGCTGACTACAACGTCGCGAAGTCCAGATCCTTCGGCAGCGAGCTCAGGTTGCGCCGTCCGCGATCGGTCACGGCGTAGTCGTCTTCGATGCGCACGCCGCCGATGCTCGGGAGATAGATGCCCGGCTCGATCGTGATGACCATGCCGGGCCGCATTTCTGTTTCGGGCGCGAGCTGGCTCAGGCCCGGGCCTTCGTGGGTCTGCAGCCCGATGCCGTGGCCCAGGCTGTGGCTGAACTCGTCGCCGTAGCCGTGCTTGGTGATGTGCTCGCGGGCGATCGAATCGAGCTCGCGGTTGGTGATGCCCGGCTCGATCGCGGCCGCGGCCTTCTCGTGCGCATCGAGCACGATCTCGTAGATCTCGCGGATCTGCTTGGGCCACCTGCCAAAGGTGAACACGCGCGTCATGTCGCCCCGGTAGCCGTCAACGACCGCGCCCCAGTCGATCAGCAGCGGCTTGTTTTTTGCGGTCCTGACGCGTCCCGGCGCGTAGTGGGGGAGCGACCCGCTGGCTTGGGCGGCGACGATCGTGTCAAACGCCGGGCCCGATGCGCCGCGCTGCTTCATCTCCCACTCGAGCCACGCGCAGATCTCGAGCTCGCTCATGCCCGGGCCGATGTGATCGAGCGTCGACAGCATCGCCGCTTCTTGCACCCTGATCGCGGCGCGGATGCCCCGGATCTCCTGCTCGTCCTTGATGATCCGCAGCTCGGTGAGCAGCCCGGCCTCGGGCGCGAGCCGCCTTCGGGTCGCGGCTTTGGAGAGCGCGTCGAAGAAGCTCATGGTGACGTCGTCGCTCTGCACGAGCACCCGCGAGTAGTCTTTGGACTTGATCACCTCGCCGATCGCGCCCGTGATCGCGCCGCTGCGCATCACGATCGTCGCCAGGTGCGCG
>JBCBNT010000018.1:0-41347 GCA_039821685.1 Planctomycetota bacterium | reverse complement strand
GGTCTGGTCAGGCGGTCGGCGGTCCGGTGAAGGTGGGGTCGAACGATCCGCCCGGGCCGGCGGGGCCCGCACCCGTGCCCGACATGCCCGACATGCCGGCGGCGGCGTTGGGGCCGGGCGTGCCGTCGGGGTTGATCTTGCCCTCGGCGATCGCTTGCTGCAGGGCCTTTGTGGTTTCAACAAACACTGCCCGAAGCTCTTTGACGGTCTGCGAGAGCTCTTCTGCTTCTTTCTCGTCCAGGTTGCCCTTGGTCTTTTCCTCGAGAATCGCGAGCATGTCGATATTGATCGCTGCCATGTCCGGCGCGAGCATGGCCTGCTTCGTCTGCGGGTCGGGGATGAGGCCCAGGTAGAGGGCGGCCTGGCTCGCGAACATGCGGACGACGTCGGCAAACTCGATGGGGCGGTTCTTGGCCTCGTCTTTCTTCTGCTGGCTTTCGGCGGCCTTGGCGGCGATCTGCTCTTTTTCGCGCTTGGCTTCCGATTTCCAGTCGTCGTCAACGATGAGCTTGGGTGGATCCTGCTCGTCGGGCATGGTCGATCTCCTTGGGAAATGGTAGGCTCTGGCGGATCGTTTGTTGAGCCGAGCGCGGAGCGCCGATGAGGATCGCGGATGATTGAGAGTGTTTCGCAAGGCGTTGGGTTCAGGATGGGCGTGTGGGTCGCGCTGGCTCTGCCGCTGGTGGGTGCCGGATGCGGCCCATCTTCGGGGAATCTGACGGCGAACGACTTTGCGGGGGGCGATGGGTCGGGCGTTCGGACGCCGCCGCGGGTCTTCTCGATCGCGTCGGCGCCCGCAGCATCGACGCAGATCATGCTCGGCGCATCAGACACGGTCGGCGTGGTGGGCAGCCCCGTCGCGGCGCCGGCGATGCCTGCGAGTGAGGCCGACCGGGAATCGGGGGCAACAGGTTCGCTCGGCGCCAACGACGAGGGCGCGAACGACGGGGACGAGTCTGGCGAAGCGATCGTGCTGGACGCGAAGGTGGCCGACGTGAACGGCCGACCGATCATCGCGAGCGTGTTTCTCGAAGATCTGATGCCGCGTCTCCGCGCGGCGACGCAGACAGCGCCGAGCGTGGCGGCGTGGCGCGCCGAGGCGCTGCAGATCATCCAGCAGAAGCTGTTTCTGACGGTCCGCGACGAGGTGCTGTACCGCGAGGCGCAGGCGAGCCTGCCGCCGGAGGTGCGTGCGATCGGGCTGCGGAACTTTCTCGGGCAGTACCGCGAGCGTATCCGCCTGCTGAACTCGGGCAGCGTGACGCAGGCGGAGCGTCGGCTGCAGGAGCAGTACGGGCAGTCGCTCGACGAGTTTCTCGAGAGCCAGCAGCGGCAGCAGCTGATCGCGCAGCGGCTGAACGATCTGTCGGACAGCTACGCGCCGGTCACCTGGGCGGACGTGCAGAACGAGTACGCGAGGCGGATCGATGAATTCCAGCCTCGACCGGTCGTGTTCGGGCGGATGATCTTGCCGCCCGGCGAGGCGGAGGCCGGCAGCGTGCTCGCGCGGCTCAAGGCCGGCGAGCCGTTTGCTGCGATCGCCGAAGACAGGGAGTTGAACAGGTACCGCCCCGGCTCGGGTGGGCTGATTGACGATGACGGCACCGAGGTCGAGGGCGAGCGGTCGGAGATGCGTCTCGTCGGCTTCGAGTCGCTCAACGCTTCGCTTGTCGGCCTCGAGCCCGGGGCGTGGGCGGGGCCCATCGAGTACATGGGCGATCGCGAGGGGTTCGTGATGCTCGATCGGTTGGAGCAGCCGCCGGGCCGGACGCTGGAGGACGGGCGGCTGCAGCTCGAGCTCGAAGCGGAGATCGACTGGCGTCGCCGGCAGGCGGCGCGGGATCGGCTTGTTGCCGAGCTGCTCAACGACGCGGGCTTCGGGCTCGCGCGTCAGCGAGAGATCGCGGTCGAGCTCCGAGAAATCGCGCAGGCGAGGCTCGCGGCGACGCAGCTCGCATCGGGCAGCAGCGGCGGATCGTGAGGTCGCCCGCGCCGGGGTCGCGAGCCGGGTCGAGCCGGGCGGGCTTGGCTCGTCGGGCGGGCTTGGCTCGTCGGACTGGTTTGGCTCGTCGGGGGTGGCGGCCTTCGTCGCCGGTGGGCCGACGCGGGGAGCGGGTCGCGGCGCGGTACCTTCGGCGTCGCGGGTTTCGGCAGCTCGCGGCGAACATGCGTGTCGGCGTCGGAGAAGCGGATCTGGTCTTCCTGTCGCCCGACGGCAGGGAGCTCGTTGTCGTCGAGGTCAAGGCGCGGCGCGGATCGGCGGGTGAGCGTCGGCCCGAGTCTCAGATCACCGCGGCGAAGCAGAGGAAGCTGCGATCGGTCGCCGAGTCTGTCCGCAAGCGCACCAACGCGGGGGCGGCGAAGCGGCCGCTGGGTCTGCGGATCGATGTTGTGGCGGTGGAGCTTCGGCGGTGGCCGCGGCGGAGCGTGGTGCGTCACATCGAGCGAGCGGTCAGCTGGCGGGCCTCGGGGTGAGCTTGCCGCGGAAGCCCTGCTCGACGCGTGTCTCGGAGAGCACGTCGTGATCGAGCGTTTCGGGGATGATGAGGCTGAACATCGCCCCGGACCCCAGCTCCGAGATGAGCTGGATTTCTCCCTGGATGAGCGCGGCGAGCTCTTTGCTGATCGCGAGGCCGAGGCCTGTGCCCTCGTGAGCGCGGGTCAGGCCCGCGTCGGCCTGCTGGAACTTGTCGAAGATGCGTGCCTGGTCATCTGGGGCGATGCCCGGGCCGGTATCGATGACGCTGAGGCGGACGCGGGGGCGGCTCTCGGCGGAGACGGGCGGGAGGCGCTCGGCGCGGAGCGTGACGGTCGGCGCCGCTTCGACGCCCGATCGGCCTGAGAACTTGACCGCGTTGGAGAGCAGGTTGAACAGGATCTGCTGGAGCTTGGTGCGGTCGGTCTCGACGGGCGGGGTATCCGCGGCGATCTCGGCGACGAGCGCGATGTCCTTGCGGCGCGCGATGGGCTCCATGAGGCCCACGAGCGACTCGCAGAGCTCGCGGGTCTCGACGCGCTCGGGCCTGACCTCGACGCGGCCGGCCTCGATGCGGGCCATCTCGAGCAGCGAGTCGATCATTTCCAGCAAGTGCCGCGAGGAGTTCAGGATGTTGTCGAGGTAGCGGGCGCGTTTGCGCTGGCGGGTCGAGTCGTCGCCGGCGGCGGCCTCGGCCTGGGCGATCTCGAGCAAGAGCTCGGCGAAGCCGATGATCGAGTTGAGCGGGGTGCGGAGCTCGTGGCTCACGCTGGCGACGAACTCGCCCTTGAGCCTTGCGGAGTCGTAGAGCGCGACGTTGGCAGTGGCGAGCTCGCCGACCTTGAGGTCGAGCGCTGTGTTGATAGATCGCAGCTGCTGCTGGGATGCCTGGACGTGCTCGAGCATGGTGTTAAAGGCCTCGCCGAGCTGCTGGAACTCGTCGCCGGTGGCAATATCGGCTCGGGCGGTGAGCTCGCCCTCTCCGACGCGTTCGGCCGTGACGCGCAGGCCTCGGACCGGCTCGAGGATGAGGCGGCTCGTGATGAAGTAGAACACGAGCACCGCGAGGCCGAAGACGGCGACGCCGGCGGCGAGGTGATACACGGCATTGAGCGCGAGCAGGCGGGCCGCGTCAACCGAGATGCGGTCGAGCACGATGACGCCGGCGAGGGCGTCGGCTTGCGGCGGGGCCGCGGAGAACACCGGCTGGGCATACTGGTACCGCCGCGTGGCGCGTTGCCACGATCCGCGCTGGAGTTCGGCGGGCGGGTCGGCGGACTGGAACCGCCCGAGCGCCCTGCGGAGGAACGGGTCTCTTTCGGCTTCCGCTCGCCACTCGGCAACGCTGAGTTTCCGCGCGGGCACCGCGTCCGAGCCGCGGCCGCTTTCGACGGGCTGGTCGTTTCGCTCGGCCCACACCGCGACAAGCTCTTTGGAGAGCGAGAGCTGCGACTCGGCGACGATCGCGTTCATGCGGATCCACGGGACCGCGAGCGCGAGCGTCACGATGAGCATGATGGCGAAGCCGAAGAGGATGAGGCACTTGTTGGCGAGCGAGATGCCGCGGATCATCGGCGGATTATTGTCCGGGCTGTTGGAACCGAATGCGGGCGATGCCGTAGAATGATAACGGGTTCTCACACCCGCTTTTCCACCCGTTTCTCACGCCCGCTTCATGCGTATCTGCGGGATCAATTGGCGTTGAGCAGGAGCCGGCATGATCCGACGGGGTTTCACACTCATTGAGCTGCTGGTGGTGATCTCGATCATTGGGCTCTTGATCGGCATCCTGCTGCCGGCGCTCGGTCGGGCGCGGGCCACGGCGACTGGCGTGGTCTGCCTGAGCAACATGCGGCAGCTTGCGATCGCGCAGGTGATGTACGCCGATGACAACGACGGCACGCTCGTCAACGCGGGGATCGATCACGGGTCCGTCGGCAAGCCGGCGCGATCGTGGATCCGTCAGCTCGCGCCGTACTTTGATGGCGGCTCGCCAGTGGTACGGAGTCCGGGCGATAGGAGCAGGTTCTGGCCCGAGGCGGAAGGAGGCCAGAGCGATGGTCCGACGCTCGACCAGATCCTTCTCGCTGTCGACGCGATCTCGGCACGCGGTGGCGACCCCGAGGCGCTCGAAGACGAAGTCGACAGCTATTTCAATGGGCTTGCGCCGACGCGTTGGACAAGCTACGGGCTCAACGATTACCTCACGACCAAGGGACCGGAATATCCCGACCCGCGGTTTGGAGAGATCGAGCCCTACCGGAACTTAAACCGGATCCAGAGGCCGACCGGCACCATCCAGTGGGTGCTGATGATCGAAGATGAGGACGTCGGGCAGGGCGGGCGTCCGCAGTTTGCCGTGAGCGATCACGTGCATCCGATCGACTGGGGCGAGGCGGCGCTCGGCCCGTGGCTCCAGGCTTCGAAGCAGATGGAGATCGCCGCGCACGGCGGGAAGCCCGATTCTCCTGAAGCGAAAGCGACGTACGCGTTCTTGGACGGGCACGCTCAGTTGCTCTCGTTCGACGACGTGTACAGGGACTTTTACGAGAATTCCTTCTTTCCAGAGGTAGCAAAGTAATGCGGGACCTGATCCGAACGGTTTCGATGGGCGTTTCGTTTGGCCTGGTCGCGGGTGCTGTGTCTGCACAGCCTGGTATTCACGAGGGCGACATCGCGCTCGGTGTCGACGTTGACCGCCTCGGGGTGAGCGACGGCACGGTGGACCTTGACACGGGCAACTTTATCTTTGATGAGTGCGCGTTCGGCGTTGAGCTCGACATCAACGCCCGCACGTCCGACCCGGGGTTTGACACCGAGCTTGGGGTCTTCCCGACCAACGCGGCGATCGGGTACTTCTACCGCTCGGCCTTGCGAGAGTGGGACGGGCAGACGTTCGACACTATTTCTGATGAGCGTCTTCGCATGAGCTTCGGCCCGGTGTCGGGTGTGTCGACGCCGCTCGAAGATCCTGCAGAACCCGTTGAAGGCTTTTTCGTGGGTGTGAACAGCGACGGAGAGTTCCACCGTCACTTCACGTTCCGCCTCGAACTCGATGGATCGCCCGCAACGAATCTGGCGAGCCAGGGCGTGTTCCTCGCGGAGCTTGAGCTCCGGATTGATTCCGGTTTGTACCTTCCGACGGAGCCGTTCTGGCTGATCTTTGATAACGGGGCTGACTCCTCGGAAGTCGAGGCTGCTGTCGACTACGTCAGGACGACGATCGGCGGCTGCGGCGAGGCGCCCTGCCTCGCAGACGTGAACGGCGACGGCCTGGTATCGCCTGCAGACTTCACTTCGTGGGTTCTGGCGTTCAACACCGGTGGAGCCGGCTGCGACCAGAACGGCGACGGGCTCTGCGCTCCTGCCGACTTCACGTCGTGGATCCTGAACTTCAACACGGGCTGCAACTAGCGCTATCTGGGCGCAGCCTGTTGGAAGGCTTTGAGAAATCGGTGCCACGCGCTTGTTTCAGAGCAAAGATGGCGGTAGTGTTTGCTGGTGAGAATTGATTCCCGATTTCGTTCTGGGACCTTCTCCCCCGCTGGATAGAGAGTTAGAGAGACCACAGGGAGCTTAGAGATGAAGACTCGGATTCTTGGTATTGCGCTCGCGGCTGGTGCTGCAGCGACGGCTTCGGCCGACTTTGCGACGGACTTTGGCGTTGCCTCGAACGGCGCCGGGCAGCTCGCGGTTGAGTTCAACTTCAACGCGATCGAGCCGATCGCCAACTTTGCTGCCAACGGCGTTGCCGTCGGTGGCCCGTTCGACGGCCTGCCCGTCGCCGGTGGCTTCAGCGGCTTCTTCAGCGACGAGCCCGGCTTCGCCAACTTCGAAGAGGACGAGGCCGACGAGGGCCTGTTCGTCGTTCCGGACGGCACGGTCGTTGCATTCGAGCTGATCTCGGCGTCGCCGGCGTTCACGGTCTACGACCTGACGTTCGACAACGTTGTCAACCCGGGCGAGAACATCGAGCTCGGCTCGGTGCAGCGTGACGCCGCCGGCAACGTGATCAGCGGCTTCGACGATCACCCCTGGTGGACGGTCGATACGGATAACCCGGCGTACGACGAGAACGTCTTCTCGTACGACCTGACGTTCCGCCTGATCGACATCCGTGACGACGGGACCGCGGGCCTCGCCCCGACCGCCCCGATCACTGTGACCTTCACCCGCATTCCGACGCCCGGCACGGCCGCGCTGCTCGGTCTGGCGGGCCTGGGCGCCGCACGCCGCCGCCGCTAAGCGGACCGGCCGGTCTGAACAGACCTGAACCTGCGCGACGCCCGCCCCGAGTCATGGCTTCCGGGGCGGGCGTCGCGTGCTTTTGTGCGTAGCATTTGTTCGATGAGTACCCGGTCCAAGCACGCCAATCGGATTTTCGACACGATCCGCGAGGAGGGGCGTCCGCTCTCTGCGGATGAGGTGCGCGATCTGCTGCGGGACACGGGCGTCGGGCAGGCGACGGTGTACCGCGTCTTGAACGCCGGCGTGGACGAGGGGCTCCTCCGCAAGGTTGATCTGCCCAACGAGCCGAGCCGGTACGAGCCGAGCGAGCTGCCCCACCACCATCACTTTCAGTGCGACCGGTGCGGGAAGGTGTACGACGTGGACGGCTGCCCCGGCGATCTGAGCGGGATGCTGCCGGAGGGCTTCGTGCTGAGCTCGCACGACATCACGCTACGCGGCGAGTGCGTGAGCTGCCGGACGGCCTCGGGGTGAGCCAGCGCCGGGTGTATCTTGAGACGTTCGGCTGCCAGATGAACGAGCTGGACTCGGAGCTGGTCGCTGGCAGGCTTGCCTCGCTCGGGTACACCTTCACGGGTGACGCCGAGGGTGCGGACGTGGTGCTCTACAACACATGCTCGGTGCGGGAGCAGGCCGAGCAGAAGGTGTGGAGCCGGCTCGGTGATCTGAAGAAGACCAAGGCGGGCCGGCCCGGCATGGTCGTGGGCGTGCTCGGTTGTATGGCGGAGCGGGACGGCGCGGGTCTGATGGACCGCATGCCGGTGGTGGACCTGATGTGCGGGCCGGGCGAGCTCGACAAGCTCCCGGCGCTCATCGACAACGCGGTGCGGACGCGGGAGAGCCTGCACGCCGAGACATCCGTCCGCGCGTCTGCGTTGCAGGGCGGGACGAGCCGGCGGAGCGGGACACTGGCCGCCGCGTCTGACCGCCTGGAGCACCTGGACCTGTCCCGCGCGGTGTCGCCGATCGATCCTGTCGGGAGCGAGCGGCGGAGCGCGTACGTGCGGATCACGCGGGGGTGCAACAAATTCTGCACGTACTGCGTGGTGCCACACACCCGCGGCGCGGAGATCCATCGGCCTCCGGAGCACATCGTCGACGAGTGCAAGGCGCTCGCCGACAAGGGCGTGCTCGAGGTGACGCTGCTGGGTCAGACCGTGAACCATTACCGGTACGAGCACGGGGCCGCGGAGCGTGTCGACGGAGTGCTGCAGCCGCAGAAGGGCCGGGCGTTCCGCGGGGGTCATCGGCGGGACCCGCTCTCGGGCGCGGGGGTGACGACGTTTGCGGATCTGCTGTATCGGATCCACGAGGAGGTTCCCTCGATCCGGCGGCTTCGGTTCGTCACGAGCTACCCGCGCGACTTCGGCGACGACGTGCTCGAGGTCATCCGCGACTGCCCGCGGATCTGCCGGTACCTGCACGTCCCGGCGCAGTCGGGCAGCGATCGCATGCTTGCGGTGATG
Organism: Planctomycetota bacterium; assembly: GCA_039821685.1. Classification (GTDB taxonomy): domain Bacteria; phylum Planctomycetota; class Phycisphaerae; order Phycisphaerales; family UBA1924; genus JANQQZ01. The sequence continues at coordinate 33,157 of JBCBNT010000018.1, read as the reverse complement.
AACCGGGGCTACACGGTTGCCGAGTACGACGAGTTTGTCGATCGGTGCCGGCACTATCTCGATCAGCCCGAGATCGGCCGGCCGCTGATGCTTTCGGGTGACATCATCGTTGGGTTCTCGACGGAGACCGACGACGACTTCGAGGCGACGAAGCGTCTGCTCGAGCGGTCGCGGTACAAGAACTGCTTCATCTTCAAGTACTCGCCGCGGCCGGGGACGGTCGCGTACGACAAGATCCCCGACGATGTGCCCGACGAGGTGAAGCGCCGTCGCAACAACGAGCTGCTTGCGCTGCAGGGCACGATCGGCGAGGCCATCGGGCGTGAGCAGATCGGGCGGGAGTTTGACGTGCTGGTCGAGGGCCCGAGCCAGAAGGCGCTTCGAGCGAGCGGGCTGAGCCAGCGCGATGCACGGCAGGCGTCGGGCGGCGTGCAGCTGACGATCGGCGGCGTGTCATCGGACGATGCCGCGACGGGCCTGCTCGACAGGATCGAGACGGAGACCGTGCAGATGTCGGGCAGGACCGACGGCGATCAGATTCTTTTCTTTGAGGTGCCCACCGCCCGGGCGCGGTCGATGCCGGGCGAGATTCTTCGCGCGCGGGTGACCGAGGCACTCGGCCTGAGCCTGTTCGGCGAGCTCGTCTGATCGTCGCTGCACGCGGCGGTGGTCACGAATCGAATCGATCGCGGGCGCGGCGCTTCGCGGCGAGCAGCCCGCCCGGCTCGTCTCGATCGGCTTGCGAGCCGGCTTTCTGCTTTGGTTGCGTGTTGGGCTCTTCGGTAATCTTGGGCCGCGGGTGGCCCCCGGCCGGAGGAGGCGCTGGGGCCTGCGGAGCTTCCGATGGCTCGGCGGCCGGCCTTTGCTTGCGGCGGGCTTCGGATCGCTTGCGTCTGGCTTCCCGGGCGACAGCGGCGGCATCCTCGTCGGAGAGCGTCACCCGCCGGTCCGCATCGCTCGTCGACCTTGCCGTGCGGCGTATCGCGCTGAGGTCGACCGATGCGGCGTCCGCCTCGTTTGCGGTGGCGGCGCGATCGCCGAGGAACCGGTCCCAGGCGATCCTTCTCGCTGCGACATCGAGCAGGAGCAGCGCAAGCGTGAGGATGAGCAGCTCGTCTCGCAGCGGGGTCTGCGCTCGGCGTGGGGGGACACCCGTGCGGTCGAAGAGTTCGGCGGCGTTGAGCGATTCGAGAGAGCGGATGTCGCCGCCGGCGGCGCGCGCGATGCGCTCGACGCGGGGTCGATCGCTGGCGAGGCGTCGGTACTCGAGGGAGTCGGCTCCGGTCGCGCCCCCGAGCACTGGCTGCAGCGGGCCTCCGTTGCTCGCGGGACGCACAATGGCGATGTAGTTTCCCGGTTCGCCGGCGGGGATCGTCGCGGCGTATTCCCCCGGGGCGATCTGATCGAGCACGACGGGCTCGACGCTGCCGTCGGGCTTGTAGATGTTTGCTCTGACGGTGAGCCCGTCGATGGCTGCGCCGGCGTCGTCGGTTGCGATGAGCGTCGCGTTCAGCTCGCCGTCGATGATCTCGGTGTTGAGCTCGAGGCCGGACGAGCCCGAGGGCCTGGCGATGGTCTGGGCGATGCGTGCCCAGAGCCGGTCGAATGTGCCCGCGGCGATCCAGGGTCTCGACCAGCCATCGTGGTCGGCGGTGTACGCGGCGACGCGGCCGAGCCCGGCGTTCCAGTGCGCAAGAACCGGCTCGTCTTCGCCGGTCGCGATGGCGTTGATCACGGTCGGGTCATCTCGGAAGCGGGTGAGCACGATGCCGGCGAGCGGCGGCAGCGCGTCTGCGGGCTCGATGAGCGACGACGCGGCGCTCCGCCTCGCGACCGGGATCTCGCCTTCCTTAATCAGCGGGTCGCGGACGAGGCGGACCGCGCGGACGAAGACACGCGGCAGGACGTTGGGGTTGGTGACGGGGTAGTGGACGCCGCCGCCGAGCTCGGCGACCTGAAACATCGTATCGAGGTCGGCGCTGTCTCCGACTGAAATCGCCGAGACGTTGATGCCTTCGTCTGCCATGCGCTTGGCGAGATCGGGCAGCTCTTCGGCGCCGTTGCTCCGCCCGTCGGAGAGGACGATGACGTGCTTGACCGCGGCTTCGACGGGCGCGAGCGCTTGCCGCGCGAGCTCGAGCGCGGGCGGCAGGTTGGTGCCGCCGCCCGAGGCAATTGCATTGATCGCGGCTCCGGTCCTGGCGGGCTCGGCGTTCTCAGCGAGGTCGACGACCCATCGGGCGTCGCTCGAGAAGCTGACCACGCCGACCAGGTCGGTGGGGCCGAGGGTGGCAGCGGCGCCCGCTGCGGCGGCGTTGGCGATCTGCTGCTGCGACCTGAACGAGCCGCCCACGCCCGATCCCATCGAGCCCGAGCTGTCGAGGACGAAGACGATCGCGGTTCGGCGTTCGACGAGGCGCTCGCCGAGGTCGAGGTGCACGGGCAGGATCGGCTCGATGGGCGTGCCGGCCCAGCCGCCCGCGCCGAAGCTGGCCCGCCCCCCCACCATGACCAGGCCCGCGCCGGCTTCGGTCACGTGGACGGCGAGCGCGGACTGCGCACGCTGGGCGACCTCGTCGGCGGGCACGTTGTCGAGGATGATCAGGTCGTAGTCCTGAAGCCCGAGGACATCGGTCGGTATGGCGGTGGCGTCGACGATCTGAACGGCCCGGGTGGAGCTCTCAAGCGCACGCGTGAGCTGGGTGGTCTGCGCAGCGCTCGATGTGCTGCTGCGGACAAGCAGAACCTGGCCCATGCCGGGGCTGAGCGTGAACGCTTCGGCGGAGTTGTTATCGAGCTGGGCGTCGCCCGCGTAACGCCCGGGTCCTTCGCCGTCGGGCTCGAAGGTGGCTTTGAACCGGGAGAGCCTGCCGGAACCCACCGGGGCATCGAGCAGGATCACGTGTCGGCCCGGGCCGAGTGAGAGTCGGCGGCCGGTTCCGGGTGCGGAGGGGTCGGCGTCGATCTCGGTGCCGTCGCGTTCGAGGCGGAGTGTGCCGGTGGTGCCGTTGGTCGATGCGATCTCGACGCGGACGGGGACTGTGGTGTCGGACGGCGCGCGAGCCGGGGGCGTGATCGCCTGGACGATGGTCTCGCCCGTCACGCGGTACTCGATCGGGATCGCGTCGATGCGGACGGGCGACGTGCCGGCGGCTGCTCGTTCGGCAGCGGCGACGGCGTCGCCCGAGGTTTCGTTCCCATCGGTGATCAGCAGGAGCCTGCCCGATGCGTCGGGCGGCAGGAGTGCTCGCGCGAAGTCGATCGCGGCGGCGATGCCGGTGCCGTCGGCGACGGACACATCGAGCGGCCTGTCGGACACGTCGGCGGTTGTTGGTGTGGCGACGGCGAGCGCGCTGCCACCGAACGCAACGACGCCGACCAGGTCGTCCGGGCCCCGGGCCTGCTCGATCTGGCGGAGCGCCCCGCGGACCGCTTCGCGTACGGCGATCGGCCGGCCCGCGTCGTCGGTCCCTCCCGAACCGAAGCGTTCGATGGAATCGGAGGCGTCGACGAGCACCACGACGGCGAGCCGATCGGTCTCATCGACGCGGCTCGCATCGGCGAGGAGCAGCGCCAAGGCGGCGAGGAGCGCGAGCCTGACCAGCGCCGCGGCCCATCGCCTGATGTGCGTCATCGACCTTGCGTAGCGGATCAGCACGAGCCCGAGCGGGATCGCCAGCAACGCGAGAAGCAGCCATGTGGGCTGGGCGAGGGTCGGCATCAGTCGGCGTCGCTCGCGTCTGAGGCGTCGCGGGCGGGCGCTGGATCGGACGACGCGTCGGCGTCCGCGGCGGAGCGGGCCGCGTCTCCGGCTCGCTCGGCGTAGCGCCGGAAGACGCGGCGGATGAGGTCCTCGTGTCGCCTCGGGACGGCCTGCTGCTCGATCGCCCGCTCGGCGTCGCCCGCTGCGCGACGCATCACGTCCGGCGCGCTCGACGGAGCACCCGCCTCGACTGGTCGGCCTTCCGGGTCGCGGAACCACTCGCTCACCACGCGCTCGGGCTCGCCGGCCGAGGGCGCGTCGTCGCGGGCGTCGACGAGTTCGGTCGGGCCCGACCACGGGTCGGCCCCGGGCAGAGGCCCTTCGCCGTCGCCCGGGATCAGCGGCTCGGCGTCGTTCGGGTCGGCGTCTGGATCGAGCAGACGATCGGACGAGTCGCGGAGATCATCGGCGAGTCGGCGGAGGTCTTCGGCGCGGCGCTGCTGCTCGGCGAGGCGGTCGAGGGCTCGGGGCGTGGCGGGCTCGGTGTCGTCGACGCCGTCGCCCTGTCCGCCCGGGCTCGGCGGGCCGTCGCTGTCGCCCGGCGCAGGATTGCCGCCCGGATTGGTCGGATCAGCCCCGGGGCCCGGCTGGTCGGGGTTGCCGGGCGAAGGGGGCGCGTCCGGGTCGGGCTGGTTGGATCCGGGCTGCGCCGGGTTCGGAGCGCCGGGCCTGGGCGCGGATTCGCCGGGTGAATCGGGATTGTTGTCGGCATCGCCCGAATCGTTCGGATCTGGCTCGGGCTGATCGCCCGGCTGCTGCTCGGGCGGCGGCTGCTGATCGGGCGGGGCCGGCTGATCTTGCGGCGCTTGGTCCTGGGGCGAGGGATCGGCAGGCGGCGACTGCTCGGGTGCAGCGTCGGGTTGCTCGCCCGGCTGGTCGGGCTGAGGGTCCTCGGGCCTCGGCTCTTGGCCCTCTTGATCACCGCCGGAGGGCGCTTCTGTCGGACGCTCGCGGGGCGCTGACCGATCGGGCTGCTCAGAGTCCTCCTGCGCTTCGTCTTCCTGATTCTCTGAAGAGCCTTGGTCGCTGCCCGGCTCTTGCTGTCCCTGCTGGTCTTGCTCGTTCGGCTGGTCGTCTGTTTGGTCGTCCGTTTGCTGTTGCTCAGTCTCGGGCTGGCGGTCGGTCTGGTCGTTTCGGTCGGTTTGGGGCTCGTTGGAATCGGGCGTTTGCTCGGGTGCGGCCGGCGGAGGCTCGTTGGTCTGAGGGGCCCGGGGCTGGTCCTCCCGCGGCTCATCATCGGCTGGCGGGTCGGTCTGTGGGTTTGTTAGCGGGTCGGGAGCGGTATCGGGCGTGCTCTGGCTCGGGAGCGGATCGGCTGGCGGTGGAGGCGGGGTGTCGGCCTGCTCGCGGAGTTGGTCGGCGATATCGCGCAGATCGCCCTCGATGGCTTCGGCGTCGGGCCTGTCGGCAGCGCGGTCGGCTGCGCGATCGAGCTGGTCGGCGAGCGATCGGAGCTCGTCCTGCGTCGACGGGTCGTCGGCCTGATTCTCGAGAGCGGCGGCCTCTTGCGCGGCGCGGTTGAAGTCGCCGTCGGCGAGCGCGTCGGCAAGGTCCCGCGCAGATTGGAACTCTTCGGGCTCGAGCTCGGCGAGGCTCTCGGCTGCGGTGTCGCGCGTGGCGTCGGCCCGCTCGGCTTCTGTGTCTGCCTCGTCGGCGAGCTCGTCGAGTCGTTCGGCGGCGCGGGCGAGCGCTTCGTCCGGGTCGCGGAGGCCTTCTTCGAGCTCGGCTTCGAGCGAATCGAAGAAGTCGTCGTCGGCCTGAGCGGTCTGGCCGCCGGTCGCGTCGTGGATCCGCGTGCGGACGCTCTCGATCGCCTCTTGCGCTGCTTGCACTTCGGCGAGATCGAAGGCCTCGGCCGCGGGCGGCGCGGCGGTCGCCTCAGACCACGAGCGCGGGGAGGCGACGAGCGAGAACGCCACGGCCGCTGCGAGCAGGGCGTGCCCGATGCCCGCTGGGCGGGCGAACGTGCGGAGCGACGGGGTCGGCGGCGGGGCGAGGTCTGTCCGCCTTGCCTGCTCGGCGGCAACGCGGAGCGCCCAGTCCTCGAACGCGCCTCGATCGCGCGTGCCGGCAAGCTCGAGCGACGACGCGAACGCGGAGCGGGTGTCGGCGGCGGCGTCGAGCTCGATGGCGGCGGTGAGCGACGACGGGAGGCGGCGGGCGCGGCGGGCGAGCGAGAGACCGATCACGAGGGCGAAGGCCATCGCGACGGCCGACGGCGCGATCCACGCCTGGAGCTGATCGGATGGCTGCACCGCTCCGGCGAGCGCCCACCACAGCCCGGCAACGACCAGCGAGGCCCCACCGGCGAGGGGGATCGCGCGGGCGGCCGACTCGACAAGCGCCGCGCGAATGAGAACACCGCGCGATGCGGCGACACGGTCGAGGACCTCCCTCGGAACCCGCGTCATCGTCTCGGCGAACGGCTCGGCGGGCGGGCGATCGCTGCTCGGGGCGTGGGTCGCGTCCGCTTCGGGGCCGGCATCGCTGGGTCGTTGCGCCATCGTGTCATTGTATATCGGCCGGCCGGCCCTCCGGTTCGCGAGTATGGTGAGAGCATGGACCAGATTCGACGGCTGATCGCGGGTGAGCGCCTTTCGGAAGCGGATGCGGAGGGCTTGTTCGGCTCGCTGCTCGAGGGTGGGCTGGATGAGGCGCAGATCGGGGCGGTTCTCGCGTTGCTCCAGTCCGGCGGCGAGCCGACGGTCGATGAGGTCGTCGGCGCTGCCCGTGTGATGCGCTCGCGTGTGACGCGGGTGCCGTTCGAGCCCAAGGGTGACGAGCGGCTGATCGATACCTGTGGGACGGGGGGCGCCCCAAAGACCTTCAACGTCTCGACGGCGGCGGCGATCGTCGCGGCTGGGGCGGACGACCGCGTGCGGGTCGCCAAGCACGGGAACCGGAGCCGGACGGGCCGGGGCTCCGCGGAGGTGCTGGGTGAGCTGGGCGTGGGTGTCGACGCGTCTGTCGAGACGCAGGCGGCGTGCCTTGGCGAGGCGGGCGTGTGCTTCTGTTTCGCGATCCATCATCACCCTGCGATGCGGCACGCGATCGGTCCGCGTCGCTCGCTCGGGGTGCCGACGATCTTCAACGTGCTCGGGCCGCTGACAAATCCTGCGGGCGCGCGTCGACAGCTGATCGGTGTGTACGCGCCGGGGCTGGTGGACCTGGTTGCCTCTGCGCTCGCGCGGCTCGGTGCAGAGCGGGCGATCGTGATGCACTCTCGCGAGGGGCTGGACGAGATCGGCCTCGCGGGCGTGACAGACGCGGCGGTTGTCGAGAGCGGCACGGTCCGCCGGATCGAGATCACGCCGCGGTCGATGGGGCTTGCGGAGGCTCCCCGCGAGTCGCTGGTCGTCGATGATGTTGCGGGGTCGGCGCGTGTGATCCGCGGCGTCTTCTCGGGTGAGCCGGGCGGGCACCGGGATATCACGGTGGTCAACGCCGCCGCGGCGCTCTGGGTCGCGGGCGTGTGCAAGAGCATCGAAGCGGGCGTCGGGATGTCACGCGATGCGATCGACTCGGGGCGTGCGCTCGGGGTGCTCGAGCGGCTCGTGGCGTGCTCGAACGGCTAGCGCCCTTGCACGACCCGGGCGGGTCAGTCCGACGTGACCTCGCGGAGCTTGTGCGCGAGGCTTTCCGGGTCGAGGCTCGTGGCGGAGGTGTAGGAATCGTCGTCGACGATGAGGGCCCGAGCGGCGGTGATGCCGCGTGCGATCGCTTCGGGCTCGGGCTCGATGACGATCAGCGCGTCGTAGCGCGTGTCGGCGGTGTTGAACCACTCGCTCAACTGTCTGGATGCCGCCCAGGCTTGGCTCGCGCCGAGGCCCCGCTCTGCGCGGACATCGGCGAGCAGGTCCACGCCCTCGGGCGTGGCGTTGTTCGCGGCGTCGGCAACGGTGTACCCGGCAATGCGGAGCGATTCGATCGCCTTGCCGAGGCCCTTGGCGATGCCAGGATCGACCGGCTGGTTGAAGGTGCTCACGACGACCACGGACGCCGTGGCGGAATGCGTCGAACGTGTCGCGGTCGCGTCGCCGGATGATGCGGAGAGGATGCCGGTGGCAGTGGCAGGCGGGATCGGAGGCGTGGGCGTGCCGCGCGCGTCGGCCCGCGCTGGTGCATGGACCGCCGCCTGGGCCGGGGACCGGTTCGGGTCGAAAGGGGCCGCTGCGACGGCAGGCGAGGCGAACGGATCGCCCGGCTGGTCATCGCTCAGCAGGATGGCCGTGACCGGGATGCTGACCAGGCCGACGAGGCAGCCGATGGCGATCGCTGCGGCGGGGTGCAGGCCTGAAGCCTTCTCCCGCTGCTGCCGGAGGCTCTGGCGGCGAGTCGCGACACGCTTGACGGCCCGCTCGCGTCGCTCGGCTGCGCGGGCGCGGGCGTTTTTGAGTTGATCCTGGGCGGGACGGCGGCCGGGGTTGGGCGCGGGCCGCGGCGTGCGTCGAACGGCCTCGGTTCTCGGCGACTCGTTCGCCCGGTCGGCGGGCGGTTCGCCAGCATTCGTGGGCTCTTCGACCTCGTACCGGCCCGACCACCAGTTGGCGAGCTTGAGGGCGGGGGTCATTTCGGCCGGGGCTGCGGCGGGCGTGGGCTCGGAGGGGGTCGCGGGCGCGGCCCGATCGGCCGGCGCTGGTGCGGGGGCATAACTCACGGCGGCGGCCGGCGGGATAAACGGCTCGGGCGATGACTCGGACGACACTTCGGGCCCGGTCGGCTCGGCACCGCCGACGCTCGGCAGCATCGCGGGCTTGACATCGAACGGCTCGGCGGCTTGGAGGACGACGTCGAGATCCCGGAGCATGTCCGCGACGGATTCGTAGCGCTTGTCGTAGTCGGTCATGCCGCGGCGGATGATCCAGCGGATGGCTTCCGGGCACCGCTTGGAGATCTGGCTCAGGCCGCCGTGCGCGGGGAAGCTGCCTTCGATCGCCGCGTACATCACCGCGGCGGCGGCGTAGATGTCGAACTTCTCGCCGTTGACCTCGTTGACCTTGACGCCCTTGAGCGCCATGCGGACGAGCTCGGGGTCGCGGAAGTACTCGGTGCCATGGGTTGTGAGCGTCATCGCTGAGCGCAGGGGCGTGATGAGCCCGAGGTCGACGACGGCGGCCCGCCCTTGGTCGTGGTCGACGATGATGTTGTCGGGCTTGATGTCTTTGTGCCAGAGGCCGCCGGTGTGGTAGCGGTCGAGGGTGACGAGCACGTCGCGGCTGTAGCCGAGGAGCCGGCCGATGGCGGCATCACCCAGGCCTTCGGGGCCGGCGTCGGCGTGGGCTCGCTGGGTGACGATGCTCATCGGTTCGCCAGGGATGTACTCCATGACGTAGAAGAACCGCTCGTTGGTCAGGTCGTGCTCGAGGATGAGGCCGAGCCTCTTGGCGGCATCGAGCGCGCGGCTCTCGCGGATGATCTGCGGGAGCGTTGATCCCTCGTGGACGCTGAAGGCCTTGATGACGACCTGGTCGACGCTGCCGAGGCCCCGCTTGACGAAGGCGGCGTGCTTCAGGTCGTCGGGCTGGGCGATGTAGAGCTTGCCGCCGGAGCCGCCGCCCTTGAGCGAGCCGACGATGTCGTACCCCTCAAACTGGCTCTTCCGGCCGGCGGGCTTGTCGCGCCCGGGTGCCGCGGCGACGACCTCGGGCAGCCGCCGCTCGAAGCCCTCGACCAGCGCGTGCAGGCCGAAGAGCCTGAGCGGGTGCCCGATCGAGATGCGGTACAGGCACAGCACGGCAGACTTGGACTCGCCGGTGACGGCGCGGCCGTAGTGCGTGCTCGCCGACCAGCGGCCGATGATGACCGAGAGCGCCGCGAGCAGCATGAATACGGGGATCACCAGGATGGTGCCCACGAGGCGGAACAGGTCGGTGATCCATCGGCCGATGGTGCCGAAGACGTGCGCGATGACCTTCCCGATCGTCTTGATGAGCGGGACGAACAGGAAGACGAAGACGATGGCCGCGGCGACCGCGCCGAGGATGATGCCGAGGATCATGAGCAGGGTGGTCATGTTGCGTGTCCCCTCGTTTCCGTGAGCGACGGCGTCGTGTTGCGGGACGCCGTGTGGCCGGCTACCGGCCGAGCCTCGCGGCTTCCTCGTCGAGCCTTCGCAGCTCTTGCTGCTGGTGGTAGATCTCGGCGATGGCCTCATCGAAGAGGCCGTCGTCCGCCTTGGTGGGATTCAGCGCGACGCCGTTTCGCTCGGCCTCGTCGCGTTCTTCCTTGGTGAAGCTGAACTTCCCGATCACGTCTCGGAGCTCTTCGCGGAGCACGTCGCGGACCTTGGCAAGCCTGCGGCTGACGGTGGGCTCGGAGACGCCCACCGACTCGGCGACGTCTTTGCCCGGGGTGCCGTCGAGCACGCGCATGCGGTAGATCGAGAAATCGAGGAACTCGGTCTTGTGCTCGACGTTGCGGATCGCCTTCTCGACCTTGGCCCGGAAGACGGCTGCCTCGTAAGCCTCGTCGACGCCCTGGTCGGCGGAGGCCATCATCCAAGTTTCTTCGAAGGAAGCCCCCCGCTTTCCGGCGCCGCGTTTGAGGGCCATGCGCTTGTCGATCTCGTCGCCCAGCACGTGCTTGGCGATCGCGAGCAGCCAGGTGCTGAAGCGAGCCCCGCGGGCGGGGTCGTATCGGTCGATGCACTCGGAGAGCTGCGTCAGCGTTTCCTGCGAGAGATCGCGGACGGTCTCGAGGCCGATGCGGCCCTGGCCCCACTTGGTGAGCTGGGCCCGCAGGACGGGGCCGAAGGTCTCCCAGAGCTCAAACCAGGCTTCCTGATCGTCTGCCCGGAGCCTGGCGATGAAGCCTGTTGTGACGTTGCTAATCATCCCCGCTGTTTCCCCGCTGCGTCCGGCACAAGGTCGGGCATGGGCCCGACGACTCGTTCTCGACCGACGCGACCATTGTTCGGCGAGCGGCCTCGCCTCTTTCTCGCGGCGAAGCGTCCGCGAGCATGAGTGTACCCGAGAGTCCGCAAATGGAGGCAAAATCACGATTTATGCGGCGAGGGGCATTGGCCGTGAAATCCCGGGCGACGGCTTGCCAAGAAGTGGCCGACACGGGCTCGCCCGATCCCGGCCGCAGCGTTTGCGGGGGGACGGGCGGGAGACCGGATTGGTTGGCAGCACGAACGCAAGGAGGCCTCACTATGGCCGGTTTCATGTGCAAAGCGGTGCGGGTTGGCGTGATCGGGGCCCTGGGTGTTGGCGCGGCGTTCCTCGTGGCCGAAGCGGCTCAGCCCGGCAGCGCCCGGGCGATCGTCAAGCAGGCGGGACACAACGTCTCGACCGCGATCAACAGCAACATCGACGATCCGGTGGCGCTCAGGGAGCAGCTCCGGGATCTGGAAGGCCAGTACCCCAAGAAGATCGAGGCTGTCCGGGGCGACCTGGCGGAGCTCGAGGGGCAGATCGCGCAATTCGAGCGTGAGCTCGCGGTTGCCGAGAGAGTTGTGGCTCTTGCCGACGAGGACCTGGGCGAGATGCAGCATCTGCTTGCCAAGGCCGAGGACGCTCGCTCGACGCACCGGATCGTCCGTGTGCGGTTCGATAACGAGTCGCTCGACATGGGCGAGGCGTACGCCAAGGCCGAGCGGATCCAGCAGCTGCGTGATAGCTACGCGTCCCGTGCCGGCGAGATCGAGCGCGACCTGACCTTCCTGACCGAGCAGGAGTCGCACTTCGGCGAGCTGCTGACCACGCTCGAGACCGAGCGGGCGCAGTTCCAGAACCAGCTCTGGCAGCTCGACCAGCAGATCGACGCGGTCGCCCGCAACGACAGGCTGCTCGACATCCTCGAGAAGCGTCAGCGGACGCTCGATGAGATGAGCCCCTACTCGGCGGACAGCCTCGACCAGGTGACGAGCCGGATCGCGAGCATCAAGGCCGAGCAGGAGGCTCGGATGGAGACGCTGACGAGGCGGTCGCTCGAAGACGAGATCCTCGATCGGGCCAAGGTCGAGGTGGGCTCGAACAGCCAGGCGTTGATGACCTTTGAGGCCGAGCTCCAGGAGTTCGAGGTCGAGGAGTTCGAGGTCGAGGCCGGGGCATCGACGGAGGGTCGTCCCTTTGAGATCCGCTTGCCCGGGCTCGAGACGAACTGACCGAGATAGGCCGACGGGCTCACCCCGAATTACGCCTGACGGATCGGGCGAAAGTCGGGGGTGAACGGACCCCGCTGCCGGCGGCATGCTCCGACGCGTTCGGACCGTGCCGCCGGCTCGTTTTTGCGTCGATCGGCGGGTGGGCGTGCCGGGGAGACGGGCGTCGGCCTCAGCGGTTATAGTCTCTGGTCCGTCCGGCGGAGACCGGGCCTTGCCTTTCCTGGGGGGTGTCCCGCTGTTTGACCGCTTCTTCCGCTATCTGAGCCTCGACCTCGGGATCGACCTGGGCACGTGCAACACGCTGGTCGCGGTCCGCGGGCAGGGGATCGTTCTGAACGAGCCGAGCGTGGTCGCGGTGCACAAGGGCACGAACCGCGTGCTCAAGGGCGGGCAGGCGGTGGGCTGGATGGCCAAGGAGATGCTCGGCAAGACGCCGGGCTCGATCACGGCGATCCGCCCGCTGCGCGACGGCGTGATCAGCGATTTCGACGTCACCGAGGCGATGCTGAACTACTTCATCAGCAAGGTGCGCGGGAAGTACAGCTTCGTGCGACCGCGGGTGGTCATCAGCGTGCCCAGCGGGATCACGGCGGTCGAGAAGCGAGCGGTGACCGACTCGGCGGACCGGGCGGGGGCGAGCCGGACGTACCTGATCGAGGAGCCGATGGCGGCGGCGATCGGTGCGGGGCTGCCCTTTGCCGAGGCCACGGCGAGCATGATCGTTGATATCGGCGGCGGCACGACCGAGGTCGCGATCATGTCGCTCGCGGACATCGCGGTGTGCGAGAGCGTGCGTGTGGCGGGTGATGACATGGACGAAGCCATCATCAACCACATGAAGCGGACGTACAACCTGATGATCGGTGAGCAGACGGCCGAGCGGATCAAAATCGAGATCGGGTCGGCGGCTGAAGCAGACGGCGCCGAGGGCAGCATCGATGTCCGCGGGCGGGACTTGATCTCTGGCCTGCCGCGCAAGGCGACGATCAGCGCCGCCGAGATCCGCGAGGCTCTGCAGGAGCCGGTGAGCGCGATCATCGATACGGTGACCCGGACGCTCGAGCGGGCCGAGCCCGAGCTCGCGGCGGACCTGGTCGAGAATGGGATCATGCTCGCCGGCGGCGGCGCGCTGCTGCGCGGGCTTCCGACGGTACTCAACCGAGCGACGGGCCTGAATGTGGCGATCGCCGACGACCCGCTGACGTGCGTGGCGCGGGGCACGGCGATTTTCCTCGAGCACCTCGAAGAGTGGAAAGAGGTCCTCGAGAACGACATGGATCTCTGACGCCGTGGCGACGCGCGGGCTGATCACATCGGGCCGATTGCTCGCGGCGGCCGTCGTTGTGTCGCTCGTCTGCGCGTTCCTCCCGATGCGGATGCTCGGCTGGGTGACGCCGGTATCGGGCGTGGTGATTCGGCTTGTGGCGCCGGTGTCGAGCCTGGGCAAGTGGCTCAGCGATCAGGCGTCCCGCGCCGAGCGGGAGGCGCACCCCGATGCCGAGCTGGGCCGGTTCGAAGAGCTCGAGTCGCTCGTGCGAGGGCAGCAGATGGAGATCGCGGAGCTCCGGGCGACGCTGGACGCGCTCGAGCAGGGGGACGTGCTCCCGGAGGCGAGGGTGCGGCAGCTCGCCGGGCGGGTGTTCGCGACGGCGGCGAGCCGGGCCGAGCGGACGCTGCTCGTGCGGCGGGGCTCGGCGGACGGCGTCACGCTCGGGTCTGTCGCGGTGGTGCGCGGCCGGCACGTGCTGGGGGTGGTCTCGGCGGTCGAGCCGGCGTTTTGCGTGGTGACGCCCACGGTGTCCCGGGACGCGGGGACGCTCGAGGCGACCGTGTTCGCTTCCGATGCGGATACGGAGGGCGTGCGGTTCTCGCTGACGCCGGTCGGGGATGGCACGCTCCGGGGGCCCGGTCAGTTTCGGACCGTCGGCGTGGACCAGCGGCCCGTCGAGGTGTCGCTCGGTGCGACCGCGGTGCTAAGCGACCCGGCGATGCCCTCGCACTGGGGCTTGTTCGTGGGTCGGGTTGTGGCGGTGGACGCCGACCCGGCGAGCCCGCTGCGTCAGGTGATCACGGTGCGGCCGGAGGTGGACACCCGCCGCGTGGCTCGGGCGGTGATCAGGGTGCCCGAGTCGGGGAACGCGGGTGCGGGTGACGCGAGCGGAGCGGGCCCATGAGCATCGGCGTGTTCGCGATCGTGCTGTGGCTGGTGCTCGGGCTGGACGAGGGCGTGAGCGGCCTGCTCCGGGTCGGGCAGGGCGGGGTGGCGCCATCGCTGGTGCTGCCGCTGATCGTTTTCATCGGTCTGTACGCGCCGCAGCGAGCCGCGACGGGCGCGGCGCTGGTCGCCGGGATGCTGATCGATCTGCTGACGTTTCGGGTGCTCGCCGGCGGCGGGGCCGCGGTGGTGCCCGGGCCGAACGCGCTGGGCATGGCGCTGGCCGTGCAGGTCGTGCTGGCCGCGCGGGGGCTGGTATTCTTGAACAGCCCGGTGACTCTGGTCGTGCTGACGCCCGCGGCGGGGATCGTCTGGCAGGTGACGACGGTGTGTGTGCTCGCGTTGCGGGGGGTGTACGACGACACCGGGTCGTCCGCAGGGTCGATGCTGGTGCCCGGGCTGCTCGGCGCGTTGTACTCGGCCGGCCCGGCGCTCGTGCTCTGGTTCCCGCTCCGATGGGCGATGCCGCTGATGCGGTTCGATTCGCCGCATGTCGCCCGGATCGGCTCGCGGCGCTAAGAACGCGTTGGGACAGCCCGGAGATGATCGAGCGTGATCTCGGCGGTCGATGAGACGATCGAATCGGCCTGGCCGAGCTCGGCTGCGGGCAGGGAATGGGTGACGGCGACGACGTTTCCGTATCCCGCGGCCTGCGCTGCGGCGATGCCGTGCGGGGTGTCCTCGATGCACGCGCAGGCGGCCGGTTCGATGCCGAGCCTGTCCGACGCCATTCGGTAGCCCGCGGGATCCGGCTTGGCCTTCGGCACGTCGTCCGCCGCGACGATGATCTCGAAAAGGTCCGCCGCACCGAAGACGTCGAGCATTCGGCGGATCTCGTCTTGGAGGGCTCCCGAGCAGATCGCGATCGCAAGGCCCGAGTCCTGCGCGTGCCGGGCGATGTCGAGCGTGCCCGGGAATGGGGCGGCGTGCCCCTCGGCGATCAGCCGGTGGACGACCCGGAGCTTCTCGGCGATCAGGGCATCGATCTGGTCGGACGGTGGGTCGTCCGTCTCACCGAGCGGCCGGCCGTGTTTGCGGTAGATCGCGCGGAAGGCGTCTCGGTCGTCGTAGCCGATGATTTCCTGTTCGTACTCTTCGTGGGTGAAGCCGAGCCCTTTGGGTTTGAGGGTTTCGAGCAGGGCCCGCTCATGGATGGGCTCGGAATCGGCGATGACGCCGTCGAAATCGAAAACGACGGCCCGGATGGTGGGTCTGGTGGTCACGTGCGAGGGTAGCGGGCGGCCGGATAGACTGGCGTCATGCGAGCGATTGTCTTCGACGACGGGAAGGGCCAGCTGAGCCCGCTGACTGATCTGCGGGCCTCTTTCGACGTGCGGACGGGCGCTCGAACGACGCTCCAGCGGATCGAGGCGCTGCTGCCCGATGATGTGGAGATCGTGGCGCTGTCGGTGCCCGATCACCTGCTGCCGATCGCTGAAGAGATCCACGACGTTCCCGTGAACGAGCTTCCGACGGATGATGAGCCCGTGCTGCTGATCAACGGCCGGTGCCCGCTGCCGCCCGAGGGATTTGCGGAGATCGGTGCTGGTCAGATCATCGTGGAGCGTCACGGGGAGAGCGATGCCGAGGGCGGCGTGGTCGTGGCGTGCGTGCCGGCGCGGGAGGCCGGGGCGTTGCTTGCGGGCACGGTGCCATCGGTTGGGACGCGTGAGCTCGACGAGCCCTTGCTGATGCGTCGGCCTTGGGACGTCCGGATGTTCCGTGACGCGGCGTTGGACTTGGATCTCTCGTCACTCGCGGCGATCTCCGGCGAGCCGACGCCGCCGGGTGTGGTCCACGCGGGCTCGCACCCGTTTGTCGTGCGGAAGCAGGCGCGGGTGTCGCCCGGCGTATCCGTGGACACGTCGGACGGGCCGGTGGTGATCGGCGCGGGGGCCACGGTGAGACCGGGGGCGGTGCTCGTCGGGCCGGTGTTTATCGGTGAAGAGTCGGTGGTGCTCGAGCGGGCGCTCATCAAGGCGAACACGGCGATCGGCCCGCGGTGCAAGGTCGCGGGCGAGGTTGGCGGCACGATCTTCCAGGGCTTCAGCAACAAGGCGCACGAGGGGCACCTGGGCGACTCGTGGGTCGGCGAATGGGTGAACTTCGGCGCTGGCACGAACAACTCGAACCTTCTGAACACGTACGGCGAGGTGCTTTCCCGCGCCACAGTCGGCGGGCCGAGCGAACGCACGGGGCAGACGTTCCTCGGCGCGATCATCGGCGACCACGTGAAGTTTGCGATCGCGACGCGGATCATGACCGGGTCGGTGATCCACACCGGCGCGATGTGGGCGGCGGGCGGCCCCGTGACGGGTGCGGTCGGCCCGTTTACCTGGGCGACGGACCGGGGCGCGACGGCGTTCCGGATCAGCCGGTTCTTGGATACCGCCCGCGCTGTGATGGACCGCCGGGGCATGGAGCCCGGCGAGGCGTATCTGCAGCGGCTGAGCGATCTGCACGAGCGGGCGTCGGGGGTGTGAGCGGGGCGAAGCCGACGCTTTACTTGATCGATGGCTATGCGCAGTTCTTTCGGGCGTATCACGCGATCCGCACGCCGATGACGAGCCCGGTGACGGGCGAGCCGACGAATATGTCGTTCGGGTTTGTGGGCATGATGCTGAAGCTGCTGCGGGGGCAGGAGCCGGGCATGCAAGCCATGGGCGGGCCGCCGACGTATGTCGCGGTGGCGTTGGATGTCTCGGGCGATCGGGGGACGTTCCGGAGCGAGCTGTATCCGGAGTACAAGGCCAACCGCGACGCGCCGCCCGAGGACCTGAGGCCGCAGGTCGAGCGGTGCCTCGGCGTGCTCGAGACACTGGGCGTGCCGACGATCGGGTCGGAGGGCTTCGAGGCGGATGACGCGATCGCGACGCTGGTGCGTGAGCTTGGGTCGAGCCGGCCCGACGTGCTGATCCGGATCGTGAGCAAGGACAAGGACCTGAAGCAGCTTCTCGAGCCCGGGCGGGTCGAGCTCTACGACGTGCACACCGACACGGTGATCGACGCGGACGCGCTCAAAGGCGAATCGGGCATCGGGCCGTCGCAGGTGGTGGACATGCTGGCGCTCATGGGCGACACGGTGGACAACGTGCCGGGCGTGCCGGGGATCGGGCCCAAGACGGCGGCCCAGCTCATCGCCGACCTGGGCACGCTGGATGCCGTGATCGCCGAGGTCGAAGACGACGCGAAGCCGAAGAAGGACTGGGTGATCAAGGGCAAGCGTCGGGAGAACATCCTCGCGTCGCGTGAGACGCTGCCTCTGAGCAAGGAGCTCGTGACGCTGCGGTACGACGTGCCGATCGAACTTGATCTCGACGCGTCGGCCGTGTCGGCGTTCAGGCCCGACCTGATCGAGCCGGTGCTCCGCGAGCTGGGTTTCAACAGGCTGCGCGATGAGGCGAGGGCGCTCGCGGGCGGGTCGGTGGAAGAGGTCGATTCGTCGGGGGCCGCGGCACGGCCCGTCTCCCAGGGCGGTTTCGGCGGGCTGTTTGATCAGGTGGAGTCGGCCGAGGCCCCCGCTGCTGCGGAAGGCTCGTACACGATCGTGCGCACCAAGTCGGAACTCGCCGAGCTCGCGAGCACGCTCAAGAGCGCGGACCGGGTCTCGCTTGACGCGGAGACGACGAGCGTTCGCGCGATGCGGGCGGAGCTGTGTGGGCTGAGCTTCGCGGTCGAAGCCGGCGCCGGGTGGTACGTGCCGGTGCGGTCGCCCGAGGCCGAGGAGCATCTAAACGAAGAGACGGTGATCGACGCGTTACGGGGCGTGATCGAAGACGAATCGAAGCCCAAGGTCGGGCACAACCTGAAGTATGACCTGCTGGTGCTCCGGCGGGCGGGGGTGGAGCTGCGGGGGCTGACCTCGGCGGGCTCGTGCGACACGATGGTCGCGAGCTACCTGCTCGATGCGTCGCGGTCGTCGCACTCGCTCGATGCGCTGTCGCTCGCGATGCTCGGGCGGGCGAACATCTCGATCAAGGACCTGATCGGCAGCGGGAAGAAGCAGAAGACGTTTGACCAGGTGCCGCTGGATCAGGCGGGCCCCTACGCGGCGGAGGACGCGGACGTGTCGCTGCAGCTCGCCGAGCGGATGATGCCCTCGCTCGACGCGGACGGGCTCGCGAGCCTGGCGTCGGACGTGGAGCTGCCGCTGGTCGAGGTGCTGGCGGAGCTCGAATACAACGGGATCCTTGTGGAGCGTGACGAGCTCGATCGGCAGCGCGAGCGGCTCGAGACAGAGATCGCGTCGCTGCGGGCAAAGATCGAAGATGAGGCGTACGACAGGCTCGGCCGCGGCTTCGACCCTGATTCGCCCAAGCAGCTCGCGGGCATCCTGTTCAACAAGGGCGAGGACGAGGACCCCGGCTTCGGCATCAAGCCGCTGAAGAAAGGCAAGACCGGTCCGAGCACCGATGCCGAGGTGCTGGAGAAACTGAGCCAGGACGCCTCGGTCGATACTGACATACCAAGGCTCGTGCTCGATTACCGGCAGCTGACCAAGCTGGTGAACACGTACCTGTCGTCGCTGGTCGAGGATATCCATCCGGAGACCGGGCGGATCCACGCGAGCTTCAATCAGACCGTGGCGGCGACAGGTCGGCTCAGCTCGAGCGACCCGAACCTGCAGAACATCCCGATCCGCACGGACATGGGACGCGAGATCCGGCGGGCGTTTGTCGCGCCGGATGGCCGCGTGCTGATCAGCGCGGACTACTCGCAGATCGAGCTGCGGATTCTGGCGCATCTGTCGCAAGACCCAGGGCTGCTGTCGGCATTCCGTGAGGATCAGGACATCCACGCCGCGGTCGCGGCGCAGATCCACGGCGTAGAGCTCGACGAGGTCACACGCGAGCAGAGATCGGGCGCGAAGATGGTTAACTTCGGGATCGTGTACGGCATTACGCCGTTTGGCCTCGCTCGGCGGCTCGGCGTGTCGAACACCGAGGCGACCCGGATCATCGACGGCTACAAGGGGAAGTTTGCCGGCATCACGACGTTCCTGCAGGAGTGCGTCGATCAGGCGCAGCGGCAGGGCTTTGTCGAAACGATGCTCAAACGCCGCAGACCGATCGCGGATATCGATTCGAAAAACCCGAGCCGCCGATCACTCGCGGAGCGGATGGCGATCAACAGCGTGGTGCAGGGTTCAGCGGCCGACCTGATCAAGCTCGCGATGCTCGATCTGCACAAGCGGCTCAGCCCGCACGCGGGTCACTGGCGGAACGGCGCAGAACCCGAAATCCCGGGCGTGCGGATGCTCCTGCAGATCCACGACGAGCTGGTGTTCGAGGCGGACGAGGCGGACGCCCAGGACGCGAAGGCGCTGATCGTCGAGCGGATGGCGGCGGCGATGGAGCTGGATGTGCCGCTGCGGGTGGATGCGAGCGTGAGCGGGAACTGGTTTGAGGGGAAGTAGCGGCGACGCGATACACTGCCGCGATGACCACACGCCCCACTGCTCATGCTGTTGTTTGGCTCATTTCGCTGCTCCTTGCCGTCGCAACGGTGGCCGAGCCCGAAACGGTTTTCCTCAATGCCACGGTGTACACCTCGGACGATCGCCGGCCGATGGCGGATGCCTTCCGGGTCGTTGACGGCGTGTTCGCTGACGTCGGCGCGGCCGATCGTGTGCTGAAAGACGCTGGACACGGGGCGCGTGTGGTCGACCTTTCGGGTGCGACGGTGCTGCCGGGGCTGATCGATGCGCACGGGCACCTCGCGGGGCTCGGGCAGCTCGAAGTGGGCGTGATCGATCTGGCCGGGACGACCTCGTACGAGCGGGTGATCGAGCTTGTCGTCGAGCGGGCGGACGAGATGCCTGAGGGCGGGTGGATCATCGGCCGGGGGTGGGACCACGAGAGCTGGCCGGGGCGTGAGCTGCCGACGCACGGTTTGTTGAGCGAGGCGGTGCCGGGCCATCCGGTGTGGCTGTCGCGTGTCGATGGGCACGCGGCGCTCGGCAACGCGCGGGCGATGGAGCTCGCGGGCGTGAGCGAGTCGAGCGTGAGCCCGGACGGCGGCGAGATCCTGCGAGACGAATCCGGCGCACCCACGGGGGTCTTTGTCGACGCGGCGGAAGGCCTGGTGACGCGCGTCGTACCGGCAGACGCTCAGGGGGATGCGCGGGCGGTGCTGCTGGCGGGGCAGGCGCTGTGCGTGTCGGCCGGGCTGACCGGGGTGCACGACGCGGGCGTCGACCCGAGCATGGTCGAGGTGTACCGCGGGCTGGAGTCTTCGGGCGAGCTGAAGCTCCGGGTGCACGCGATGATGCCGAGCCCGCTCGCGCCGCGGTGGTTTGAGAACAACGAGCCGGATCGGCCGACGGGGAGCGACCGGTTCGCGATGCGCGCTGCGAAGGCTTACGCAGACGGCGCGATGGGGTCGCGCGGCGCGTGGCTGCTGGAGCCTTACGAGGATCGCCCGGTTGGGCCGGCGGGGGAGCCGTACGTGGGGCTGGCGGTGACGGAGCCGGCGGAGATCGAGTCGCTGGCTCGGCACGGTCTGGCCCGCGGGTATCAGGTGTGCACGCACGCGATCGGCGACCGTGCGAACCGCGAAGTGCTCGACGCCTACGAGCGCGCGTTCCGCGACGCCGGCTTGGACGGCGCGTCGGCCCGGTTCCGGATCGAGCACGCGCAGCTGCTGCACCCGGACGACGTCGGGCGGTTCGCCGAGCTCGGCGTGATCGCGAGCATGCAGCCCACGCACTGCACGAGCGACATGCGCTGGATCGAGGACCGCGTGGGCAGCGATCGGATCGCGGGCGCCTACGCCTGGCAGACGCTGCTCGACTCGGGTGCGCTCATCGCGGGCGGGAGCGACTTCCCGGTCGAGAGCCAGAACCCTTTTCTCGGCTTCTACGCGGCGGTGACCCGGCAGAACATCGATCGCGAGCCCCGCGGAGGCTGGCGGCCCGGCGAACGGATGACCCGCGAGCAGGCGCTGCGGTCGATGACGATCGATGCCGCGTATGCCAGCTTTGATGAAGACCGGCTCGGTTCGATCGAGATCGGCAAGCGGGCGGACTTTGTCGTGATCGACCGCGATGTCATGACCTGTCCGGCGTGGGACATCCCGGGCACCGTGGTGCTCGGGACGTGGATCGACGGGGAGCGGGTCTATTCGGCGCCCGGTCGCCGCTAGACTCGCTGCGTGGCGCGGCCGAAACCCGAACTCTGGACGACCCGGCGGCTCCTGTCGTGGATGAACGAAGCGTTTACGCGGAAGGGCCTCGATTCGCCGAGGCTCTCGGCGGAGGTGCTCCTCGCGCACGTGATCGGATGCGAACGCCTCCGGCTTTACATGGATGTTGATCGGCCCGCGAACGACATCGAGCGCGCGGCGCTGCGCGATCTCGTGAAGCGAGCGATGGACGACGAGCCGGTGCAGTATCTCACGGGCGAGGCGTGGTTCTTCGGGCTCCGGCTGCGGGTCGATCGGCGGGTGCTCGTGCCGCGGCCCTGCACGGAGCTGCTGGTCGAGCAGGTGCTGCACCACTGCAAGAGCCGGCCCGGCTTCGGGGGGAAGTCGGGCGACGGCGTGCTGATCGCGGACGTGTGCACGGGTTCCGGGGCGGTCGCGCTCGCGCTCGCGAAGCATCTGACCGGAGCCCGCGTGGTCGCGACGGATATCTCGGCCGAGGCGTTGGATGTCGCGCGTGAGAACGCGGAGTCGCTCGGGCTGACCGACCGGGTGGAGTTTGTCGAGGGCGACCTGCTCGATGCGCTCGCGAAGCACCCGGCGGCGGGCCAGGAAGCCGAGCTCGCGTTCCTTGTTTCGAACCCGCCCTACATCCCCGATGACGAGTGGGACGCGGTGCCGACGAACGTTCGCGAGCATGAGCCGACCCTGGCTCTACGCGGCGGAATGGACGGGCTCGCGCTCGCGCGGCCGCTGCTGACAGAGGGGCCCAGGCTTGTCAGGCAGGGCGGGCTCGTGCTCGTTGAGGTCGCGGCGAGCCGGGCGGCGGAGGCGCTTTCGATCGCAGAGGGCTCGCCGCGGATCGGCCGGGCGGACGTGCTGAAAGATCTCGAAGGCCTGGACCGCGTCATCCGGGCCGAGGTGTCGGCGGGTTGAGCGCTGCCCTCCGGGGCTGGGGTCAGGCGTCGGTGCCGACGGCGCGGTGGACCTCGTCGAGCAGGCGGGTGGCCTGGAACGGCTTGTAGAGCACGTGCTGCATGCCCTGCTGGCTCGCGCGGACGATCGAGTGATGCGGGTCGTAGCCGAAGCCGGTCATCAGGATGATGGAGCGTTCGGCGATGATGCCGCGGGCGACGGCGAAGACCTCGTAGCCGTTGCGGTCGGGCATCGAGATGTCGGAGATGACGACATCGAACGGCTCGCCGCCCTCGGCGGCCGACGCCTCGAGCTCGTTGATGGCGGCCTGGCCCGAGGAGCAATCGGTGACGACGCAGCCGCGGCGGCGGAGCACGTCGGCGATCATGCTGCGGATCTGGTCCTGGTCGTCCGCCACGAGCACGCGCTTGCCGGCGAGCCTCGGGTCTGACTTGTCGGCGACGCCCACGCGGTCGATACCCAGGATGGTGTTCGGGCCGGCCTTCACGGCGGTCATCCGGTCGCGGATCGACTGCACGTCGGCTCGGATCCGCTCGGCGTGGGCACGCGTCTGTGGGTCGCAGTCTTCGGTCGCGACCTGCGCAACATGGTCGAGAATGTCCTTGAGCGGGTCCTCGATCTCGCCCTCAAAGCGGCTCGTGATGGTCTCGCCCGTCGCGGTGCGTTCGACGACCAGCATGTCGAGCAGCTGGAGCGCCATCGCGATGTACCGCGCGAAGATCTCGGCGAACTGCACGTCGTGCTCATCGAAGGCGTCGACCTCGAGCGACTCGATATCGAGCACGCCGATGATTTTGTCGTCGATTTTCAGCGGCACGGTCAGCGAGGACCGGGCATCGGACGCGCCGGGCAGGTACCTCGAGCATGAGCGGGTATCGCGGCAGACGAAGGGCTCGCCCGTGGCGGCGACGTACCCAATGATGCCGTTGCCTTCTTCGGCGGGGTAGAGCTCGAGTTCGACGGCTTCGACCGGGAAGCCGGCGCTCATCGTGGTCTCGAGCCGCCGCGTGTAGGGGTCCATAAGCCGGATGGCGAAGTGGTCGTAGTTGAGCAGGTCTTTGGAGGCCCGGGCGATGCGCTCTTCGAGGAGCCTCAGCCTCTGGGCGGCGTTCATGTCGCGGACGGATTCGCGATCGAGCCGGCTCAGGGCAGTGCCGGCCTCATCGATGGCGTTCATCTTCTGCTTGAACTGGCTCTCGCTGGTGATGTCTCGGATGACGCCGACGGCGCGGTCGCCCATCGTCTGGGCGCCCTCACCGACCATCGGGCTGATGCGGACCTCGTAGACCCGACCGGCGTCGGACTCGACGACGACACGGACGACCGGGAGGTTCCGGTCGTCGACGACGGTCTTGCCCAAAAACGAAGTCGCCGCCTTGGCGGCGGCGGCTGTGACCTTGGCTCGGATGTCGGTCTGGATGGTGCCGAAGATGCGGTTGCTCCAGAGGAGTTTCCCATCGGCGGTCACGAGGCAGATGGCCTCTCCGACGCAGCCCAGGAGCATGTCTCGCTCGTGGTCGCCGAGGCCCGAGGTGCCGAGCCCGCCCGGGTCGGCCGGGGTGATGACGAACGACGCGTCGGCGTCTTTGGGCCCGAGGCAGTCGGCAAAGGCGATGTCGAGCCGATCGCCGAGGAGCTCGGCGAGCTCTTGGGTGGCGTCTGACCTTGACGCCAGGATCACGACCTTGGGTCTGACATCGGCCATGGTGGATACCTTGGGAACGGTTCGCCGGAGTGTAGCGAATGGATCCTTCTGCTCGACGGTGTTCTTGACCGATTGCACGGAAAGGTGCGTCATTCCGGCGCGGCGCTGATGAGAGATATCGGCCGGTCGGGGCCGTCTAGTGTGGAAGAGATGATCGCGGTCGACAAGATTCACCGCTGGTATGGCCGGACGCACGCGGTGCGGGGTGTCAGTCTGGGCGTGTCTCGCGGGGAAGTGCTGGGCCTGCTGGGCCCGAACGGTGCGGGGAAATCGAGCACGATCCGCATGATCGCCGGGGTGCTCGAGCCGCACGCGGGCCGGGTTTCGATTGCGGGGCACGACACGATGACAGCCCCGATCGCAGCGCGTCGCTCGCTGGGCTACCTGCCGGAATCCGCGCCTGTATACAACGAGATGTCCGCGAGGTCGTTCGTGTTGCATCGGGCGGCGATGGCGGGCGTGCCGCGGCGGGAGCGGCGGAATCGTGTCGACGCAGCGCTCGAGCGCTGCCGGGTGCGGAACGTTTCGAAGCAGCGCACCGGCACGCTGAGCAAGGGCTACCGCCAGCGGGTCGCGCTCGCCGGGGCGATCGTGCACGGGCCGCCCGTACTGGTGCTCGACGAGCCGACGAACGGGCTCGATCCGACGCAACTCCGCGAGGCCCGGTCGTTGATCGCGGAGCTTGCCGAGGATCGCACTGTGCTGATCTGCTCGCACGTGCTCGGGGAGGTCGAGCGGATCTGTGGGCGGGTGGTGATTATCGGCGGCGGCCGGGTGCTCGCCGATGAGCCGGTGCGTCACCAGCCCGGCGCGGGATGTGCGGTCGCTGAGGCGTTTGGCGTTGATGGGGAAGGCGGCCCGCTCGTGGTGCCGGGGCTGAAGGTTTCGACCGAGCCGCTGGGGTCGGGCTGGACCCGGTTCACGGGGAGCAAGGTGACGGATGACGGCGCTCCACTCCCCGGGCAGTCGGCTGTCGAACGGCTGGGCGCGGCGATCACGTCTCGCGGCGGCCGGCTGCGGCTTCTCACCGATCGGCCCGATGCGGTCGGGGGCTCGCTCGAGTCGCTCTTCGTGAGCGTGCTCGAATCGGCCGAGACGGGTGCCGAGGACGCCGAGGGACAGGTCGGCGAGCAGCAGGCCGGGGAGGATTCGCGGTGATGCGATCGCTCGTTGGGCCGGTGGTGGCGGTCGGTGCGCGGGAGCTCGGGGCTCTATTCCGGCTCCCGGTTGGCTGGATCGTGATTGCGCTGTTCGCGTGCCTGACGGGCGCGGTGCTGTCCGTGGCGTCGCTCACGACGGGGTCGCCGGCGACGATGCGCGGTGTGTTCGGCGTGTCGACGTTGCTGGTGATCCTCATCGGCCCGGCGGTATCGATGCGCTTCTTGAGCGAGGAGCGTCGGACCGGGACGCTCGAGATCGTGCTCAGCTCCCCCGCTGCCGAGTGGCAGATCGCGCTCGGAAAGTATGCGGCTGGGCTGGTGTTTGTGGCGTGCATGCTGAGCGTGATGCTCGTGCATGCGGCGGTGCTTCGGGGCGTGAGCGAGCCCCGGCCCGACTGGGGGCCCGTGGCGGCCGGGCTGCTGAGCATGCTTTTGCTCGGTTCAGTGTGCGTGAGCCTGGGGCTCTTGGCCTCGGCGCTCACGGAGAGCCAGACGCTGGCGTTTCTTGGGACCGTGCTTTCGTTGGTCGGGTGGGTGCTGGTGACGAATGTCGTTCCGAACTACGTGCCGGCGTGGCTCGGCGATGCGTTGGCGTCGGCGTCGGTGAGCCGTCGGATCGATGACTTCGCGCGGGGGGTGATCGACACGGGGCACGTGGCTTTCTTTGTGAGCGTGAGCGGGCTGTTTGTGTGGCTCGTGTCGATCGTGCTCGGGGTGCGGCGATGGGCGTGACGCCGCGGGATCGGAGCGCTGCGCTCGGGAGTCGGCTTGGCTGGACGGCTGCGGGCACGCTTCTGTCGATCGGCATCGCGGTGCTCATCAACGTGCTGGCTTCGTCTCATGCGTTCCGACTCGACGTGACGGCGACGGGGCGTTTGGCGCTGTCGCCGCGGACGGTGGGTGTACTCGAGCGTTCGCAGCCCGGGACGGAGATCGTGCTCGCGGCGGATCTGTCGGGCCGGACGCGTCCGGGCGTGCAGGTGCGTCGGGTGCTCGACGTGCTCGAAGAGATCGATCGCCGGTCCGACGCGCTCGGCGTGTCTGTGATCGACACGTCGTCGGCGTCCGGGCTGGCGTCGTTTGAGCGGCTTGTGGTCGATCTCGCCGCCCGGGACGAGGCCGGCGTGGCGGCTGCGGCGAGCAGAACGATGCGGGCGGCCGGGTCGGTCGCGTCGGCCGAGCAGGATTTGCTGGGGCTCGCCGAGGGGATCGAGGCCCTGCGCGGCGGCGTCGGACGGGAGCAGTCGGCCGATCTTGCGGCGCGAGCGTCCCGGTTGCGGGCGACCGCGGATCAGATCGGGCCGATGCGGGAAGGGCTCGGCACGCTGATGTCGCGCGAGATCGCGGGCGTGGTGTTGCCCGACCTGGCGGCGGCGCGGGACGTGCTCGTCGAGAGCGCCGATGCCGTGCGGACGCTGCTCCGGGTGGTGGCGGACAGTCTGATCGCGATCGGGGGCGACGGATCCGCGGACGAAGAGACGCGTTTGCGGGCGGCGGACCTCGCGGATCGCTGCAGCGCAGTATCTGACCGGCTCGGGTCTGCCTCCGCGTCGCTGCAGTCGGCCGCGTTGCCGGGTGTGGTGCGCGTGGTCGGGGCGCTGACGTCATCGGAGGCGTTGCTCGTGCTCGGGCCGGCCGGCGGCGGGGTGGCTGCGGTGTCGCTGGACGACCTATTCCCGGCGAGTGCTCCGGGTGCGCCGGTGCGTGACCCTGGGCGGCGGGCAGAGTCGCTGGTGACGAACGCATTGGTCACGCTGGTCGCGAGTGATCGGCCGCTGGTGGTTGTGGTGCACGGCGGCACGCGGCGCGTGCTTGCGGGCGGGGCCGACGCGCCGTTCGCCTCGCTCCGCAGACGGAGCGGGCTGCGAGGGGTGGAATGGGTCGAGTGGCCGGTGGCGATGGAGCCCGAGCGGCCCGGGGCGACGGCAGCTGCGGCAGCGGACGGGCGGCCGGTCGTCTACGCGGTGATCGGCATCGACACGTCGGCGGCGGGCGGCGTCGATCGCTCGGCTCGCACGGCAGACGTGCTGCGGGGACTCATCGATTCGGGCGAGCGGGTGCTCGTCAACCTCGCGCCGTCGACGCTTCCGGGCACGGGGCAGGCCGATCAGATGGCCGACGCGGTATCGCGGCTCGGACTCGAAGCCGATACGGGCCGGCCCGTGCTTCGTGAAACGGGCCGGGGTGCGCAGCGGCGGGTCGATTGGGAGCAGACCCTGGTGCCGACCGCAGATCAGTCGGCGGCCGAGCCCGGGCAGACGGGCCTGGCGTCGAGCGTCGAGGGGCTGGGCGTGCTGCTGCCTTGGCCTTCGGTAATCGGGCGGCAGCGCGGCGGGGTCGATGCGTCGTTCGAAAGGCTGATTCCGGTTGAAGGGGTTGATCGCGCGTGGCGGGAGGGCGAGTGGCTCGGCTACTGGGTGACGCCCGCGTCGCAGCGGCCGATGCTCCGCGAGAAGCCAACGCCGGGCGGCACGCGAGACGGCGAGATCGTCGCGGGCGGTGATCCGGGCGATGTCGCGTTCGCATGGGCGGTCGATCGGGGAGATCTCGGTCGGGCGATCGTGGTCGGGTCGCACCTGTGGATGTTCGACTCGGTCGCGGATCGGCCCGCGGTGGTCGACGGCAGGATCGTGCAGCAGCATCCGGGGAATGCCGAGCTGTTCCTCGCGGGTGTTGAATGGCTGGCCGGCTCGGACGAGCTGCTGGGGCGCGGTGCTGCGGCGCTCGAGACCCCCACGGTTCAGCCGATCGCCGATGGTCGTCTCGCCCTGCTGCGGTGGCTGCTGATCGGGGGGTTACCGGTCGGCGTGCTGCTGATCGGCGTTGGTGTTCGCGTCGTTGGCGGCTAGCGAGGTTACCGGCTGCGCACCGCTGTGCGTCTCGGCGGACGCGATCACGATGCCCGGGATCTCGGGCGCCTGCCTGTTTCCTTCTTGGTAGCGACGGCGCTTGGCGGCTCGGCGGCCTTTGCCGGTGCGGGCTTCGGCGCGGGTGGTGCCGCACTCAGGGCACGGGGTGTGCTCGGTGAACTCGCCCTCCATGTCAGACAGGTCGTACCAGCAGGCCCGGCAGTGGAGCGTGCCGCGGGGCAGCTCTTTCGGGAAACAGAAAAGGTAGATCCCGACGGCGGCGACAAGGCCCATGTAGGGATACATCAGGCCGCGGAAGATGTTCTCGTCGTAGCCGAGCGAATCGGCAATGTCGCCGTGCACGATGTTGAACAGGTGCATGACGATCATGCCGCCGACGATCGTGACGACGCCGGCCACGTGCCGACGCCACCGGAATGCGGCGTACCAGATCAGCAGGGCATACACGACAAAGAGGAACACTCGAAAGCGACTCCGATCGGGCGGGCTTGGCAGATGCGAGGGAGGCGAAAGGCTAGCGGCACGAGCCCGCGAGCGGACCATCGAGGCCGATTCACGACGGATTCGAGGGACATCGCGATCATGAATGGGCGCGACGCAGAGTCCTCTGTCGCGCGATCATCGGTTCGGATCGTTGCCCGTGTGTTGGCTGGTCTCGGTCGATGGGCTGGGCATGTGCCCGGAGCGCGAGCCGCGTCGGCGGCGGGCGATGGAGGCGCTGCCGATCAGGCCGGCCGGCACGGCGGCGATCAGCTCGCCCACGCGGCCGAGCAGCGAAGCCGCGATCGCCGCGGGCGGATCGATCGCAATCGCGAGCGGCGCAACGACCGCGACCGCCCACTCCGACACGCCCAGCCCCGAGCCGGTCAGCGGGAAGAGATAAGCCAGCTGGATCACCGAAGCGAGCAGCACGCCGACCATGATCGGGATCGGCTGGCCTATGACCTCGAAGGCGACGACGAGCCGGAGCGACCAGACCGCGAGGTCCGCGTATCGCAGGACGAGCGCGACGCGGAGCGCTCCGCGGGGGACAGCCCCCGCTGGGCTTCGATCCGCGGCGATGTTTGCGGTGAGCACAACCAAGATGACCGAGGCGATACTGACAGTGATGCCGACGGGCACGTCCGCGCGGAAGGCGACCCAGACTCCGAGCAGATGGGCGGCCGCGAGACCTGTCATGAGCGCGAGGGCAACGGACACCGCGACCGACTGCCGGAAGCCGACCTTGTGCACGGCCTTGTGGTACGCCAGCCTGCCGATCAGGCCGGGACGCATCGGCAGGTAGTTCAAGAGCCAGGCAGAGCCGATGAGCGCGAGCATATCGCTCAGCGGCACGCGTCCGAAGCGGGCCATCAGCACGTGGAACGACCACGCGACGAGCGCGGCATTGACCGCCGGGAGCACGACGAGCAGCGCGAGCAGCCAGACCGACGCTCCCCGAGCGGAGTCGCGGGCGCTCTGCAAGGCGACGCCGTTTGACGCGAGCACCCAGACGGCGGCGGCGAGGAGCACCAGCCCGACCGCGAAACCAATCGCGGCGCGGGCCCGGCGCCCGCCGGGAACCCTCACCTGTCCCGCCCGGTGTCCGCTTCGTCATCAGCGGGGAAAAAGCTCGGCGGGGCCGGCAAGAAGGCGAAGCCATCGGGATCGCCGAGCCGGAGCCTGGCGGCGAGCGCCCGCGCGAGCCCTGCGAGCGCGGGATCCTCGGAGTTCGTGGCTTCGGCGATCGAGGGGTCGCTCGCGGAGGTGACCCGGGAAACGAGCGCGACCCCGGCGAGGAGCGGGTCGGTTTCCTGCAGGACGACGCGATCGAGCGGTGCGAGCTCCTGCCGCATGCGGGCAGGGGGCATGATGGCAACGATGGCTGCGCGGGTGTCGAGCGAGAGCCCGGGGTAGCGCGCAGCGATCACGCCTGCGAGCTCGGCGGCGTCGGCTGCGCTGAGCTGTCCTTGCGGGTAGTCGACGTCGGCGAGGGCGGCGCGGAACGCGGGCAGGAACTCGACGAGCGCCGGCTCATCGGCCGTGCGTGCATATGCGACGAGGTCTTGGGCCGGGAGCGTCGCCTGGGTAAGAGGGACCCGCGTGATCAGCGGCGTCTCCGATGCGAGCGAGAGCGGGCCACGCTGGTAGGGCACGCCTTGGCCGACCTGGAAGTTCTGGAGCGCGTTGAATCGCGAGCGGACCCGGTGGCCTGCCTTGATGTCCTGGATCAGGCCGGCGGCCCCGGCATCGGGCCAGACGCGGACGGAGACCGCCTCGCCCGGTGCGAGCCTGAGCTTGCGATGGGCATCGACGACCTCGGGGTCGACCGCGCCGCGGAGCTGGTGCGAGGCGATGTCGATGCGGGGAATCAGCGCGAGCCGGGTGCCGATGGGGCGATCGCCGCCCATGCCGAGCGGGCGCGGCAGGGTGTTCCGGAACTCGAGGGTGACGACGGCCTCTGCAGTCGCGGGCAAGAAGTCCTGCTCGACCCCCGCCGACAAACGCATGAACGAGCGGGGCCCGGCGGCGAGGGTGTCGATCCAGTTGGGGACGGCCTCGGCGACGGAACGCATCTCGCCGGTCCTCTGCGGCTCAGCCGCCGGGCGGCCGCGGAGACCCGCGGCCTTGGCGTCGGCCAGGACCCCGATCGCTTTGAGCGGCGCGACGTCGGCGGCGCGCTGGAACTGCTCGATCGCTTCGTCGTTCCGACCCAGCTCTTCGAGGGCGAGACCGTAGAAAAGGGCGCCGAGCGCGGTGCGATCGGCGAAGTCCGCGAGCTCGTCGAGCGAGGCATCGGCTCCGTTGAGCCGGAAGCGGGCCGCGGCTTCGAGCACCGCCGTCTGATCGCCGAGGGCGTCGCCCCACGTGCCGATGAGCCGTGCGAGGCTGTCGGCGGCGACGCGCGACTCAACGTCGGCGACGAGCCTCGCGACGATCGTTGAGACGCCGAGCTGGATCCCCTGCTGGACGAGCGCGTTGCGGCTCTGGGTATCACTCTGGTCGGTCGAGGCGAGCAGGTCGCCGATGCGGTCGAGGACGGGCGTTGTCGATGCGTCCAGATCCTCGATCGATCGCTCGGCAACGATGCGGTCGCCGAGGGCGAGCGCGGCGTAGAGGCGGAACCGCTCGCGTTCGAGGTCGAGGCGGATGTCTTCGGGCCGGAGCTCGTCTTGCACGGGCTGGCCGAGCTCGATGAGCTGATCGATGCGTCGCTTGGCGGCGGCGCGCTGGCTCCGGAGCTGCCGCTCGAAGTTGGCGAGGACTGCCTCGGGCCCGTCCGTGTGCCAATCGAGCGAGGTGCGGGCCTCGATGAACTGAGGCGTCTCGGTATCCGTGCCCGCGAGGCGGTAGAGCGCCGCGGCGAGATTGAAGAACCGCCGGGCCTGATCGAACGCGCGGCGCTCGGCGAGCTGCTCGGCGACAGCGAGGTGCAGCGCCGGGTCCACGGGATCGGCCAGCAGCAGATTGATCGCAAGCTCAAGGCGCGCGACCGGGTCTTGCGAGCGCTGGCCGAACACGGCGGCGGCGAGCGCGGCGGCCTCTTTGTTGCTCGAGTCGAGCCGGGTGGCTTGCGCGAGGCGGCCGATGAATGCCTCGTCGTCGCCGTCTTCCCGGTGCAGCAGCGCGGCGTCGAGCGCGAGCCGGCTGGCGATCGCGGGCGAGTCGGCGAGGAAGTCGCGGCCGCGGCCGTCGAGCCACTCGGCGTAGGCGGCGAGCCGCTCGTCGGTGGTCTGCTTGCGGCTGATGCTCCAGGAGATGAGCCGTAGCTGGGCGACCTCGTCTTCCGGGTCGAGCCTGACCAGGCTCGCGGTCGCATCGATCACGGCCTGCTCGTCGCCCGCGGCTCGTTCCGCGGCGATCAGGTACCTCAGCAGGATGGGATCGTCGGGCCTGAAGCCCGAGGCGAACGAGAGGACCGCGGCAGATATCTCCGCGTCTGCGGGGCTGGGCTCGGACTGAGAGCGGTAGTCGATGATGCCGATGCGGGCGATCTGCCGCCCGATCGCTGCGCGCTGCTCGGGGCTGAGCTGGCTGCGCTCTTCTGCCTCCGGTTGTGAGAGCGACGCGGAGCCGGCGGCGGCTCCGGCGGGCGACAGCAGGCCGAGCGTCAAGAGCATGACAGACGTGACAGACATGGCAGGCACGACAGATCTGAAGATGCGGACCGGCGATATCGGGGCGGGTTGGCGGGTCATAGCGATCCTTGTACGGCCGAAGCGACGAGCGCGATCGCCAGGGCGAGCATTCCGATGAAAACAATCCCGATCTCGCAGACCCAGGTCACGGGTCGGCGGGTCGCGCGGGGAAAGAGCCGGTCGGCAACCATGAACATGAAGACGAATTGGCCGCCGCAGAACATCGCGGCGCCGAGCGCCCGCCAGCCAACGGTGCCGACCCCGCTCGACGCGTCGATCCACCTCGGCACGCCGTGCACCGCGACCGCGAGGCCCGTGACAACCAGCACGACGGCCCACAGGGTCGCGAGGACCGAGAGCAGCGTCAGGCTGAAGCGGCGGATGATCGGCAAGGGGAGCTCCGGGAATCCCAAGAGCGTATCCGATCCGACCTTTCGGCGACCGAACGACGAGGGGGCGTTGGGCGGCCGGGCCACTCTATCGCGAGATCAGCCGAGCGCCATGGTCATCAGGAATTCGGCGTTGGTCTTGCTCTTGCCGAGGCGGCTCTTGAGCAGCTCCATCGCCTCGACCACGTTCATGTCCGAGAGGACCTTGCGGAGCTTGTACGTCAGCTCGAGCTCCTTCGGGTCCATGAGCAGCTCTTCGCGGCGTGTGCCGGAGGCGGCCACGTCGATGGCGGGATAGGTCCGCTTCTCGACGAGCCGGCGGTCGAGGTGCAGCTCCGAGTTGCCGGTGCCCTTGAACTCCTCGAAGATGACCTCATCCATCTTGGAGCCGGTGTCGACGAGCGCGGTGCCGATGATGGTGAGGCTGCCGCCGTCTTCGATCGCGCGGGCTGCCCCGAAGAACTTCTTGGGCTTCTGGAGGGCGTTGGCGTCGATGCCGCCGGACATGATCTTGCCGGAGTGCGGGATCTCGGAGTTGTACGCGCGGGCGAGGCGTGTGATCGAGTCGAGGAAGATGACCACGTCGTCGCCGAACTCGACCATGCGCTTGGCTTTTTCGATGACGATGTCGGCGCACTGCACGTGCCGCGAGCTCTGCTCGTCGAAGGTGCTGGCGACGACCTCGACCGAGTCGGCGGTCTGACGCTTGAAGTCGGTGACTTCTTCGGGGCGCTCGTCGACCAGGAGCACGATG
>JBCBNT010000017.1:0-43371 GCA_039821685.1 Planctomycetota bacterium | reverse complement strand
GCGACATGCCCGTGGTCGTGGCGCTGCTCAACAGCTACTCCGGCATCGCCGCGGCACTCGCCGGCACCGCGATCGCGCAGCCGGCGCTCATGATCGCCGGCACGCTCGTCGGCGCGAGCGGCTTCATGCTGACGCAGGTCATGTGCAAGGCCATGAACCGCTCGATCACAAACGTTCTCTTTGCCGGCTTCGGCTCGGCGACCGCGAGCGGCGGCGGCAAGGAAGCCACGGGGACCGTCAAGCCCATCGACCCGGCCGACACCTACCTCATGCTCGAAGCCGCCCGCTCCGTGATCATCGTCCCGGGCTACGGCATGGCGGTCGCCAAGGCGCAGCACGCCGTCAAGGAGCTCACGCAGCTCCTCACGGCAAACGGCACCGACGTGCGCTTCGTCATCCACCCGGTCGCGGGCCGGATGCCCGGGCACATGAACGTGCTGCTCGCCGAGGCCGGCGTGGAGTACGACATGCTCTGCGAGCCGCAGGACGTCAACGACAGCATGGGTATCGTGGACGTCGCCCTCGTGATCGGCGCGAACGACGTGGTCAACCCCGACGCACGCGAGGACCCCTCCAGCCCGCTCTACGGCATGCCCATTATCAATGTCGATCATGCCAAGACGGCGATCGTTCTCAAGCGAAGCATGGCTTCGGGCTTCGCCGGCGTCGGGAACTCGCTCTTCAAGCTGCCGAACGCTCGCATGCTCTTCGGCGATGCCCGCGCATCGATCTCCGGCATCGTCGAGCAGTTTCAATAGCTGCCGAGCTCAACACGCTGCACGGGCAGCATCGCGACAAGGCGATTACCGCTTGGCATCGCCCCTGGCCGCCGCGACCGCCGCGATGCCGCCGATGACCCCGAAGAGGATCGTCACGACATGCTCCCCGGGGCCGCTCCCGGGCACGCCGAGAGGACCGGCGATCGCGCCGTGGGCGTACGAGAGCGGGTTGATCGCCATGAGGACAGTCACGGCATCGCCGGCCGCATCGGGCGGGAACACCGCACCGCTCAGCATCCACGCCGGCATGAGCACACCGGCCATGACGCCGTGGAAGCCCTCGATCGAACGGAAATGCCACGCGAGCGCGGTGCACGCGCCGGAAAGCCCGACAGCAGTCATCGCCAGCATGAGCGCCGAGACAGCGATGCCAGAGACTCGCACGCCTTCGCCGAGCCACCCGGCTGCGACAAGCATGACCGACGCCTGCAGCCACGCGAGCAACGCACCGGACGCGACACGCGCCGAGATCACGAGCCATCGCGGTGTCGGCCCGACGAGCACCGCCTGCAGCGAGCCGGTCTCCCGATCGCGGATCAAACCGAGCGAGCCAAAGATCGCAGCGAACGTGACCACCAGCAGCGCCGCGCCCGCCGCGAGCGACCGCGTGTAGGCCTCTCCCGCCGAAGCTCCGCCCGCTGCGACCGATTCGGCAAACCCGCTGGCGAAGAACGCCCAGAGCAGCGCCGGCGTAAGGACCGTCGCCACGATCCGAGACGGCCGCCGGACAAGCAGCACGATGTCTCGCCTGATGATCGCGGCAAACGCGGCGGGAAGCCCCAGCGCTGCTCGCGATGCCGCCGTCTCGGCGTGTTCGCCAGTCGTGTGAGCAGTCGGGCGAGCAGGCGCGTCGTGTTCGATCGGTGCTGATTTCATGCTTCGCCACGCGAGACCTGAGCCAATCCTGGTGTTGGTGCGGGTGCAGCAAGCCGACGCTCGGCCTCGGCGAAGTAGCCTTGCATCGATCCGTCGGCCGTCGTCACCTGGCCCCCTGCCTCAGCTGCCGCCCGCAGCGCAGACGCGATCGACTCATCTGATGCGGCCGCAAGGTCGAGCCGCCACGTGCCGCCGCCCATGTGCTCGGCTTCGGATGACGCGAGCGCTCCGCCGAGTCGCTCCGCGTCGCCGGTCAACATCACCGCGCGTGCGGGCCGGTCATGGTGCGACCCGGCGTCGGACTCGTCGATGCCCACCTGCCCTCCGATCATTACCACGACGCGGTGCGAGAGCCGAACCTCGTCGAGCGTGTGCGTCGCAGCAACGACGGCCACGCCCGACCGCGCGAGGCCGTCGACCATGGTGTTGAACGCGGCGGCGGACTCGTCGTCGAGCCCGGCCGTGGGCTCGTCGAGCAAGAGCAGCCCGGGCCCGTGCATGATCGCACGCGCAAGGTCGACCCGCCTGGCGAGCCCGCCGCTCAGCGTGCCGATCCGGCTGTCGATCCGATCCTCGATCCCGAGCTCGCCGACGAGCTCACGCGTGCGACGCTCGATGTCGGCCCGGGGCATCCTCAGCAGCCGACCCGCCAGGCGGAGCGTCTCGCGCACCGTCAGCAACGCATCAAGAGAGGGCGACTGGAACACCACGCCGATTCGGCGTCTGGCCTCGGTCGTCAACCCTCCGCCGAACCAGCGCACTCGCCCCTCGTGCGGCGTCGACGCGCCGGAGAGCAGGTGGATCAGGGTGGATTTGCCGCAACCGTTCGGCCCGATGACCGCGACGCGCTCGCCCGGATGCACGGCAAGGTCGACCGGGCCGATCCGCCGCCCCGCGCGGCGACGGCCGGCGGCGTAGTCATACACCGCGCCGATCGCCTCGACAGCCGGCTTCTCGCGCATCTCGGATTGAGCCGTGTCAGGCTGCATCGCCGGGCGAGTGTGCATCAGTTCGCCGCCTCAAGCCACGCCAGCAGCTCATCCGCCGAGCGCTGCCCTCGCAGCTCAGAGACGATCACGCCGTCACGAAAGAGATACGTCATCGGTATAGCGAGGCTGCCGAGCATCTCCCCCGCGGCCTCGGTCTCGCGATCGACCTCGACGTGCGTCACGATCAGGCCCGGGTCGGCAAGCGCAGCGATCACCGCCGGATCTCCGATCGCCGACCGCTTGTACTGCTGGCATGGTGCGCAGCGGTCGGCCGTCGCAAAGACGACCACCGCGCGCGACTCGCTCACGCCCCTGGAGATCGCCTCGCGCACCGGAGGCCCCGACGACACAACTTCCGGCAGTTCGACCACCTCCCGCGCGACGATAAACCCGGTGGCAGGGTCGTACTCGTGATCAACGGTCAGACGATCCATCCACGCTCGGATCCGTTCGGGCGGCGCGGCAGACGCCGCCTCCGCGTCGTTCATTGTGTCGGCCTCCGAATGCTCAACCGCCGGCGCCGAGGTGCACGCCGCTACGAGCAGCGTGAGAACCGCGAGCAGAATCATCGACGAAATTGTGAGCATTCGCATGCGAGATCATTGGCCGGCACGCGCACGCATGACAGGTGCGTCGCGCGAAGAGCCACCCGCGCGAGGCCCGGGCGACTCACCCGCCCGCCGACGGGTCAGCCACGATGGCTTCCAGCAGCGAACGCATCGCCTCGGCCTGCTCGGGCCGGTCGACTGCGAGATTCGTTTCCTCGCCGGGGTCGGCCGCGATGTCGAAGAGGAACGCACCCATGTTCGCGGGCGGGCTTCGCAGCGGGTTGCCGGGCTGATCGTGCTTGGCGGTCGACCAATGCCGGCCAAAGTTCCGGCGAGCCTGGTTGGCCGCGGTGTACTTCATCGTTCCCTGATACAGCGAGAGCCCGAGCACGCCCTGCGTGACCATCGTGTCCCGGCCGGGGCCCTCGGGCGTCAGCAGCGCGGGCGTCATGTCCCGGCTGTCGATGGTTCCGATGGCCGGCGCGTCGAGCGGCGCACCCGCAAGCGCAGCGGCCGTCGCGAGCAGGTCGACCTGCGTCACCATCGCACCCGATGCGCCGGGCTCGATCGTGCCGGGCCAGCTCGCGATGAACGGCACCCGCGTCCCGCCCTGCCACAGCGTGTACTTCCCGCCGCGATACACGCCCGATCCATCGTGGTCGCCGTTGGCTTCCAGAGCACCGTCCGCGTACCCGTCGTCCATCACTGGGCCGTTATCGCTCGAGAGCAGCACGAGCGTGTTCTCCCGGATGCCCAGCGCATCGAGCGAATCGATGAGCCGACCGATGCTCTCGTCGGCCTCGAGCATCGTGTCCCCGCGCAGGCCCAGGCCGCTCTTTCCGACGAACCGCTCATTGGGCAGCCTCGGCACGTGGATGTTGTGCAGATTGAAAAACAGAAACCAGGGCTCGTCGCCTTCTGACCATCGCGTCATCGAGTCGATCGCGCGATCGGTGAAGCGGTCGACCATCTCCTCGTCTTTCCAGAGCGCGCTCGTGCCGCCGTGCTGCCAGCCGATCCGGCTGATCCCATTGATGATCGTTCCCGAGTGCTGCGGGTCGGCGCCATACCGAAGCAGGTCGGGCCGCTCCGTCCCGGTGGGCCAGTCGCCGACCTTGGCTTCGTACGACACCGTGATCGGGTCGGCGGGGTCGAGGTTCTCGACGCGGTGCCCGTCGAGATAGACGCAGGGCACGCGGTCGTTTGTTGACGGCAACAAGTACGACTCGTCAAACCCGATCTCCAGCGGGCCGGGCTTGACCTTGCCGTTCCAATCGACGTTTCCCTCGCCGAGACCCAGGTGCCACTTGCCGATGACCGCGGTCGTGTAACCCGCCGAGGCGAGGTGCGACGCGATCGTCAGGCTCCCGGGTTCGATCAGCAGCGGCGCGTCACCCGGCAGGATCTCCGCCCGCTCGTTGCGGAACGGATACCGCCCCGTGAGCAGCGAGAACCGGCTCGGCGTGCACGTTGCCGACGCCGCGTGCCCGTGCGTGAACCGCCTGCCCGATGCCGCCAGCTCGTCGACACGAGGCGTCTCGATCGCCTCGGCGCCGTAGCAGCTCAGATCGTTGTACCCAACGTCGTCGAGATAAATCAGCAAGATATTGGGACGCGGAGCATCGGCTTGCTGCGACGCACATCCGAACGCGGGCGCGATGACCGCCAAGACCACCAGGACGGCCAAGACCACCGCACACACGGCCCTCATGAGTGATCGCCCCGCTTCGTGATACATCATGTCAACCCTTTCCAGTGCCCCGCGCCCCGTGCTGCTCATTTGCCCCACCGGAACCGATCCGACGGCTCGTGCGCTTCTGCCATCGCCGCCTCGATGCGCGCGACCACCGCCGGATGATCCTCGGCGACGTCGCTCCGTTCGCCGGGATCCGTCGGCAGGTGATAGAGCTCGATCGGCCGATCGCTCCTCGCCCGGACGTTCCGGCGGATGCCCTTCCATTCGCCCATCCGCACCGCCTGCTTCCCGCCCTGCTCGTGAAACTCCCAGTACAGGTACGCGTGCTCGCGCTGCGGCGAGCCGTCCGCGAGAAGCGTGGGCACGATCGAGAGCCCGTCGGTTTCCTCCAGCGGACCGCCGGCGGCGAGTTCGAGCGCTGTCGCCGGGAAATCCCAGAAAGCCGTCGGCAGATCCGACGTCGATCCGGGCGCGATGCGGCCGGGCCAGCGCACGATCTGCGGCGTGCGGATGCCGCCCTCAAACATCGCACGCTTGCCGCCACGCAAGGACCCGTTGGAATCGAGCGCGTCGGGGTCCGCGCCGCCCTCGCCGTGAGGGCCGTTGTCAGACGCGAAGAACACGACCGTGTCCTCGTCGATGCCGAGCTCCGTGAGCGCATCGAGCACACGCCCGACTGAGTCATCGACGAACGAGACCATCCCCGCGTAGGCCGCGAGCGGCTCGGCCTGGTGGTAATACCCGCTCGTCGTATGGGGCGTCTCGGGCCATCGCCCGCGGAACGGCGCGACGAACCTCTCCGGGGCGATCAGATCAGCGTGCGGCGCCGTGATGGACAGATGCAGAAAGAAAGGCCGATCGGCACTCCGCTCCGCCATCCACTCGATCGCCCGATCAACAAAGAGCTCGCTGGCGTACTGCGCGCCCGTGAACCCTTCGTTGCCGTCGAGCGCGATGGTCTCTGCGTTCGCAACGATCGTGCGCGGGTAGTGCCGGTGCGCCGCAGCGTGCGCGAGGATCCCGTAGAACTCATCGAAGCCCTTCGCGTGCGGCAGCTCGGCGTCGGCGCTGTTGCACGCCACGCTCGACTTCCCGACCATCGCCGTCGCGTACCCCAGGCCTCGGAGCCGGGTCGCGATGGTGACATCGAGGGGGTCGGGGCGCAGCGCGACCTTGCCGTTGCCCCGCATGTGCAGCCTGCCGGTGTGAAAGCCGGTGAGGAGTGCCGCCCGGCTCGGGGCGCACACCGTGCTCCCGGCGTAAGCCGCCGTGAAGCGCATGCCCTCGTCAGCCATCCGATCGAGCCGCGGCGTCTGCCAACGCGTCTGCCCATAACACGACAGATCGCCGACGCCCAGATCATCAACGAGGATGAAGACAATGTTCGGCGGACGCTCTTCCGGACCCTGCGAACACGCCGCGGCGCTCAGACACACCGAGATCAAGCCCGCAAGGACACGGACAAGGACAAGGGCCGGTGTGCTGAGCCGAAACGCACGCCCGGTCATTCGCCGGCCCCGTCGCAGTCTTCCGGCGGGATGCTCCCCCACCAGCAGTTCCCGGGGTCGTAGTCCGGCGAGACGAACCCGGCGTGCCGGCGCTCGAGGCTCTGCCGCTGGTTCTCGCGAAGCCGCGTCAGCAACGCCTCGCGTTTGGCGGCGTCGAACGTCTCATCGGGGCGCGGCATGCGGGCCCCGGTCTCGTCGAGCCAATCGCGCAGATCGGCGCGCATCGCCGCAGCAACTTCCGGCTCATCCTGATGGAGATCAACCCCCTCGCCGGGATCAGTCTCGAGGTTGTACAGCTCGACCCGTCCGTCTTCGTGGTACTCGATCAGCTTCCACCGGCCCTCGATGACGACCGATGACGGCTCGCCGCCCTGGTTCCCGTAGTGCGGGTAATGAAAGTACAGGCTGCGATCGCAGGCCGGCGTCCCACGCATGGTGTCCGCGAGGCTCACGCCATCGACATCGACGTCGGCTTCGATCTCCGCAAGCTCGGCGAGCGTCGGCATCCAGTCGGCCCCGTGCATGGGCGTGCCCACGCTCCGCGGCGCGATCCCCGGTGCCCGCAGGATCGCCGGCACGCGGATGCCGCCCTCCCACTGCATGCCCTTGCCGCCTCGCAGCGGCACATTGCTCGTCGAAAACGCGTCCCCCGACGACACGCCCCCGTTATCCGAGGTCAGACAGATAATCGTCCGATCAGCGACCCCGCTTGCTTCGAGCTGATCGAGCACGATGCCCACGGCGTCGTCGACCGTCTCGATCATGCCCGCGTAGATCGGGCAGTCCTGCACGATCCGCACATTCGCCCGCCGGTCAAACACAAACCGCTCGCCGTCGACGCCCAGCCCTTCAGCGCGGTCACGGTGCTCGGCCCAGAGCCCGCGCGTCGTCTGGATCGGCCCGTGCACCGCGTAAAACGACAAGAACGCGAAGAACGGCTCGTCACCCGCCGACTCGATAAACGATGCAGTCTCCTCCGCGAGCCGAAGCGTGAGCGACTCGCCAGCCGGGCCCGACGGCAGGTTGGGGTTCTCCCAGGGAGCGAAAAACCCTCCGATGGGCGAGCCGACGTCCCAGCCGCCAACGTTGATGTCGAACCCGTGGTCTTCGGGCCACGAGCCCTCGCTGCCAAGATGCCATTTGCCCGCAAAGAACGTCGAGTACCCGGCGTCACGGAAGACCTCAGCCAGTGTCGGCAACTCGCGCGGGAGTGATCTGGTGTACTCCGGGGGAAGGTGGCTGTCGTGCCGCCCGTTCCGACGCCACGCCTCGCCGCTGCGATCACCGATCCATGTCGTGATCCCGTGCCGCGTCGGCATCAGGCCTGTCATGATCGACGCCCGAGACGGGCTGCAGACCCGGCTCGCCGAATACGCCCGCTCGAACCGCACGCTCTCCTCAGCCAACGAATCGATCCGCGGGCTCCGGTAATACAGCGAGCCCTGAAACCCCAGATCACGCCAGCCGAGGTCGTCGACCAAGAGAAACACCACGTTCGGCCGCCGATCAGGATCGTTCTGCCCGCGAGCAGCGCACGCGGCCAGCGTGACCAAGAGAACCGTGGCGAAGACACCGCGCGATCGAAGCGAAGACACGTGCCTGCCCATGGGAATCCTATCAGGATGCTTACAAATTCGCGACACCGCCGTTCGGTATCCACTGAAACAGTACAAGAAATTGTTGCTGTCGACAACCGCATGCTGTATCATCCCATACCGCGGCGTTCGCAGCGCCGATGAAAGACCCGTTCGTTCGCAGCAAGGCCCTCACAGGGGCCCATGGAGAGACAAGAGATGAAGCACTTCGCCACCATGACCGGTGCCTGCCTGATCGCCGCCACGACCGCTGGCCAGGCTTCGTTCAGCATGTTCATGCCGGGCGACCTCGGACCGAACCTCCTCATCGACGAGGCCCAGCTCGGCGGCTCCGACCTCCGCGCCGACCTCGGCACCGAGGCGTTCGTCGCCTGGGAGATCGGCGGCCTCTGGAACCCGGGCGATCAGGTCTCACTCACCGGCCTCGCGCTGCCGATCTGGGCCAACAACGAGAACACCGTCAACAACACGCAGAACGGCACCTTTACGCTCGAGATCTACGGCCTCGGCGGCGGCGGCAACCCCGAGCAGTTCGGCGGCCTCGCCGACGAGACGCTCCTCGGCTCGACCACCATCGATTTCGACCTCTTCAACACCGGCGTGTTCGTTGCCGGCGCCGTGTTTGATAGCCCGATCAACTTCATCGCCGACGCATCCGGCTTCGCGTTCCGGCTGAGCAGCGACGGCGGCTCGATCAGGCTCAAGAACGGCCCCCAGCCCTCGAACGCCCGCCGGATCAACATCAACAACGGCAACCGCGTCGGCAACGCCAACGGCGGGAACCAGTGGGGCAACTTCACCTTTGCTGGCACGGCCATCCCCGCGCCGAGCACCGCGGCCCTGCTGGGCCTCGGAGGCCTCGCCGCCGCCCGCCGCCGCCGCTAAAGGCGATCGGCGGAGCAAACACAACCGCGATTCTCCTCTCTGCCAAGCTGCAGCGGGGGCCGCGGCGACCCGATCGGACAAAGAGCCCCCCGAGTTTCGCCGGGGGAAGGAGACTGCACGTGCGTAATGATCCCTCCCCCGCTCCGATCCGCCGGGCGTTCCGGTCCGCGGCCGCCTCAGTCCTCGCTGCGCTGGTTCCCGCCGCCGCGTCCGCGCATCAACAGGGCACGACCCAGCCGAACATCGTCTTCATCATCTCGGACGACGCCGGCTGGGCCGACTTCGGCTTCAACGACCAGGGCAACGGCGAGATCCCCACGCCCGCCCTCGACTCCATCGCCGACCGCGGAAGGTGGTTCCGCGCCGCCTACACCGCACCGGTCTGCAGCCCGAGCCGCGCACGCACCTTCCTCGGACAGCACAACCAGCGCACGGGCTACGACAACAACAACCCCGCGTCGCTCAACGCGGCCGATAGCGTCGTCGAGGGCCTGCTGCTCGAAGACACAACGATGTTCGAGCGGCTCGGCGACGCCGGGTATCACGTCGGCTACTTCGGCAAGTGGCACCTCGGCACCGAGCAGGACGTCGTGCAGGGCGGAGCCGTTATCAACGAGGGCAACCTGCCCGTCCGCCACGGCATCGACTACTTCTGGGGCCTCACCTCGGGCTCGCGCAACTACTTCTTCGGCAACGAATCGAACTACACCAAGGTCATCCGCGAGATGACCCTCGACCCGCAGACCAACCTGATCACCGATACCAATCTTGAGAGCGCCTACCCCGCCGGCGCATACGTCACGGACGTCACCGCAGACGAGGTCGCCGACTACATCGGGTCACGCGCCACCACGGGCCAGCCATTCTTTGCCGTCGCCTCGTTCACCGCGCCGCACGGCCCGCTGCAGGCCACGCAGGAATACTTCACACGAGTCGACAACCTGGGCCTCGGATACACCGGCAACCGCCGGACCTACGCGGCCATGATGATCGGCCTCGACGACGGCGTGCAGACCATCATCGACAGCCTCGAAGACCCGAACGGCGACGGCGATACCAGCGACAGCATCATCGACAACACCGTCATCTGCTTCATGAACGACAACGGCGGCGAGACCGCCAACACAGCGCGGAACTTCCCCCTCCGAGGCAAAAAGTCCGACACCTTCGACGGCGGCATCCGCGTGATGATGTCCATGGCCGGACCCGGCATCCCGACAACCGGCGAGTCTTTCGACTTCGCGGTCGACTCGGTCGATCTCACCCCCACCTTCCTCGCGCTCGCCGGCCAGCCCATCGGGCCCAGCGACTTTACCGACGGCGTCGACCTGCTCCCGTTCCTCAACGGCATCCAGACCGGCCCGCCGCGGGACAACTTCTTCGTCCGAGGCAACAACCCCATCGTCGCCGGGGCCCGCGCCGGAGACTTCAAGCTCACCATCGAAAACATCGGCGGCCCGTTCCTCTACGACATCGTGGGCAACCCGGCCGAAAACAACGTCCTCAACAACACGTTCCCCGACGTCGTCGAAGCCATGACCGACATCATGAACTCCTTCGAGACGCAGTACAAAAAGCCACGCTGGGGAGCAACTGACGTTAACCCGCTCATCGACGGGTTCGTCTACCGGGCCGCGGCCGTCGGGACCGGCGGCTGGACCGACGCCAACGCCTGGCAAGCCGAGGGCGGCTCACCCGCAACCGCCACGCTCTTCCCACGCGACGCCTACGCCAACCTTCGGCTGACCTTCCCGACCAACGCCTCGCCCTACACCGCCGTGAGCGCCCTCGCAAGGCCCAACCAGCTCAAAGCAATCGCCAACTCGATCACCTTCGCCGGCACGCACACCGGCGCAGGCGACTCCGCCGCCACCATCACGGGGCTGCCCATCCTGCTGTCCAACTCACTCGGCGGCACCCCGCCAAGCGTCACGATGGATGCCGACGCAACCGGCCCCGGCGAGCACCCGGCCGAAATCGCGCTCGAGCTGCACGCATGGGACGACGTGGTCCTGGGCGGAGCCGGCGACCAGACGCTGATCGTCTCGGGCGGCCTGTTCGAAGAGCGCGCCGGCAGGAGCTCCATGAAGACCGGCTCCTTTCACCTCGACATCACCGGCAAGGTCGACCTCACGGGCGAGTTCGCCATCGACCAGGGAAGCGTCACCGTGCGAGACGCGGGCAACCTCGGCCCCGCGATGATCCACGTCGCGAGCGACGCAGCCCTCACGCTTACCGCGCCCGCCGGCGGCTCATCGCCCGATCTGCTCGGCAACGCCAGCCTGCTCGACATCGAAACCCCAGCCGCAGCCGCCCCCGCCCCGGTCACGCTCGACTTCGAAGGCGTCGAGATCGTTGGCACCGTCGCGGCCGATGGCGTGCCGCTGCTCGGCGAGTTCTTCGACGCCGGAAGCCACCCCCAGCTCTTCTCGGGCGCGGGCAGGCTCCGGATCCGAGGCCCGCTCGATTGCGACGGCGACATCAACAACGACGGCTACGCCGAGTTCCTCGACACGCTCGGCTTCCTCCGGGCACTCGACGCCGCGCAGGGCTGCGGCGGCGGCGGGCCCGCGCTGCCCGCGGGCATCCGCGTCAACAACGAAGCCTGGAGCGACGTCCCTGGCGATGGCACCTGGGACCTCGCCGCCCCCGGCACCGACGGCTCGCGCGTCTGGACCTTCAGCGGGCCGCTCTCACCCGAAGCCGTCACCGACGGACCATCGGATCTGGTCAACGCCGCGTACCGCTTCCCGGCCGCGGGCGCGACCAGCGCGGATTACGAGGACCCGTCGCGCACATCGAGCACGATCGAGCTCTGGTTCAAGGCAGACTCCACCGGCCCGC
Organism: Planctomycetota bacterium; assembly: GCA_039821685.1. Lineage (GTDB taxonomy): Bacteria > Planctomycetota > Phycisphaerae > Phycisphaerales > UBA1924 > JANQQZ01. The sequence continues at coordinate 31,651 of JBCBNT010000017.1, read as the reverse complement.
AGCAGATCCTCTGGGAAGCTGGCGGCGGCGGACGAGGCGCGGCGCTGCTCGTCGAGGGCGGCCAGCTCCACCTCGATGTCAAGAACGGATCGCCGAGCGTCGTCCGGATCTCGACGCCCATCACCACCGGCTGGCACCAGGCCGTCGCGTCGATCAACGTCAACACCGGCGAGCTCAAGCTCTTCCTCGATGGGCAGCCCGCGACCTCCGGCACCACGGGCTCGGCCGACCGCTGGGCCGGCGGCAACCCCTCGGGCCTCGGCCAGGTCACATCGAGCATGGTCGGCAACCTGACGCCGGCCCCCTTCTCCGGACTGATCGCCGTCTACCGCTTCTATCAGAACACACTCTTGACCAACGCACAGGTGCAGACCGCCTACGACAGCGTGATCCTCGCAGCCGAGCCCTGCCCGACCGCGGTCGATCTGAACAGTGACGGCCAGCTCGATGCGAGCGACGTGCTGCTGCACCTGCAAAGCCTCGAGGCCTGCGAGTAACCAGCGCTCTCGCAGCGTGACGCGCTCAGGGCAGATCGAGCCCGATCCGATCCGACAGCATCGCACGGAACCGATCAATCTGAGAGCGAGATGACGGCTCGCCGGCGATGTTCCACCACTCATGCGGGTCGGCCGCGTGGTCGTAGAGCTCCTCAAGCCCCGTGTTGTAGCGGATGTAGCGGAAGCGTTCTGTGCGCAGCGACCAGTGCTGATGCCGCGGATCGTCGTACTGCGCAGCCGTGAGCGGGCGTATCCCTTCTTCTTCCGCGTGGACCATCGTCAGCGACGCGTCGGGCCCGTGCCACTCACCCGCATCGGGATCCGCGAGCAGCGGCCGCAACGTCGAGCCGTCAAGCGAGCGGCCGAGCGCCGTGATCCGAGTGTCACCATTGAGTCCGCACAGATCGACGAGCGTCGGGTACAGATCGATCAGCGACACCGGCGCCCCGCACCGGCCGGCACCCACGCCCACGCCCACGCCCACGCCCGGCGCGCGGATCATCAGAGGCACCCGATTGCTCTCTTCCCAGAGCGAGTTCTTGAACAGAAAGCCCTTTTCGCCCATCTGAAAGCCGTGATCGCTCGTCAGGATCACGATCGTGTTCTCCGCCAAGCCAGTCCGATCGAGGGCATCAAGCACCGTCCCGATCTGGGCATCAACAAACGCGACGCTTGCGAGATACGCTCTGGCGAACTCGCGGAGCCCTGCGGCTGCCGACTCGTACGACTCCGCTATCTGCCGGTAGTACCGCAGGCCCTTCACTTCGGGGCCGAAGTGCGTTGCGTAGTGCGTATCCGCTTCATCGTCCGGCAGGAGAGCCGCCGGCAGCTCGACCGTACCGATCGGGAAAGGGTCAAAGAACTCGGGAGGCGCATGCATCGGCGTGTGCGGCCGGATGAACCCGACACCCATGAAAAACGGGCGATCATCATCGTCGGCCGCGAATCGCTCGATCCGACCCGCCGCCCACGCCGCCACGCGCTCATCGGGTGTCGGCTGCCCGACACGATACGGCACGCGACTGCCGACACCGCCAACCCACCGCTGCCGCCCCAGCACCCACTCGCACCGGTCATCGATCGGGCCAAACGACCCATCGATCGCACCGATCGACGCAAACGGCTCGGGCACACCGGGGTGCGCCGCCGTCTCGCCATCTTCAATGACCAGCGGCCCGTAATCAGCGCGGTGCGGTCGCTCATCCCACTCGTCGGGCTTCTCGTGATGCATCAGCTTGCCAGCGCCCACCGCGATGTAGCCGTTGTCACGGAAATGCCGCATCATCGTCTTCGAGTTCGCGAGCACCTCGTTCTCGAACCATGGCGACCAGAACAGATTGCCCGACGTGTAAGGCTCGATGCCCGTGAGGAAGCTCGCCCGCGACGGCGCACACACCGGCGTGCTGCACGAGGCGTTCTCAAAGACAACAGCCGACTCAGCAAACGCGTCGATCGCGGGCGTCTGTGCCTGCCGGTGCCCGCCGAGCGGTCCCACCCAATCGTTCAGATCGTCGCAGACGATCAGCAGCACATTCAGACGCGCCGCTTCCTGCGCCCCCGCAACACCGACGCACCCGACAGCCGCTGTCGCAGAGACCACGACCAGCACCGACACGCCAAACTTCAAGGCAGCTCTCGCTCCGCCTCGCGCCCGACGACGTCCGTCCGATGCTTCCGCCGCTGGAAGTTCTCCCACTTCTCACCCTCGAGCCAGAGCGGCTCGACCGTCTCTTCGTGCCACGAATCGAAAGCCGCCATGAGCCGCTCGACGACCTCGGGCCGCTCGCCGGCAAGGTCGGTCGTCTCGCTCGGATCGCCCGGCACGTGAAACAGCATGGGCTCCGTCTGATCGGTGAAGATCACCTTCCAGTCGCCGCTCCGCACCGCGCCGGCCGGCCCGCGCTCCCAGAACAGCACGTCGTGCACCGCCGTCGCCGCCCACGGGCCGCCCGAAGCAATCACCGGCGCAAGGTCGCGACCATCCAGAGGCAACGAGCCCTCCACCGGCCCGCCCGCAGCCGCGACCGCCGTCGCCGTCAGGTCCATCGCCGATGTCACCGGCGTAAACGACACGCCCGCCGGGACCACACCCGGCCAGCGGATCGCGCACGGCACACGCACGCCGCCCTCCCACTTGCTCCCCTTCATCCCGCGGAATCGGCCGTTGTCGGACCCGTTGTTCGTCGCACCGCCGTTGTCGTTGAAGAACGCGACCATCGTGTTGTCGGCCGCACCCGCCTCGTCGAGCGCATCGAGAATCGCGCCCACGTTGCGGTCGAGCGACCGCTGCATCGCCGCATAGATCCGCCGTCGCTCGGGCTCGATGTCCCCTACCGCTTCAAGATCTTCGGATAGCGCGTCCATCGGCGTGTGAGGCGCGGTAAACGACACGAACAGGTAGAACGGCTCAGCGCGATCCGCGTGCCGATCGATAAAGCTCACGGCTTGCTCGCCCGTCCAGTCCGTGACGTACAGCCCATCGATCGCCCGTTCGTCGACCCACGTCACGACCGGCACCCCATCGTCACCAGCGACCGTCTGCTGCAAGCCCTGCCGCGTGCCCTCGCCATCGATCGCAAAGAACGATCGGCTCCCCGCGATCAGCCCGTGAAACTCGTCAAATCCCCGCTCGGTCGGCGTCAGGCCCTCGGCGCTGCCCAGGTGCCACTTGCCGATGATCCCCGTCGCGTACCCGCGGGCCGAGAGGTGGTCCGCGACCGTTTGCTCGCTCGTCGCCATGCCGAGGCCCTGCCGCGACGCCGGGCCCGTCAGGTTCGAGTGATGGCCGAACCGCTGCTGGTATCTGCCGGTGATGAACCCGGCGCGAGAAGGGCTGCACACCGACGCGGTCGTGTAAAACTGCCGGAGCACCGCACCCTCCGAGGCGATGCGATCGATGTTGGGCGTCGCAACGACCTGACCACCCGTAAAGCCGAAATCGCCGTACCCGGCGTCGTCGCTCAGGATCACGACCACGTTGGGCCCCCGTGCATCCGGCGCCTCACCCTGAGCACCCGCGACCATCGCCGACGCGAGAGTCACCAACAGACCGACTGCCCGACCGACCGCTGCCGCCGCTGAACACCGCATCGTCGCCTCCCTCAAATTGCGCGCCTTGCGCCCGCGGTTCATTGCTTTCATCGCCGGCATCTTCGCGCTACCGGCTCTCGTTGGATCCGATGAGCACGCCCGCGGGCCAAGGCTCCGCGTCTTCGCCGATCCGTACCACGATGCTGTCCCGATCGTCAACGCCGCGTTCGTCCGCGGACACCGGCAGAAGGCCCGTCAGCTCGACCATCCCGCCCGGCTGCTCACCGACACGGACCGTGTGCGCACCGTCAGCGAACGTGTGAGCCTCCACGACGCTCCCCTGCCAACGCTTGGTGTACAGCAGCTCGCCCGTCGCGTCGTGCACCACCTGCACCACAGGATCCGCGACACCACGCACCTCGATCCTCGGGAGCCAACCGGTCGGCGCCCGGCCGTACTGCTCGTCCTGCGTCACGGTGATGGGCCACTGCTCGTATTGCCAGGCATCGGCCGCCGTCACATCGATCGACCGGGGCCAGCACTCCATGGTCACCGTCCGCTCGCGCGTGTTGAAGCGAACGAGCCCATACCCCTCGGCGAGCCCGCCGAAGCTGCTCGGATCATCCGGATCCGGCTGGCGCGTCGCGTTCGCATAGGCCAGCATCGAGACCCGGTTGCCCAGGCCATCGACGTGATCACCGAGCAGCGGATCGGCCGGGCCGGCGCCGACCCGTTCGCGGAAGGGCTCCCACCGCCGGGGCCAGACGTTCATGATCGCGGGCGAAGCAAACGCCACCCCGGCGTCGCGGAACGCATCGACCCCGAGGTGGGCCACGGCCGGCAGGTGCTGGTCGCCACAAAGCATCACCGCAAACGCCCGGCGGATCTCTTCGAGCGCCCGATTCCGCGCCGACTGCGGCCAGCCGTTCGAGTCGTAGTCGATCAGCAGCCGCCCGCCCTTGCTCGCGTCAAACGCTTGACCACCATTCCCGATCCAGGGGCCCGATCGCTGCCCGATGTGCCCGAAAATCGTCTGACTCAGCACCGCCTTCATCGACACGCCCGACCAGTCTTGACCCCAATGCCGAACAAACGCGAGCTGACGATCGCCCAGGAGCTTCGCGCCGGGAATATCCACCCGCGATCCGTCAAAGCCGGCATCGCCGGTCCGTCCCGCGGCACGAGCCGCCCGCCTGACCCCCTCTGGCACGGCGCCGTTCGGAGCCGTCTTGAACTTCCGATCTTCGAGAATCGCGAAATCGACGCCGCCGACCCGCAACGACGTGTAGTACACACCGATCCCGTTGCGAACGGGCGTCGCGTCGTACGGATCCGGGAGATGCCACGTCTGAGCGCGCTGCACGCTGTTGACGTACCGCGGATCCATGAAGTAGCCGCCGTCGTTGCCGGCCTCAGTCGCCGCCCGGCCGCCGCTTTCACCCCAAAGGTTGCTCTGCCCGACATCGTGGTCGTCCGGGATCGTTACCGTCGGGCGGCTCCGGGTCAGCTCGCCGAACTGCCGCCCAAACGCGAGCCACGATTGGAGATGGTGCCGATGGTCATATACCTGGTCACCGGCGAAGAAAAGCAGGTCCGGGTCCTGCGCAAGCAGGTTCCGCACGATGTCGTCCCGCAGGCCGCGGTCCTCGTTCGAATTGCAGCTCAGCGACGCGACAACGATTTCGTCCTTGTCGACCGGATCGCGCCGGATCACGCCCTCGTACGTCGCCCGCCCGTCCGCCGCGACGACGCGGTACCGCCAGTCACGCGAATGATCCCAGCCTCGCAGCCGGAAATGCGCCGTCCATCGCCCGAGATCGCCCAGAGGCCCGCCGTACGGGGACGCATCGATCGGCACGCGCGCCATCGTCACCCACCGCCCGTCGCGATCGATCTGAAGATCAGCGGACCGGCCGACGCCGTCGGCGAGCGGGTAGAGCTGCGCTGTGAGCTTGAGCGTGCCGCCGTGCACCGTGTAGAGCGTGAAGCAGATCGCCTCTTCGGCCGGACGATCGATGTCGAGCCACGCATCGCTGTTGCCCTGCTGCGCGCCGGCTCCGCACGCGAGCATGCACAACCACACCGCGGCAATCGCGCCCACAAAGCCGAAGGGCCGACGCGAAACCATGACCGCTCGAACCGGCGAGATACTCCCTGACGTGATGTGTGCCATACTCCAACGCGGCATGACGCCAGCGTACCTCATCGGCCCTCGCCGGGCTTCCACGAACCGAGCCCCGGATACGCCGGCGGCACCATCCCCGACGCCCACTCGCGCACCGAGCGGACCATCTCTGCCACGACGCTCGCGCTGTGCTCCGCGATGCTCCGCGTCTCGCCGCGATCGTGCGAGATCGCAAAGGCAAACACGCCTTCGCCGCCGTCTTTCCCGAGGTCGACGAGCTTCATATTTCCTCGACGCAACGCGTAATCGCCGCGTGTGGGCTTCCACCAATAGATCGACTCGTAGGGCAGCGACGCGACCTCGCCCCTGACGTAGGGCCTGATATCCACGCCATCGAGCGGCTTCGAGGGATCGAGCGCGGCCGCAGCCTCGGGCCCGGCCGCCACCACGATCGTCGCTGCGATGTCCATCGAGGTCATCGCTTCGTCATAGTCGACGCCCGCCGGAAGCTCCGCCGGCCACCGCATCGCGAACGGCACGCGCACGCCGCCCTCGAACAGGTCACCCTTCCATCCCCGCAGCGCGCCGTTCGACGAAGCGTTGTTCTTTGCCCCGCCGTTATCAGAGAGGAACACCACCAGCGTGTTGTCGGCAACATCCCGCCGATCGAGCGCATCGAGCACCCGGCCGATGCCGTCGTCCATCGCGCTGACCATCGCCGCATATGTGCGCCGATCGCCCTCAAGCCCGGGGAATCGAGACAGGTACTCCTCGGTCGCCTGCAGCGGCGTGTGCGGCGCGTTGTACGCAAGATAGACAAAGAACGGCGACTCGCGATCGCGACCGATGAACTCGACCGCCGCGTCGCTCAGCTCATCGGTCAGGTAATCATCCGTCCCAACGCGCTCGCCGTTGTGCAGCAGCTTCGTGCGGTACCACCCCCACTTCTGCCGCACTTCGGAGAGATCCTCGAGCGTCAGGTTCTCGGGGAAGTAGTTGTGCCCGCCAGACAGGAACCCGTAGAACTCATCGAAGCCCCGCTCGCGAGGCCTCAGGCCTGGGAACGTCCCGAGGTGCCACTTGCCGACCGCCATCGTGTCGTAGCCCGCCGGCTTGAGCATCTCCGCGATCGTGCGCTCGTCGCGCGGCACACCGTTCGGCACACTCGGGTCCACCGTCGGGTTCAGCGACGAGCCAAACCGGTGCTGGTATCGGCCCGTGATCAGCCCCGCGCGGCTCGGCCCACACACCGCCGCGGTCACATACCCGCTCGTGAAGCGCACGCCCTCGGCCGCGATGCGATCGATGCTGGGCGTCGGGATGTCTTCGCAGCCGTTGAAGCCCACATCCGCGTAGCCGAGATCGTCCGCGATGATCACGACGAGATTCGGCGGCTCCGCAGGCCGCTCCGCGCCCGCGACCCCTGCGATCAGCACCGTTGCCACGAGCTTCGGCCTGACGAGCACCGCCAGCCGCCGACCCGCGCGCGACAGAAGCTTCGAAACCAAAGCGATCCGATTCGTCACGCGCATGCCCCCACCACATATCTCATCAAGCGAAAGAAAAGGGCAGCGTGAGCGGAAACCCACGCTGCCCAGAGAATCCTGCATGCATGCCTCGGGCATGTCCGGGGCGGCCGGGACGGTCGGGCCCCGTTGCCGGAGGCTTCGCGGTTTAGCGTCCCGCGTCGATCTGCTTCAGCGCCTCGATCGTGTCGAGGAAGTTGGCCTCGCCGTCACCGTCAACGTCGTTCCGGGCGTTGATCGTGTTCTGGCCCGTCGTCTCAGCCGCGTAGCGTGCGGCGATCTCCGACGGGAGAGGCTGCCCCTGTGTCACCTTCACTGGCCCGACCAGTCCGTTGTACGGCATGACGGTGCCCGTTGTCAGCGTGCTCGGCAGGCGGACGCTCGACCAGAAGTTGCCCAGGCCCGACTGGTTGCCGCCCACGAACGAGCTGTTGCCCGGGCCGTAGTTGATCACGTCGATGTCGTCGGCCGTGCCGAACTCGCCGTCCGGACCCGGCTGATCGCTCAGCGCCGCGACCTGCTGACCGTTCACGTAGAGCTCGATGCCCTGGCCCAGACCAAAGGGGTCCGGCACGAAACGCCGGGCGACGAACTCGACCTTGTTCCAGCCGGTATCGAGCACGCCGGCCGCCGTAGCGACTTCGACCTCGTCCAGCCCGTCGTTCGCGGTGGTGTTGATCGCGGCGATGAGCGAGTCGCCCACCATGCAAATGCTGAACCCGTTCGGATCACCACCCGCCTCGTAGAGCACGTGGCTCCCGGTCAGGTCGTCGGGCTTGATCCAGAGCTCGATATGCCCCGAGTTGCCGTCGTCGAGCGGCGTCGGCGCCGGGCCGCGGAAGCCCTCAGTGCCGTCCATCTGGAAGGCCCGGCGGATCGTCGGCACGCTCGGGTCATTCACCTCGACCGGAACGAGCACCGCGACGTCCTGATAGTTGAACGTCGGCTCCGAATTGAAGAAGCCGCCCTTGCTGTTCCAGTGGAAGTCGTTCGGGTAGAGCTCGTTCAGCTCCGGGTCGTGCATGTGCACGCCGCCGTTGCGATCGATAAACGGGAAGACCACCGCCGGCGAGATCGGGTCGGTGTTCGACGCTTCAGCCAGCGCGAGCACGGCAAGCTGATCCGCGCCGTCTGCAACGCCGCTGCCGTCGACATCGCCTCGACGCGTCGAGGCACCCGAGTCGGTGATCGCGGCGAAGTTTCCTGCGACCTCCGGGTCAAACAGATCGACGCCGTAGTAGCGGAAGATCGCGATCTGGCCCTCGAAATCGGTGAATTCGGCCGAAGGGATCACATCCGCCGCGACCGTTGCCGCGGGAAACGCCGGGTCCTGAGCGAGCGTGCCGATGCCGGCGGGGTTGCCGCTCGTCCAGCGGTACGTGCCCGAAGGATCGATCGCCTGCACGTTGACCTCGACGCCGTTCAAGAAGAACTCGACATCGAACTCGACGTAGTTGACCTTGATCGTCGCCTGCTGCCAGCTGGTGTCGCTCAGCACCTCGCGGTGGCTCACGGCGTAAGCGTTGCCGCCGGCACCGTCGTTGCCCGACGCCGAGTACACGAGCTCGTTGCCCTGGAGGCACATCGCGATGCCCTTGTTGCCCGCGCCGATCTCAAGGATGACGTGCGTGCCGGTGAGGTCGCTGGGCTTGAACCACACCTCAAACGTGCCCGATCGGCCCGCGACCGCCTGGTCTTCCCAGTTCCCGCCGATGGCCTGCGCCGCGGCCGACGGGAAATCGAACGCCCGCGTGATGCCGGGCACCGACGGGTCGTTCACAATCGACGGGAACTGCCGATCCGGCGAGTTGAACGTGAACCGAAGGCCGTTGCCGAAGTTGGTCGCGGGCTGCTCGGCCCGCCACGCCACCTCGCTGTTCTCACCCGCGAAGCTCGCGTTCCAGAAGAGGTTCGGGAAGCCGCCCACGATCGAGATCGGCACCGACTGGGCCGAAACCGACCCCGCGCCGAATCCCGCGATCGCCAAGCCGGCCGCTGCCAGCATCGTCCGAGTTCCAAGGCCCATCGTCTCACTCCTCGTACGCATGTGCTTCCCCTCGCTTACTTCCGTTGCTCGGCACATCATCGGCCGGCGACTCGACCACGCTCAGCGTGCTGCGGGGTTCCGATTCGGGCCCACAACGCGACACTTTCATCGGCTCAGAGCACCGCCTGGAATCCCGATGGTGCCAGAACAGTACCAGAAACAGCTTCGAGACTACCGCGGACCTTGACGGTATGCAACAGAAATCCACCGCTTCGGCCGCGAATCATTGAAGGAAGGTATTTGATCGCATACAGGGTCCGAAATTTCCTGAATCTGTTTCAAACACTGTTGCACGATCGCCGACAACCCGGTATCGTCTCGGCATACGATCGAATCCACCAGGAGATCCAGCGATGATGCACAACACGCCCGCACCGAAACGACGCGGCTTCACCCTGATCGAGCTGCTCGTCGTCATTGCGATTATCGCCCTGCTCATCGGCATCCTCCTGCCAGCGCTCGGCAAGGCCCGCGAGTCGGCCCAGAAGCTCGTCTCGGCGAGCAACAAGAGGCAGAACCTCGTCGGCATGCAGACGTTCGCCGGCGACAAGAAGGGCTTCTTCCCGGGAGTCACCAGCTTCAGCACGGCATCGCTCGGCGCGTCCGGAGCTGGCGGCCCCGCCAACGCGGCAGGCGCTGCAGCCGGAGCCGCAGCGGCGAACACGTTCAACCGATCCTTTGAAGACGCATCGAATATCGACGACTGGACCCAAAGCGGCGGCGGCGCCGGCCGGCACATCCCCGCTCGCTACCTGCTCATGCTGCAGGACGGCTACACCGACGCCGAGACGCTCGTAAGCCCGAAAGAACTCCGCAACTTCCTCCCCGATGTCGACGCCTTCGGCAGCACCATCGACTCGGTCCGCGGCGGCGGCACGCTGCCTCGGCCCGTCTGGAGCGAGTACCAGCCCGGCGGGTGGGAGGCCAGCAACGGTTTCCAGTACGCGTACAACATCCAGACCGTTTTCTATTCCTACGCCATGCTCGATCTCTTCAACCAGGACATCCCGGTTGTGTTCCAGCGTCTGCTCCGCGGCTGGTCGAGCGAGGCCGGCGGCGAAACGCCGATCATGGCCGACCGCATGATCTTCTGGGATGAAGACGCCAAGACCAACGGCCTGCGGCAGAGCCTCTGGGTGCAAGATAAGAGCGGCTGGAAGGGGCACATCGGCTTCGGCGACGGCCACGTCGACTGGTACGACGAGCCGCTCCTGAAGCGCACCCGCTTCGGCGGCCGCGTCACCGAAGGCAACAACAACGAGAACAACGGCCAGAACAACGGCGACATCGACCGCTCAGGCGACGACATCTTCGCGATCAACACCGGCTTCGGTAACAAGACGCAGGATGTCGGCATGGTCGTCGGCTGGGGAAGCCAGACCTTCCGCACCGGCTCGGGCCGCAACATCACCCGATAAGCCGGACGCAAACCGGAAGATACGCGGATACAGATATCCTCGTAAGAAAGACATTCAATGGATCTGTTTCAACACAGATCTCCACTTATGATCACACAACGCACGGCCTGTGGGGGGACGTGCCGAGGAGACCCAGACGTGATGCACCAATCGCGCCCGCTTCTGCTCGCGCTCGCCGGCCTCGCCGCCGCAGCCGCGACCCCCACGGCCTCATCGCAAACCGTCAACTTCGCGAAGCACCAGATCGCGACGGCGAACGCCTTCGCTGATACCGACTCGCCGCCATACCTCACGGACGGCAAAATCGGCCCCGCAAACCGCTGGGTGTCCAGGCCGGGCGGGCGGAACCGGGCGAACGTGTTCTTTGGTGAAGAGGTCACGCTCGGTAGCCTGCACCTCTATTCGTTCGGGTACGACGGGCCGCCGATCGCCGGCTTCACGGTCAACTACGTCAACGCATCGGGGCAGACCGTTCCGGTGCCGGGCGGCAGCGTGGCGGGCAACACCGACCCCGCGATCAACGTGATCTTCACCGCCCCGGTCACCACGAGCCAGCTGCAGATCGTCGTCAATGATGACACCGCCCGCATCGACGAGATCGCGGCGTTCCCGCCGAACGCCGGCGCGGGCTTCCCGCTCGGAACCGACGTCGACCTCCACCTCGCGAGGCAGCACCGCGTCGCATCGGTCACGGCATCATCGACCGCTGCGGGCGCGACGCGACGCGCCGCTGTCGACGGCTACGTCAACGACACCTCGATCTGGCGAAGCGGCCCGACCGGCCCGCACACGCTCATCCTTGACATCACCGACCCGCCGGAAACATCAAGCCCGGTTTCCATCCGCACCGAAACGACCCCCGTCGTCGTCGGCGGCGTGCACATCTACACCGGGCTCGCCGACGGCACCGGCATCATCGAAGCGGGCCGGCTCCAGGTCTTCGACGACCGATCCAACGCATGGACCGACATCCCCGGATCGGCATTCACCGGCAACACCAGCGGCTTCATCGATCTCGACTTCACCTCACCCATCGAGACCGCGACCTTCCGCCTGGTCGCCAGCCAGTTCACCGAAGTTGTCGTGCGAGAGATTGTGCCGCTGCCCGTCGAGGTCGGCCCGGCCGCCGAGTGGCCCGAAGGGACGAGCGTGACGATGACCGACGTGCCGGATTACCGCACGCTCGGCGATGAGTACTACACGCTCGTAGCCGGCGGCTCGTCGCTGCCGCTGACCTCCGGCGAGGCGGGCCTGGTTTCGAAGCTCCCCGAGCCAACGCTGTACAAGCAAAGGCTCCGCCAGCAGTACCAGATCCTGCTCGACGTCGGCACCGATACCTACCGCATCCGCAACCGTGTGTCGGGCCTGTGCCTGGCGGTCGAGGCGGCGTCGACCGCCGAGGCTGCACCGGTCATCGAGGCCGAGTATCACGGCATGCCCCACCAGCGCTGGCGGATCGCAAACGATCAAGCGGGCGCGTTCCAGTTCGTGAACGCGTACACGGGCCTGGCGATCGCGGCGACATCAGCCGACGCCGGCGCCCAGCTCGTGCAAGAAACAGCTCGGGCGGACCGGCCGCTCCAGTGGTGGACGACCACCGAGGCAGACCATTTCCCCAAGAAGGGCGTCGGCGGGTTCCCGCTGCGGGCCGACGAGTTCGGCGTCAACTGGGCGTACAACTGGGGCAAAGACGGCGGCGATTTCCCGGCGAAGGTCGACTACTGGCCCATGCAATGGGGAAGCTTCTTCTGGGACGCCTGGCCCGAGCTCGTCCCGACCTGGAAGCGTGACGGCGACCCCTTCATGCTCATGGGCTACAACGAGCCCGACGCCGAGAGCCAGTCGAACGTGCCGGTCGCGTCCGCACTGGCCATGTGGCCCCGCAACGAAGCAACAAACACCCCGCTGCTCGGTCCGGCTCCGGTCAACAGCCCCAACGACTGGATCGATGACTTCAACGCCGGCGCCGACGCCGCTGAGCTCCGCTTCGAGTACTCGGCGTTCCACGCCTATCCCGACAACGCGGATGCGCAGGGCTTCATCAACCGGCTTGTGAACACCTACAACGCCTACGGCCGAGAGGTCATCGTCACCGAGTTCTCGATCAACGACTGGGACAACAGCGGCAACTTCAACAACGACGAGGCCTACAACTTCTTCCTCGAAGTCTTCTGGCGCATGGAAAACCTCGACTTCCTGCGGCGCTGGGCGATCTTCGTCTGGACCGACGACCCCGCCAACCCCTTCTCGGACAACCGCGGCGAAGTGCTCAACCTCGACGGCTCGCTCACCCCCGTCGGCGAACTCTTTGCCGCGTGGGACGGCGAAACGACGATCCGCACCGACACCCCGTACTACCTGCACAACCGGGGCTGGTTCAGCCGCATCGCCAACGTGCCCGCCCAAGCCGGCACCACTGCGCTCACGCTCGGCGACTGGCTCGACACCTCCGAAGACTTCGAATGGATGCTCGAGCCCACCGGCCAGAACAATGACGTTGTGATCCGAAGCGTGCTCGACGGCAGGCTGCTCGCCGCCAACGGCACCGCGCTCGAACTCGTCAACCCCGAGACCACCGGCGCCGGTGTGACCTTCTCCTACACCGAGTCCCAGCACGGCTGGTTCCACATCGATCACCCGGCAACAAACCAGCGGCTGCGGATCAATGCCAACGCCCTTGAGCTGAGCAGCATCGGCAACAGCGGCGATTGGACGCAGTGGCGCTTCGCCCCCGTTTACCAGGGCGAGCCCGGCGCACCCCGCGGCGTGCAAGCCGCTGACCTCGGCGGCGGCGAGGTGCAGATCTCGTGGGACGAGCACGGCTTCCGCGATATCGAGTCATTCGCCGTCTATCGCAGCGACATGGGCGGTCCGATGGTGCTCATCGATGCCGACGTCCTCGAGTTCAGCTTCACGGACATCGTCCCCTCGCCGGGCACGTACAGCTACGAGGTCGTCGCGATCGGCGATACCGGCAGCTCCCCCGCGGGCGTCGCCCCGGCTGTGCCCGTCGAGACCTGTCAGGCCGATTACAACGGCGACTTCATCGTCAACGCGCAGGACACCACCGACCTCGTCTCGGCCGTCGAGGCCGGCACCGACTACAACGGCGACGGGAACGCCAACTTCGTCGACGTGATCGACTTCCTGCGGGTCTTCGACGCGGGCTGCAGCGAGTGAAGCAGCGCGTCGGACTCCTGCTCGCCGGATTCGCCCTCTCGGCCGCCCTCGCTGGGATCACACGCGCCCCGGAGAAGAAGCACTCGCCCGCCTCCGCGCACGAGAAGCACGAAGGCTTCGCGCTCGTCTGGGCCGACGAATTTAACATCGACGGCCGACCGGACCCTGCCAACTGGGCCTTCGAGAACGGGTTCAAACGGAACAACGAAGCCCAGTGGTACCAGCCTGACAACGCAACCGTCAAGGACGGGATGCTCGTCATTGAGGCCCGGCAAGAGCGGATCGAGAACCCCAACCACGACCCCGGATCGGACAACTGGCGATCAAAGAGGCGCTTCGCCGAATACACGTCCGCATCGCTCAAGACCGAGGGCCTCCACGCGTGGACCTACGGCCGATTCGAGCTCCGCGCCAAAATCGACATCGGCCCAGGGCTCTGGCCCGCGTGGTGGACCGTCGGCACGGCCAGACCATGGCCCGGCGGCGGCGAGATCGACATGATGGAGTACTACCGAGGCGACATCCTGGCCAACGCCTGCTGGAAGGCACCGGGCGGCCGATGGAACCAGCACTGGGACACCACCAAAACCCCGGTCGCCGACCTCGCCGAAGACGGCGACACCGACGCCTGGGCACGCCAGTTCCACGTCTGGCGGATGGACTGGACACCAGAATCCATCGACCTCTACATCGACGACCGACTACTCAACACGATCGACCTCGCCGAAACGGTCAATCCCGACGGGTCCAACCCGTTCCACGAGCCGCACCACATGCTGATCAATCTCGCCATCGGCGGCACCAACGGCGGAGATCCAGCCGCGAGCAGCTTCCCGAAGCGGTACGAGATCGATTACGTCCGTGTGTACCAGAAGATGTCAGGACAATGATAGGTTCCGGACCCGAAATAATAGCCGATCTGCCAGAAACAGTATTGTGATCTGTTTCACGAAGCAGTATTCTGTATGCAGGTGCACGCCAGGTGCGCGCAATACTTGTCAGACGCCGGGTTTCCGGCATGATGGTACAAACAGCCGTCCGTTCGAAGACAGCAGCACGTTCGAAGACCTGAGGTTGATGAGGGAATCCCAATGAACAAGACCATCGCAATCGCAGCCGCAGCGGGCCTCGTGTCCGCGACACCGGCGCTCGCCCAATCGGCAAGCCTCTCGCTCACCGCGCCGTCGGGCACGGTCGGCGCAGGCTCGAGCGTCACGGTCTCGGTGGGGGTCGATTTCTCGACCGGTTCGGCCGCCTCGGGTGCCTTCGGCCTCGGCCTGTACGGCTTCGGTGGCGATGCCACCGCCTCGGGCACAGCCGCGGCCTCCGCCTCAAGCGTTGCTGTTGACCCATCGCTCAGCCTCGGCCCGGTCGCCGCGGCCGGCGCGGGCAGCGCCCTGGCCACCGTCGCCGGCGGCCGCCTCCTCGCGGACGGCGCGCTCGGCGGCTCATCGCAGACCGTCGCGAGCTTCGACGTCACGATCGACGCCGGCGCCTCAGCCGGCGACACGATCACCATCGACTTCGATGGCGCAGTCGTCCTCGCTCAGGACAGCGACCTGGTGACCTACTCGACCGACCCCGGCGCCAACCAGCAATCGCTGGCCGTCACGCCGCTCACCCTCACCGTCGGCGGCGGCCGGCTCTGCGCCGATGCCAACAACGACGGCCTCGTCACCCCGGCCGACTTCACCGCATGGATCCTCGCCTTCAACACCAGCAGCCTCATCGCCGACGTGAACCAGGACTCACTCGTCACTCCCGCCGACTTCACCTCCTGGATCCTCGCGTTCAACCAGGGCGCCGCTGGCCCGACCTGCACGCCGTAACAACAGCCCGCGGAGACCGCAACGCCGACGCACACCAGCTGTTCACCTGAAGCTGTTTGACTCCTGAAACGCGACCCGGCCGCATCGCAGCGACCGGGTCGCTTTCTCTTTGACTTCGTCGATGAGGACCCCGAAAGGGGATCGATCACAGCAACGCCGCGCCAGCCGAAGCCCGCACCCGCATCACCGCGAGGTCCGGGCAGATCGTGCGATGCGCTTCCACCGCAGCGGCGACTGTGTCGAACGCCCCGGGCGTCGTGAGAGCGATCACGCAGCCGCCGAAGCCGCCGCCGGTCATCCTCGCGCCGAACACGCTCGGAACGCCCCGCAGCGTCTCAACGATGGCGTCGATCTCCGAGCAAGACACCCGGAAATCATCGCGAAGCGACGCATGCGACTCGTACATCAGCGTGCCGCAGCCCGCCAGGTCGCCCGCCGCGAGCCGTTCGGCCGCGAGCCTCACACGGCCCGTCTCGCTCACCACATGCCTCGCCAGCGGCTCGGCTTCGGCATCGAGCGATGCAGTCGATTCGAGATCCGCATGAGCCAGGTGCTCCACGCCGATCTCCGCAGCCGCCCGCTCGCACACCGCGCGACGCTGCCCGTACTCGCCGTCGGCCAAGGCGTGCTTCACGCCGCTGTTGATCACGACAAGCTCCGAATCGGCCGGCACGGCAACAGTCCGCGTCGACTCGTCCGAGCAGTCCAGCATCACCACGTGACCCGATCGGCCCAGCACCGAGATCGCCTGGTCCATAAGCCCGCAGGGCACGCCGGCAAACTCGTGCTCGGCCTTCTGGCAGAGCTTCGCGAGCTCCAAGCCGCCGACGCTCACGCCGCACCGGGAAGCGGCGGCGAGCGCCACCGAGACCTCGAGCGATGCAGAGCTCGAAAGCCCGGCCCCGAGGGGCACGTCGGTCGCCACGGCGACCCGGCACCCGCCCAGCGCGTCGAGAGCACCGAGCTCCTCGATACCCGCGATCGCGCCCAGCACGTACGACTGCCATGACCCGCGCGCCGCGCCGACACCCGGCTGCACGGCGTCGGCGAGCGTCACGCGATGCTCCTTGTCCTCGTTCAGGCTGCTCAGCACGATCGCATCGCGGTCCGTCTCGCCCTCGATGATCGCGCACACGCAATCACGATCGATCGCGAACGGCATCACCAGCCCGCCGCAATAGTCGACGTGGTCCCCAATCAGATTCACCCGGCCCGGCGCCCGGGCGGCAGCATCAGGCGACCCGTGCCGAGCCGCGATGTCATCGATCAGTGCCACGAATCCGCCCCTTCTAACAGCCATCTGACGAATAACCCAGCCGCACACGAGCGTCACCCTAGGCGTGGCACCACCCGCCACGATCGCGCCCGCTTTGCAACGCCGTTGCCGCTGCTCCGCACCGCCCGCTTCCGATCGCCGCGACCCGTCGATCGCGCGGGGGAGGGATCGGGTGCGGTCAGGCCGGATCGATCGAGAGCCCGAGCTCCCACTGCCGCGTCTCGCCCGGAAGAAGCCGGGCCGACGGATGGGGCACCCTCGGCGGCTCGTCGCCCGGGAACGTCGTCGGCTCGATGCCAATGTTGCACAGCCGCTCGCCGTTGTCGCCAGACCAGCCGCCGAAGTTGAGCCAGATCGCCGTGTGCGTGACCGGCCCACCCGAATGACCGAGCGAGAGCCGCTCGCCGGAAGTGCGATCGAGCAGCGACACCGCCTGACCCCGATCGGTACGGACGAACGCCTTGAACGTCAGCCCGCACCGCAGGTCATCCGGGGACCAGCCCGATGCGTTATCGATGAAGGGGAACCGCTCGACGAGGTCCTGCCACAGGCACGACGTCGGCACCCCCTCGAAGCGCTTGCCGGCGCAGTGCACCGCCTCGACCTCGAGGTGCCCGTCGATCTGGAGCGACATGCCGGGCTCGCAGCGGAAAAGCGGGTGCGCCGCCCACACGAAAGGCATCGCCTCGTGCCCGAGATTGGTCAGCTCATAGGAGAGCGACGCTGCCGCACGCTGCGGGTCGAGCCGGATTGTCCGCCCGAAGCGGAACTCGTCCGTGAGCGACGCTGCCGTCTGCGTGCAAGAGCGCCCTCCCGATGCCTCGGTCTGCCACAAGCGGTACCAGAGCTCGCCGTGATCCGTCAGCCCGCCCGACCCCCAGGGCCCCATGTCGATACCCGCCGGCACCGGCGCGACGTTCGGAAACAGCTCATCCCAACCGCCCGAGTCAAACTCGCCGACATAGTCAGCGAGCGGCTTGCCCTGGCGGAGCTCGTGCCGCGGGTTCCGCCAGAGCCAATCGCGGCCGGTCTTCACCGACCGCAGCTCGACGAGCTTGCCACCGAGCTGCGGCGCGGTCCGAAGCCGGAGAGCCGGCGACGAAAGCGTCACCTCATCAACAGCCGCCGGCCGGATCCGATTGGTCTCGAAGGTCGTCAACGCTGCCCCCCTCCGCTCTCGCCGCTCGCGCGGTACGACACGACATCGCCCGACCCCGTGACCGGCATCAGCCTGAACGCAAACCGGTGCTCGCGGTCGGCCCGCAGCGTGAACTCGGGGTGCGGCCTCGCGCCCCACGAGTTGTCGCCGCCGACGCCCGTCTGGGCCAGATCGAGGCTCAGGTGCGTCGACCCGTCGGCTTCGAGCTGATACGTGTGCTTCGCGCGGTCCAGCTGCTCAACGCTGTAGGGCAGCGCGCTGAAGCTCAGCGTCTGGCCCGGCACCGTGGAAGCCCCATCGTCGGGCCAGATCGCGACCGAAGGCCCGCCGGCATCGCCCGTCGACAGGACCAGCCATCGGGTCGCCGCGTGGCTCCCTGTTTCCTGAGGCTCCGAGTACGAGAAGTACTCGTCCGCGACCGTCGACGTGTACCGACCGACCGGGAGTGTCATCCGATCCCAATAGGTCTCCTGCGGCCCGGGCCCGAGCCACTCGACACCCGACATCGCGCCCACAACCTCGGCACGCAAGCCGAACCTCGGCAGCACCTTCGGCGCCCCCTCGCTGATCGCGGGCATGGACATCTCGACACGCAACCCGTGCCCGACCGAAAGCGAGTACTCAAGCCGCAGCGGGTGACCGATTGTCATCAGACGCCCATCGACAACGACCGCGTCGCCGCCGGCGCGCCGAT
Organism: Planctomycetota bacterium; assembly: GCA_039821685.1. GTDB lineage: Bacteria > Planctomycetota > Phycisphaerae > Phycisphaerales > UBA1924 > JANQQZ01. The sequence continues at coordinate 12,870 of JBCBNT010000017.1, read as the reverse complement.
CGAGCCTCACCGATTCGGCAGAGAACGACTCGCCGGCCTGCTTCCACTTCGCCAGGTTGCGGTCGGCCTGCGCTCCGCGGTCGTTATCGACCGGCGCCCGCCAGAAGTTCGGTCGCAGCGGGCCGTCAAGTAGCTCGGTGCCATCGACCGCGACCGACTCGATGAGCCCCGATCGACGCCCGACTTCGACCGCGAACGAACCGGCCGTCAGCACGAACCGATCGCCCCGCTCCGCAGCAGACACGAGCCGATCATCGATCGCGCGCGCCGCCGGCGACGACAGCTCGAACTGGTCCCACGCCACGAGGTGACCCGCCTCGACATACGGCCGATCTTCGACGGTCCGCCACTCAAAGAGCACGTGGTACTCAAGCCCGGCCCGTCGCTCGATCTCCGGAAGCTCAACGGCAAACGATGCAGACTCGCCCGCGTCGACATCCGGCGCAGGCAGCCCGCCACGCGCGATCTCCGCGCCGTCTTCGGTCACGATCCACTCGCCGGCGAGCATGCCGGCCGGATTCGTAAAGCCGTACCGGTTCACAAGCGTGTACGAGCCGCTACTTTCGTCGAACGATCCGACATCCATCGGCTGGTGCACGTGCCGGATCGCCGCCATCGCCGGCTTCAGGCCCCGGTCGGCGTCGACGATGCCGTTCATGCAGAAGTTGTCGTCGTTGTACACCCCCGCCGGCTCGATATCGCCGCCATAGGCAAAGTACGTCCCGCCGCGGGGCTCGACGTCTTTGACGTGCATCGGATCGATGATCGCCTCAAAGACCGCGCCCTCGTAGAAGCCGGCCGCGATCTGATCGAGAGAGAGCGCATCCGCCCAGACGCGAGCCTCCGAGACGCTACCTGCGAAACGCCGGCCGTCGACCTGGCTGTTGTACCCGACCGTCAGCGCGTTCGCCGACGACGGGATCTCAAGCCGGCCGACGCGGTTCTCGGCGATCAGACGCCCGCTCGCAAAGAGCCGCAGCGTATCCCCGTCGTAGCTGCCCGTGTACCGGACCGGAACGTCCACCCACTCGTCCTCGATGTCCGCCCGCGCGACGTGCCACGTCGCCCCGTCATACACGACGAACGAAAGCTGCCCGGTCGGCGTGACCTTCAGCATCCACTGCTGATCGCCCTTACCGATGATCGTCCCGTGCCCGTTCTGCGTTCTGGGCATCGATGCGACAGCCTCGATCGTCACGGGCCCGGTGATATCGAAGCGAGCGCTCGCGGGCGCTGTCACGGTGCCGTCAAAGTCCACCGTGAGCCGCGGCGATACCAGGTCGATCGTCCGCCTCGGCGGGATCGCCGCCGTCAGCCCCTGATCGACCCAGTCCCAGATAAACCCGCCCTGCAGGATGTCGTAGCTCTCGAACAGATCCCAGTACACGTGGTAGTTGCCGTTGCTGTTGCCCATCGCGTGCGTGTACTCGCACAGGATCAGGGGCTTGTCAGCCGTCGGATCGTTCGCATACTTCTCGATCGCGTTGGGCCTGGCATACATCGGGCAGAAGATGTCCGTATTCCGCCCGCGCACCGCCCGCTCGCTCTGGATGGGCCTCGTCGGGTCGTACGCCTGCCCCCAATCGAAGCAGGCGGTCGTCGCCACGCCGTCGCCCATCTCGTTGCCGAGCGACCAGCCCACGATGCTCGCGTGGTTCTTATCCCGGATCACCATTCGCGAGAAGCGGTCGAGGTGCGCCTCGATCCAGTCGGCCCGGTTCGCCAGCGTCTTCGTCGGCTCATACCCGATCTTGTGCGACTCGATGTTCGCCTCGTCGATGACGTACAGCCCCGACTCGTCGCACAGCTGGTACCACACCGGATGGTTCGGGTAGTGGCTCGCGCGCACCGCGTTGAAGTTGTTCCGCTTCATCAGCACGATGTCCTGCACCATGCTCTCGATCGTGATCGCGTGGCCGAGCTCCGGGTCGTGCTCGTGGCGGTTCACGCCGCGGAACAGCACCGGCTCGCCGTTGACCAGCACCTGCCGGTCGATGATCTCGACCTCCCGCATGCCCACGCGGTGCGCCGTCGCCTCATGGACGTTTCCATCCTGCGATCGCAGCTCGAGCGCGAGCGTGTAGAGCGTCGGATCCTCGGCCGACCAGAGCCGCGGATCGTTTACCGGCAGACTCAGGTGCACCGGCGAATCCGCGCCCGGCGCGATCGAGATCGGCGCAGACTCGGCCGCGAACACCTGCTCACCCGACGGATCGAGCAGCATCGCGTGCAGCACGGGCCAGTCCGCCGGCTCCGACGCCCGATCAAGATGCGACGTGACCAGCGACGACACCCGCACGACGCCCGCGTCGTACGAATCGTTCAGCTCCGTCACGATCCGCGTGTCGCGCACGCGCTGCTTGGGCGACGACCAGAGCAGCACGTCGCGGTAGATCCCGCTGAGCCGCCAGAAATCCTGGCACTCCAGGTACGTCCCGCTCGCGATCCGATACACCTCGACAGCGATCGTGTTCTCGCCTTCGACGAGCGCGTCGGTGATGTCAAACTCCGCCGACGCCCGGCCGCCCTCGTTGTAGCCGATCTCGGTGCCGTTGACCCAGAGCGTCATCGCGGCAGCGACGCCGTCGAACCTCGCGAAAACCTGCCGGCCGTCCCAGCCCGCGGGCACCTCGAACGTGCGACGGTACTGGCCGATCCAGTTGTCTTCCCAATCGACGTACGGCGGCTCCTCGGTCGGCCACACGTTCCCGATATTGATGTAGTTCGGGTAGCCGTACCCGTGCAGCTCCATGTTGCTCGGCACGGGGATGGTGTCCCAGCCGCTCGCGTCGAAGCCGACCGCCTCGAAACCGGTGTTGGCAGCCTTGTATGTCCGGGCCCAGTTGAACGACCAATCGCCGTTAAGCAGCTCAACAAACGACGATTCGTAGTAGCCGGCCGGGCCCGCGTTCGCCACGGCGGACGCCGCATCCGAAAACGGATACGCCGTCGCTCGCGCCGGCTCGCGGTTGACCTCGATCACGGACAGGTCATTCCACCGCGGCGGTTCACGCCCCTCCGCGATCGACGACCAACCCGCGACGCTCGCCGCCACGACCACAATCCGGACCAGTAGGCTGTGCACCATCGATGTCATTGTCGGCTGTCCTTCCGCTGAATTGCACTGTACCAGCAACTGTTACGCAAAGCGACCGCTTTGAAGCATATTCGATGCGATCAAATCACGAACAAATGTCCGCCAAAGATCACTTGGCGGACAAAGCGAGACTATCAGACCCGATATCGATCCGCGCACGGCCAGCTGCCCCACGCACACCCTGACGGGCCGCGTCGAGGAGCCGGAGCGTCATCCCGCCGTCAAGCGAAGATGATGTACAGCGCGACCGTCGCGAGCACGACGCCGAGACCGACGATCTTCGCGCCCTTCGACCCCGTGATCTCCATGCCCTCTTGCTCCGGGAGCTGGATCGGCTCGGGCAGCGGCTTGAGCACGGTCATCAGCCCGAGCACCGTCGCGATCACGATGATCGTGATCGCCATGCGGTTCAGGAAGGGATCGATGAGCAGGTTCGCGAGCGACCCCGGCTCGAAGTCCGTGTTCTTCGTCACCAGGAACAGCGCCCCGTAGATCACCGGGCTCAGCACCAGACCGACCGCGCCAGCGAGGCGAGGCGCCCGCGGGACAAACAGGCCGAAGAGGAAGATCGTCAGGATGCCGGGGCTGATGAAGCCCTGGAACTCCTGGATGAAGTTGAACGCGCCCTTGAGCGCCGGATTGTTGATCAGCGGCGCAACCAGGCAGCCGATCACGGTCGCGACCACCACCGTCAGCCGACCGGTCCACACCATCTGCTTCTGGCTCGCCTTCGGGTTCAGGAACTTCTGGTAGATGTCAACAGTGAAGATCGTCGAAGCCGCGTTCATCATCGACGCGAGCGAGCTGACCACCGCACCCATCACCGCCGCGATCACAAAGCCCTTCAGGCCGATCGGTACCAGGAGCTGGACCAGCAGCGGGAACGCGTCGTCGTAGTCGTAGCCCACGAGCATCGGCTGACGCTCGACGCCTTCGGGCGCAGCTGCGAGCAGCGTGTCGTTCGCGACCGCGAGCACCTCGCCGGCCGTCCGAGGCTCGGCCTCCTGCGGGTCCTCGCCCTCGGCGCCCGCGAGCAGCGCCGCGCGATCCCCGCCGACGACGGACAGGTTGTGATCGAACATGTCCTCGGCGAGCTCGTAGTCGCGCTCGGCGAAGTCGTCGCGGAACGGGAACACCGACTGCCCGGGCTCGGACTGGAACACCTCGACGATCGCCGTGTTCGTGTCCTCGTCCGCCTTCGCGGCCATCTGGCCCGAATACAGCGTAAAGGCGATGATGCCCGGCACGCACACGACGAACGGGATCACCAGCTTCAGGCTCGCCGCGAACACGATGCCCTTCTGGCCCTCGGCCAGCGTCTTCGAGCCGAGCGTGCGCTGCACGATGTACTGGTTCAGGCCCCAGTAGTAGAAGTTCGGGATCCAGAGCCCGATCAGCAGCGCGGTCCACGGGATCGCGTCGTGCGTCTTGGGCAGGAACATGTGCATCTTGTCTTCTTTGAGGCTCGCCAGCCGCTCGCCGACACCCGCGGATGGATCGACCCCGAGCGATGCCGCCACGCTTGCCGCGTCGTTCATCCCCTTCTCGACGTCGGGCGTCCCGAGCGCGTTGATCGCGAGCACCGTCACGACGGCGCCGCCGATCACCAGTGCCGTGCCCTGGATGAGGTCCGCCCAGGCGCTCGCCTTCAGACCACCGACGGCGATGTAGATGCCGGCGATCAGCCCGACCGCCCACGAGAGCACCTGGATGTCGAGCCCACCGAGATCAACATACGGGTCGAGAAACTTTGCACCGAGGTATGTCACGGTCGAGATGTTCACGAGGACAAACGTGATGAACATCAAGACGGACATGACGGTCCGCGCGAGCGTGCCGTAGCGGTAGTCGAGGAACTGCGGGATCGTGTAGATGCCCGCTTTCAGGAACGTCGGCAGGAACGTGAAGCCGACGACCACGAGCGTGATCGCCGCCATCCATTCGTAGCTCGCGATCGCGAAGCCCATCTCCCCGTTGGCGGCAGCGCCCGACATGCCCACCATCTGCTCGGCCGAGATGTTCGCCGCGATGAGGCTGATGCCGATCAGGGGCCACGTCAGGCCGCGACCAGCAAGGAAGTAGTCCTCAGCGGTCTGCTTCTCGCCGCGGCTTTTGTACAGGCCGATCGCGACCACGCTGATCGCGAAAAGAGCAAAGACAACGATGTCGATGGTGTGCATGGGATCCCCGCCTGAGTGCCTCGGGCCGGACGCCCGAACGACAGAACCAACCCGACCCGCCGCGCCCGTGCGATCCGTCCGAGGAGCGACCCGTATTCATGGGCCCGCACGACCGACGCCGAGGGGCTGACAAGAAGCAGCCATCGGGCCGTGCACGAGCAGCAAAGACTGTACACGAAACCGACGGTGCCGCGGCAGCTTAGCCGACAAGATCGAGTTGTGTATCAGTTTGGGTCCATTGCGCACCGGAAACCGATGTTCGAGGTCCCCGTGTCGGACGCCTCGCCCGTGCGGGCGCTCACCCGGTACCGCGTGCAGTATGTCTGATGGCACAAGAACGACCCGCCGCGGATGGTCCGGAGCGGCTCGAGCTCCCGGCCGGGTGACCATGGCGACACCGGCCCAACCGGATTCTCGACAAGCACGTCCGCCGGAGCCATGTCCCCGGCCCGACGGGCATACAGGTCGGCCCGATAATAATCGCTGCACCACTCCCACACGTTGCCCGCCGCGTCGAAAAGCCCCCACGCGTTCGCCTCAAACGAGCCGACCGGCGCTGTGGAGGCGTAGCCGTCGACCGCGTCGTTTCGATCCGGAAACCGCCCCTGCCAGATGTTCGCGCGGGGCTCGGCATCGCTGACCGGGGTATCTCCCCAGACGTACACGGCGTTGTCGAGGCCGCCGCGGGCCGCCCGCTCCCATTCCGCCTCGGTCGGCAGCCGCTTGCCGGCCCATCGCGCGTAGGCCAAGGCATCGTCGAACGCGACGTGCACCACCGGATGATCCAGCCGCCCCTCGATCGAGGAGCCGGGCCCTTCTGGCGACCGCCAGTTCGCGCCGACAACCCACTCCCAGCCGCCCGGAGCCGATCCGGCGGGCTGGCGGAAGACGACAGAGCCTGCCCGCAGCTGCTCATCCGGCGGCTTCGGGGTCCCCGGCGGGAGCTGGTCGCGCATCGTGTCCCAATCGATCGGCTTCTCCGCGACCGTCACGTAGCCCGTTGCCTCGACAAACTCGGCGTATTGCGCGTTGGTGACCTCGTGCGTGTCGATGAAGAACCCGTCGACCCGGACGCGGTGTGGCGGGCCTTCTTCGGGCAACGCCTCGGCATGGTCGCTGCCCATCGTGAACACGCCGCCGGAGATCCAGACCATGCCGGCGGGCGGCTTTCCGGGCGGCAGACTGCTGGCCTGCTGATCGCTGGCCGGCAGATCGGGAGCCTCTTCCGCTGCGCGACCGCAGGACGCGGCACCAACGATGACGCTGCAGGTCACGCAGCAGGTCACACTCAGCGCCGCGGCGAGCCTCGCCGCGCTTCGACCCCGCCGCGGCCGAACCGAGGCGGTGCTATGCTCGCCCCGGCACGCGGAGAAGTTTCTGGAACGTTTCGGCCGCACGCGAATCCTCTCGTCTGAACCCTTGGGGGCTGCATGGCTTCGGTACGCAAGATCGCTTCGGTCGCGGGCGTTTCGCCGGCGACGGTGTCTCGGATCCTGAACAACGACCCCGACGTCGACCAGAAGACGCGCGAGGCGGTGCTCAAGATCGCGAACAACCTCGGATACTCTCCGCGGATCGGCCGCCGGGTCAAGACCATCGTTGGCATCGCGCTGCCGAGCGACCCGACGAGGGACCTCGGATCGTTCGACGGCGCGCTCGTCTCCGGCGCGTCGCGCGGCTGCCGCGACGAGGGCTTCAACCTCGCGATCGTCGATCTGCTGACCGAGCGGAAGCCCAACGAGGCGTACACCCAGCTCTTCTCGCGCCTCGGCATCCGCGGGATCATCCTCCGGAGGCTGCCGGCGCTCGAGTCGATCCTGGAAGAGCTCGCGGTCGAGGGCTACCCGCACGTCCTGATCGCTGACAGGACGGACGACGAGCGGATCTCGTGGATCCACACCGATTCGAAGACGCCGAGCCGCGACGCGGTGCGTCACCTGATCGAGCTCGGCCACCGCCGGATCATGGTCGGGCGCTACACCAAGGGCGGGTCCGACACCGTCGACCGGTACGAGGGGTATCTGGCGGCGCACCAGGAGGCGGGCATCGAAGTCGATCCGAGGCTCGTCGTCGATTGCGGCGATGAGCTCGAGGACGGGGCACGCGCGATCGACTTCGCGCTGAGCCTGCCCGAGCCGCCGACAGGCGTGTACATGACGCACTCGATGTCCTCGGTGGGTGCGCTCCGGCGGATCCAGGAGCGGGGCCTGCGCGTGCCGGAAGACATCTCGCTCGTCGGCCTCGACGACTGCGACTCGAGGCTGATCACCCACCCGCGGATGACCGCGGTTCGGCAGGACACCTACGACATGGCGTATCAGGCGGCGCGGTGGCTCGTCCGCGCGGTCGAGTCGCCGAGCGAGCCGATGCGCGTGGTCATCCCCGGCCTTTTCGAGGTCAACCAGACGACATCGCTCGCCCCGGACCTGCCCATACGGGTCCTGCCCGACGGGCGGCTCATGGTGACGGGGCAGGCACAGGATGAGCCGAGGGCTCAGTAGTCGCGCCGGGCCCATGGCTCGCGCCGGGCCCCTAGCTCGCGCCGGGCTCGGAGGGCCTGAGTTTCGACCACGCCGCGACGATCGGCAGCGTCGCCAGCAGCATGACCATGGGCGACCACTGCAGGTGGTACCGATCCTGGATCACCGTGATCGCGTGCACCGTGGCGAAGTAGCCCCAGAGCAGGAATGCGGGATGCGTGACCGCGGACCAGAGGCCCTTCTTCCAAGCGAGCATCGCCATGCCCGCTGCAGCCCCGGCGAGCGTCGCGAGCCAGAAGCCGGTGCTTACCGCTTTCAGCGGCTTGATGATCCATGCCCCGAACCGGTTTGTCAGCGCGGGCTCGTTCCACACGACGCCGATGGTCTCGGTGGCGTGCTGCATGACGAACTTCGAAGCGGTGCGCGTTGCGAACGCGAGGGGCTCGGCCTTGATGTATTCGAGAGCGCGGGCCTTGAGCACGGTGGCACGCTCCGGCTCCGGGAGATCGACGGCATCATCGGGCAGCGGGGTGTAGCGCCCGTTGGTCTTCGGGTTGTTGCCCATCCAGAAGTTGGGCCCGCCGTTGGTCGAGATGAGCACGACCTCGCCGAAGACGTTGTAGTTGCGGACGGTCCAGGGCGCGATGCACGCAAGCATGATGCCGGTGGTCAGGAGCCCCGCCGCGATCGGCTTGACGAAGCCGCGGCCCCTCAGAAAGCGCGTGCCGGCGACGGCCGCGGGGATGAGCAGCCCCGTTGGTCTGACGAGCGCCATGACGGCCGCAAGCGGGCCCGCCCAGGCCGATCGTGCCCAGGCGTGCGGCCGCATCGGGTCGATCACGACGAGCGTGAGCAGGAGCAGCGTCGCGAAGAGCTGCTCGCTGTTGAGCGCGGTGGTGAACATGATCATGGTCGGCCAGACCGAGAAGAGCGCTGCCGCGACCCACGCGTGACGCCTGCCGAACCAGCGGTCTGCGATCGTGGTCGCGGCCGCCGTGCAGAGCGTCGCGGCGACAATATTCGTGAGCACCACAGCGAGCTTTCCCGGGCCCAGCAGCGCAAAGGCGGCGGCGTAAATCGCGGCGGGGCCGACGGCCCAATAAGCACTGGGCTCGTTTGGCTCCCAGCCGTAGCCGCCGCCGGCCACGATGTTGCTCGCGAAGGCGAAGTACGCGCCGCTATCGGAGACCGGCTCGAACGGCACGGCGAGCGCCCAGATCGTGCGCAGTATCGCGGTCAGCGCGATACCGGCCGCGATCGCCCGCCACGGCAGCGGCGGCGGGCGGACGGTCGATCCTGCTGCGATATCCGGCTGAGCTTCGGCCACGCTCTGGGGTCCCCTCGGTTCGTCGCATGGACATCGGGCTCGCGTCGTCCGGAAATGGTATCGGTCGGCATCGCCCCCGGCGTGAGCGCGTGTGCTGCTGCGGATCGGATGCCCATGTCGCCTTCTTGCGTGACGTTCTGCCGGTTTGTTTCGGACGCTTGAGAGTGAGTCGCGGTCTCTATTGGCATATCGGCGTCGGAAACGCTTGTGCGTGCATCGCTTGCGCTCGACAATCAGAAGCCAACATGCGACAAGCAACGTTGGAACGCAAAGGAGGTACCGATGGTTGCGATCGAGAAGGGACAGTGTGGGACGTGTGCTCACTTCGGCGCCGACGATGCCAACTCGGAACGGCTCGTGCAGATCCGTGTGATGCAGGAAGCGCAGCCCGATCTGGTTGAGCCCTGCGGCCTGCCGGAGAACGCCGAGCGTTCGCTCCGGGTTTCACCCGTGAGCACCTGCGAGGGCTACACGCCGGCGAACGTCGCGTAGTGAGCGGCCTTGCGCCGTATTGGTCAGACAGTCTCGAAGGCACGCGGCGTTTCGGCGTCGCGTGTTTTTTTGCGCCCTTTCTACAAGCCAGTTTCATACAACCGGGTCGGGAGGATTCCGGCGTGCTAGTCCTCGGCTTCTGAAGAAATCTGATCCTGCTCGATCTGCCGGTGTACCTTGGGATCGAGGTTGTAGACGAGCGTGACGGCGAGCGCGACGATCGCTGCAGCGACGCCGAGCCCCGGGCGGATGAACTCGGGCGATGCGAGCGACAGCCGGAGGAGGATCGCGACGAACGCGAACCCGAAGTTGCGGAAGACGATGGCGGGGTTGTCGGCGATGGCGAGCGAGGCGAAGGCGAGCAGGACATCGGCGAAGACGAGCACCGTGAAGTAGGCATCGATGATGTCGAAGGCGGGGAGGTCGACGGAGAACGCCGCGTCGAGGACGAAGGCCGTGACCCGGTAGAGGCAGAGGCCGACGAGCGTGCCGAGCAGCAGCAGCACCATGCCCTGTTTGAAGGCTTTGAAGGATTCGCGGGCGCGATCGTCTTGGGCGATCGGCGTGTGCCGTTGAAGCCTGGCAAAGACGGTCGCGGCGAGGAAGAGCAGGACAGCTCCGCCGGCGTCGCTGGTCATAATCCCGATGTTGTAGAGATCATCGCCGGTGACCTCGATCGGCTCGGGGAACTCACCGAGCTTCAGGAAAGCATCTCTGAGCAGCACGAGCGAGTAGAGCTGCAGGTGCCTGCCGACGCTGGCCGCGACGGAGTTGGACATGGCAAAGGCCATCTCGACAAACTCAAAGATCAGCAAGAGGTAGATTGCCCAGGAGATCGCTGCAAGATGAACGGTGGGCGAGCCTTCCGGCAAGAGCTTGAGATCCGTGAGCCGTTCGATCTCGACAAGGACAATCCCGCCAAGCAGGGTGAGAATGAGGATCACGGCCCGAGCGGTTTTCGCTCGCCGCGTCTCCCACGAGAGCTCGAGTCCTTCTGTGAGTCGTTCGATTACGCCCATAAGGGTGTCGTGTTCGACGCGAAACAGATTCCGTCTTCAGGGATCCAAAACGCTTTCGGTGTGCATCTGCGAGCAACGGATGTCGAAATGGCGAAGGTGTCCGCACCACGCGCATACAACTCGATCGCTCTCGATACAGGGAGCGCTCTCGCAGCGGCATGTGTATGTGCGGTCATACTGGCGGTCTTCGCCGATGGGTTTGCGAACGGCTCGACATGGAGCGGTTTGAATCCTGACGGCGGTGGCCCCGGCTTCCTGCTGCTTCTGTGCACAGGGGCGATCAGCCTCGCGACATTTCGGCGTGCATGCCCAGAAGGTTCGGTGACCACGGATGTGCTGTGGTCAGCGATCTTCGCACTCGCCTGCGGCGGGTTTTTGTGGGCTCTCACGCTCCTTCTTGATCGTCTGCCGGCCGACTCGGTGCCCTCGCTGGTGTCCGGGGTGGTCGGATCTTTCTTTGTACCGAGGATCGTCGTTTCCGTGCTTCAGGACACATGGTCGCGAGCGGAGGGAGCCGCTCGCGTCGATACGCCCTGATATCTGTCTCGGCCGGCGTTCTCGAGTCTGTATCGCAGCCCGCGGGGTGTTCTCTCCGCATAGACCGAGGAGCAGGCCATGCCTGATATTAGTTCGTTTGGTTACAACGTTGTGTACAACCTTCTGTCGCTGACCGTGGCGACGATGGGTGCCGCCACTCTGTTCTTCTTCTTCGCGCCGCGCGTGAACAAGAAGTACAAGGCCGCGATGATCGTCACCGGTCTGGTGACGGCGATCGCGTGTTACCACTACTTCCAGATCCGCGACTCGTTCGGCGCAGCTTTTGCGCTCGCCGAGGGTGGCGGGTACGCCGCGACCGGGAAGCCGTTCAACGACTTCTACCGCTACGCGGACTGGCTGCTCACGGTGCCGCTGCTCATGGTTGAGCTGATCGCCGTGATGGCGCTGACCCGCGCCGAGTCGGCGAAGTACCTCCGCACGCTCATCCCGGCCGTGATCGCGATGATCGTGCTCGGCTACCCGGGTGAGAACGCGATCGCGACCGGCGGCAGCCAGGCCGCGGTCTGGGGCTGGTTCGTCGCGAGCATCATCCCGTTCGTCATCGTCCTCGGCGTGCTGTTCACCCAGCTCACCGCGGCGATCAACAAGCAGCCCGAGGAAGCTCGCGGACTGATCAACCTCGCCCGCGTGGTGGTGCTGATCACCTGGTCGTTCTACCCGCTGGCCTACGTCATCGGTGCCCTGGGCATGGGTGAGAACGGCCTGAGCGAGACCGCGGTCGTCGGCCTGCAGGTCGGCTACACCATCGCTGACATCACGGCCAAGGCCGGCTTCGGCGTGGTGATCTACTTCATCGCTCGCCGCAAGAGCGAGATCGAGGGCCTCGAGGGCGAGCCCGCTGCTCAGCCCGCCGCGGCCTGAGCCTGCTCAAGACGCGGCCCGCGAGATCGGGCCGCACGGAGGATCGATGGCCTTTGAGGCATCATCCCATCATGTATCTCTTCGCGTTGCCGGCGGCGAAAGCCGCCGGCAGGCGCTTCGGAGCGAGCGGGTAGACTCGATTATCGATCGCCCCGCCGTCCACACCGATCACGCCGACCGATCCGCTGTTGTCATCGGTGCCGGCTTCGCGGGCATCGCCTCGGCTCTCAGGCTGCGGGCCGCGGGTCACCGGGTCACCCTCGTCGATCGCCTTCCCGAGCTTGGGGGGCGTGCCCGCACGTTCCGCCAGGACGGCTTCACGTTCGATGCCGGCCCGACGGTCATCACCGCCCCCTACTTGCTCGACGAACTGTTCGGGCTCTTTGGCGAATCGCTGCACGACCACGTGGAGCTGCGGCCGGTCTGGCCCTGGTACAGGGTGCAGTGGGAAGACGGGCGGACGTTCGACTACGGCGGCGGCCCCGACCGCATGTGCGAGGAGATCGCGAAGTTCGATCGCCGCGACCAGGACGGCTACCGCGCGATGCTCGCCCGCGCGGAAGAGATCTACCGCATCGGCTACGAGCAGCTCGGCGACCAGCCCTTCGACACGATGGGCTCGATGCTGCGGGCGGTGCCCGACATGGTCAGGCTCGGCGCCCACCGGTCGATGTACTCGTTCGTCGCCTCGCACATCCGCAACGAGCGTCTGCGTCAGGTGTTCACGTTCCAGCCGCTGCTTGTCGGCGGCAACCCGTTCCGGACGTCGTGCATCTACGCGTTGATCCAGCCGCTCGAGCAGCGGTTCGGCGTGCACTACGCGATGGGCGGCACGACGGCCGTCATCGCAGCTCTC
>JBCBNT010000016.1:0-43383 GCA_039821685.1 Planctomycetota bacterium | reverse complement strand
TCCAGGCCGGCGAGTGCGGGTGCGTAGGTGGGCAAGAGTTTGGCGAGCCCTCGGATCATCGTCTTCTCGAACGAGCTGTACACCACGATGGTCCGGCACTCGGTAGTGTCGCGAATCAACCTTGTCGCGAGGTCCTCGCGGCAATCCCGAGTGTGGTCAGCCAAGTACTCCCGGTGCGCCAGCTCGCTACCCGGCGACGCCTCAACATGGAGCGAGTACTGGGTCACGAGCTGCTCGTGCGGCGCGACATCCGGGTACAGCGGCACCGCGGTCATCAGCGTTTCGAAGTCGAGATAGCCGATCGGCCATTCGAGCGAGTCCAACGCTGACCGAATCTCGGCGACATCGATCTGCGGCGATTGGGTCCGGATCGCGGCCGCGGTCCTCTGTTGCGAATCGCTCAGGCTGAAACCCGATGGGATCGAAGAGATCCGAGTCACACCCATCGCGGTCAGCTCAATGAACTTTTTCTCGCGGAGATAGGGGAGTTGGAAGATCGGGTCGGAGATCCCGACACCCACGCACCGCTCCGCGAAGTACTCGCAGTCTCTGCAATCCCAGCACCAATGCGGGCTCGGCTTGCTGCGTCGCAGAAGCAGCGGGGCGACCCGGTCCCACAGGCGATTGAACTCGTCGACGATCGGCATGACCTCGGCGGTGTGATCGGTGACGACGAACAGCTCGGCACCCGGCATGCCGAGCCGCCAGTCGCGGTTCATCAGCACTAGCTCGCAGCGTGTCACAGGCAATCCTGAACGCCGAGCCACCATCACCGTGTACGCGAGGTCCTCAAGGTGCTCTTCCTCGGGGCCGCCTTTGCTGAACAGACTCGATTTGATCTCGCCGATGATCCAGCTATCTCGAACTCTGCGGATCCAGTCCGCCCGAGCGGCGTATCCGTCGACCTCGAACGCCGCCTCGAAGATGACATCGGTGCGATCAAGAATGAACTGCTTGGTATTTGCGAGTGACCCCGTGAACACACCGCCAGGGTGGAGGCTCTGGGCTCGCCGGTGAACTTCCTGTCCCTCCTGCATGCGGAACTGATCAGCGGGCGTTGGCGCGCGGCCCGATTCGCGCATGCCATACCACGCTCTGGTCTTGCAACCGAGTGCAGCGAGGAAGTCATGCTTGGTCACGGTGCGAGGTGCCATCGCTTCAGAACGGTACGCCAAGCTCAGTCGTTACTGACTGATCCGACCCATGCCGGCATGAGGTGTTCTTCTACGGCGGTGCGAGCAGGGTTCGTGAGCCGCCAGGTATATCCGCGGGAGCGGTTGAGCATCCCCTGCCGTTCGAGAATCTGAGTGAGCGGCTTCCAGCCGGGCCGCTCGCCGTTGAACGCTCTATATGGGTGTTCCTTCGGCAGTCGGCTCAAGACCTGGTCGGATACCTGCCATGTCCACTTCTTCGATTGCCACGCTGCGAGAAGCGACAGGTCCAACGCTACCGCCATCTCTGGCGTTCGCTCCTCGTCATCCCAATCCCGATCGATCTGACCCGACTCATACAGACCAATGACACTTTCGAACCGGACAGGCTTCTGAGCGATCACCACAAGTGCTCGGCGGAAGACAGTGCCGTTGACGACGCTGACGTTCGGATCGAAGACCGTGTCGACGCCTTCGCGGTCGATCAGGTCGAGGAACTGACCAACCTCTGCGTCGGTGATAGGCCTGCGGATCTTCCGAGCATCGCATCGATTGGGGCCTCCCTTGGCTCTTCGTGAAAGGGAAGTCACACCTGGGCTCACATCTCCGGGCAGGGCAAGCAAGTCCATCAACCGCTCGCATTCTCTGTTCGGATCAGGGATCGAATGCATGATCTTGAGCTGCCTCCGCCTCCATGCCTCGGCTCGCATCACCAGCTGCGACTGGAATACGCTGTGGTGTTCGCTCCACAGGTGCGTGATCTGCCGAGCAGCCAACACGTGGGCTACGGGCGTGCCCTGCACTAGCACCGAATCGACAGCCATCAAGATGGCCCGCTGCGATTCCGTCAGACCCTGAGATGAAGACACGGCGGCTCCGTTCTCGACGGCTCCGCCGTCGACGAAATTTTTTCTGAAGGTCGCCCCCGGCTGTCGAGCCGAGGGCGGCGAGTTCATCGCAGGATCCAGCCGCTCTAGCCGGGATCCTCATGCGGCTTTGCGTTGACGGCGACAGTCGTCGCAACCGCTGGGTTTGAACGGTTCCCAGCAGGCCTTGCTGCAACGTTCTGGCAGTTCAATGGTTACGGCATCAAGGAGGATCGGCTCCCATTTAGGGGCCTGCCGGAATGCTTCCGGTCGGCGACGTTCCGCTAGGCCCCTAACTCGCCGCTCGATAAACGCGGCGGGGACGACCAACTCGATGTCGACCTCGCTCTCTTCCAAGTCGGCAACCGCTGATCCGACAACCGCCTCGGCGACGGATCGCAACGCCGGCTCGCCCTCCTCGGCGAAGCGTTCGAGCAAACTCTGCATGTCCTCGATGACGCCCTTGGTGACTTCGCAGACCTCTCGCTCCGTCAACGCTGGCCCCGAGTTCATGGATGCCAACCGATCATCGATCAACTGGATCTGTCCGGCGGTCTTGTTGATCGATTCGCGGACGAGCCCGTCGTCGATACCGCCGAGCATGTCAACCTGAGACCGGTACCGGTTGCGAAGCTGCTCGCGTTCCGCAATCAACTGGCCCTGCTGATCAGCGTCGCCGCGGCGATGGCGGTCCTGCTGCAGGATTGCCTCGGTAATCATGCTCTCCAAGTCGGGCAACGAGCAGAGCAACGACTCAATCTCTTCGAGGACCGCTCGATGCAGCGGCGGGGCGGGCAACCTCCGTCGGAGGAATGAACCGCTCGGGAACTGCTCAGACCCGCCCTTCATGCCGTAGTAGGTACGACTGCTGTCGCCGCTCTTGATCGCCTTAAGCTTTCGTCCGGTCGTCTTCTCCGTCATCAGCCCGCTCAGCAGGTACTTGCGACGGCCGTTCGCTCGCTTCGGATCTTTTATATATCCCGCGGAGATTCGTTCGCGGTACTCAGCCTGCGATGCCATGACCTTCTCGCGAATGTCCGTGGGCAAATAGTCCCTGAGCCTCGGGTACTCAACGACATGCCAGTCTTCGCTGGGGCGGACGCCGCGGATCAGCCTGCCGTCCGCGTCGTCGATCTGTCTGGGCAGATCCGGAGACTGGTTGCAGTAGATCGCGTTGCTGATTCGGTTTGCATAACCACATCCTGTATAGACCTCGTTCCGCAGAATCGAGTCAATGGTCGCCTTGTGCCAACGGCCCCCGGTCGCCGAGCGGATGTCCTCATCGTTGAGAACCCGGGCGATGCGGGATCCGCCGAAGCCGTCTTCATGATGCATCCGGAAAATCCGGATGACGATCTTGCGGGCTTTCGGATCGCCGGGTACCAGAGTATCCAGCTCCAGCGGACCCTTGCGGTACGCCCTGACGCCAGGCTCGTACCGGACGCCGAACTTCCCGGTCGCCGGATCGATCTCGACGCTGCTGCCATCTTGTAGACGACGGATGATCATCCGCTCGTTGCCTTGAGGATCCAGGTACAGCTTGTCGATGCCGAACGCGGGGCGGACCGAATGACTCCGGCGTTTGTTCTGCAGCGATGATTGCGAGCCCCGAGCGGACGAATCGCTGATCGACATCGCATGACGTTTCGCCGCTTCAGCCTTGATGACGCGAACCAGATCCGCGGTTGCCTTGTCCTCGATGTACCCGTCGACCTCCGCGAGGCCGATGCCTTCGTTCGAGAGCCTGTCTGCGAGATGGCCGAAATGCATCGCCCCCGATCGTCCGAATCGGCTCTGATCGAAGTAGACGACAACATCGATCCGCTCGCCGGCATGCTTGCGAGCGATGACCTGATCGACCATGCCATCAAGGTTCTTCTTGATGGACCCTGACTTGCCGGCGAGCCTGACGGCCTCGCCGAGCTGCATGTCCATCCGTTTCGCGAATGCCTCGATGGAGTTGAGCTGATCGTCGATCGATGTATCAGCCTGCGTCATGGTCGAGCATCGCAAGAGCGGGACGCCCCGCTTTCCGTTGAGTCGAGACTTTTGAGTCATGTCTCAACCTCCTTCGTAGTTGCCATCCGCTCGCGGACCATGGAGACGATGAGCATCTGGACGGCGTCGTTGAACTGTTTGTCCTCCTCCGGACTTCGCGGTCTATACGAGACGGCGACTCCGACCTGCCGCGGCGGGCGACCTCGACCGCGAGAAACGATCTCGCTGTTTTGGCCGCCGCCGTATTGCGGCAGATGTGGTTCGCCCTTCTTTTTTCCACAAGACACGGAATGACTCCTCCCTCGAACACCAGATTTTCTTGAGTGGCAGGCGAGAGCTTCACATTGGCAGCTTTCGCAGCTTGGGTGACATCACCGCTGCGGCCAAGGGCGCGAGTTCGACGGCTCCACCGGCACCACCGCCATACCGCTCGCGTGTCCGTGCGTGCCGCGCGCCTCATCCACCGCCTCGCGGAACGGCTCCCCAAACTCTCGGGTGTACTCGTCCTCGATGGTGTCGAGGAAGCCATAGATAGTGCCCATGAGCGTCGCGATCTCGTCGGGTCCCGTGCCTTCGTCTAGCGTCTGGATCCAGAACCCTCGCGGCGACGCGTGCTCGCAATCCGGTGTACTCACCGGATCGGGCGCCGACACCGCGATCAGCAGCGTCCGCGACAGTCCCTCCGTAGCCGCCTCGCAGCTGCACGCGAGCAGCCGGATCTTGCGTGCCATGCCATCACGTCCACAGAATTCGTGCTTCGCCGCCATGTGTGCCTCCTTATTAAGGACTGAGCCGATCACCAAACCCGCCGCGACGCGCTGACGCCGCAACGAGCCCCTCTCCTCACTCGCAGTCGCTGCACAGCCCCAGGTCCTCTGCGTCGAGCATGCTTTTGCGTGCGGTCCGGACGGTCTGCATGAACGCCTCCTCGCCCACGTCCGAGTCGGCGGCCATCTTGTTGATCAGCGTCAGCGCCGCCACCTCGATCTGCACCAGCAGCACCGCCACCTCGGACTCGGTGAGTGCTCCGAGCGAGCCAGCGACCAACGCCTCCGGACGAGTCGCCATCCCGCCAGACTCGTCGTCGCGTGAAAACACTGCCGCGATCACGAGCGCGCTCGCCGTTTCCGTCACCCACGCAAACAAACTCTCGCCCGCCGCCTCGATCTCGTCCGCTGTCTTGATGCCACTGCCTGCCATCGGAGTCTCCATCGAGTACGCTGTATTGACGAACTGTCGTCATGGGTATACACCTCCACCATGGCACCGTCAAGCAAATCCGGCGAGTACGGCGAGATGTTTTTCGAGCGTTTGAGCCTTCAACAAGGATCCACGGCGGACTACGCTGGATCGTGCGGAGATCCTGATGGCGACCACCCCAAATCAGCCCGATTGGCGTCAGCTCGTGGAGGAGGTCCGCGACGCGATCGCGTGCATTCGCACGCCATCGGGCGCGATGCCGGCCGCGGCGAATCGAGCAACGGAACGGCTTGCCGAACTGGCTGCTGCTGTGGAGCGACGACTGGAAGCCGAAGCCGACGCCCGGCGCCGGCGTGTCGTCGGCCCTCGCGGCCCCGAGAGGGTCGTCATCTACCGAATCGAGCCCTCCCCGCGGGGCGAGTCGCTCACCGAACTCCGCGAAGGTATCGCCCGCCCCATGAAGGTGCCCGTGGAGTTCTGTCGACAGGTCGCGGCGACCGTCGCGGCTTTGACCGAGCCGACACGCTTCGGTCCAATCCACAAGGCCGTCGAGCAGTCCCTCGGCGAGCGTGTCGCGCCCTACGCGGTGCGTGTTCCGCTGCGATTCTGGGCCGCCACCGGGCTCGTGACACACGAACAGGCCCGCTTCTTCCGCGCGCTGCCTCCCCAGCGGTTCGTCGCGGAGGCCCGCAGCGGTTTGCGACGGTTGGCCAAATCGGAACTCCGGCTCGATCCGTAAAACTGAGCAAAGCCGGGAAACTGGGTGCGTTCGCCTGCCTCCCCGTGAAGCAACTCTGACTCGCCCTGCAACCCAAGGCGGCCCGATTGGCTGCCGCAAGCAGGAGCGAATCAGCATGAAGAAGAAGGCTCAAAGCCGCACGAAGACAAAGCCCACGCCGACCGTTCCACCGACCACGATCGCCATCGACAAAACGTCCGACCGCCTACTCCCGGTCTGTGAGGTCGCCGAGCGCCTCGGCGTCAGCGTCCGCACTGTCTGGTCTCTCCGCTCCGCCGGCGAGATTCCCGCACCGATCAAGTTCGGCAACACCACCCGCTGGCGCCGCTCCGAGATCGAATCCCACATCCGTGGCCTCGGCGCCGCGGGCCGTTAAAGGAGGACGCACCATGGCAAGCGTGTACAAGCGTCCCGACGTCAAGGGCAACAAGTGGTACTTCTCCCACAAGGATGAGCGGGGCAAAAGCCGAGTGCGCGTGGGCTTCACCGACAAGCGCGCCACGCAGCGGCTCGCGAACGACCTGGAGAAGAACGCCCAGCGGATCCGAGACGGTCTCGTTGACCCAGCCGAAGAACGGCTCAAGGAGCACCGCGCCCGGTCGATCTACGACCACCTCGAAGAGTTTGAGCAGGCCCGCCGCACAAGGAAGCGGACGGCCAAGCACATCAAGAGCACGACCAACCGGATCGAGTCCGCGATCGAGACTCTCGGCTGGGAACGCATCGGTGATATCGACGCCGGGCAGTTGGAGCTCTATCTCGGAGAGCTCCGTGCCGAGAGAGATTGGTCAGCCAAGAGTTACAACGCTCATCTCGCCGCAATCAAGAGTTTCACCAACTGGCTCTGGCAGATGGGACGCTGCACGATCAATCCCCTCGGTTCACTGGCACGGGCACCGGAGAACGAAGACCCAAAACGGCCGCGACGCGAGATCACCTCGGATGAGGCGGTATGTCTGCTTGCTGCAGCAGAAGCCGGCCCGAAGCTCGTCCGCGTCACCGGCGGCGATCGAGCGATGCTGTACCGCCTGCTCCTCGGCACCGGCCTCCGGTTCTCCGAAGCGATGAGTCTCACGCCTGAATCATTCGTGCTCGACCACGCGAGCGGGCCTTGCGTCAGGGTGTCTCCCGAGGACTCCAAGAACCGCAAGGCGACGTTCCAGCCGCTGCCGGTCGACCTCGCGGACCAGATCCGCCCGTGGGTCGCGTCCAAGAAGCCCGGCAAGCCGCTCTGGCGCACGCCGCACAATGCTTGCCGTGCATGGCTGCAGAAGGACCTCAAAGCGGCGGGCGTCGAGTATCAGGATGCCCGCGGAGAGTTCATCGACTTCCACAGCCTGCGGCACACGTTTGTGACTCGACTCAACCGCGCCGGCGTGCCGGTCGCAATCGCGATGAGCCTTGCCCGGCATTCCGACCCCAAGCTGACGCTCATGGCCTATGACCACGCCAACAACGCCGACCGTCGAGCCGCGCTGCAAGCGGCATTCGGAGGCACCACCATCGAGGCTGGTGACACGCCGCAGGGAACACCATACGGCTCGCAGCCCGATCCTGAAACAACCGCGCGTAAGCAGATCCGTGAGTGCCCTGAGCGCCCGGCCTCGCATCCGGACGCATCGCCTCGCACAACGACCACCCCGGAGAGGACCATCCCCGCGGCCGACAAAGATCTCGCTAAGTGGCTGAATGGCAACAGGTTCCGCATCAACTCGCACGAGGATGCGCCGCCTTGCACAGGCCAAACAGAAAGTACCCCCCGAAGGACTCGAACCTTCAACCCGCTGATTAAGAGTCAGCTGCTCTACCGATTGAGCTAGGGAGGCGAAATGCCGGCGTTATCCGGCAGCGAGAAGTGTACGCAGGGAGATCGATGGGTCGAGGCCCGACCACAAAATCGGTCGCCTTGCTGGATGACGCGCAGCGGAGCCGGCGGAAACGTTATCGGTTTTTGTTTGCGCGCTGATGCGTGGGCGATCCGAACCAGCGGGAAGGGGTCAGGGTCGGTTTGACGGCCGCGGGGGCCACACCTACGCTTGACGTTCGCAACGACGCCGAAGCCGGGTGGCAAGGGCTTCCGCCGCGTCGGTTTTGATTGATAGAGGAGTTCTCCGTGCTTCCAGCCCAGCGACAGTCATACGGCCGGACCCGCCGGCGCCGCACGCACGACGCCCTCTCGCTCATCCGTCCCGGCGTGTGCCCCGTCAGCGGCATGCCGAAGCGCCACCACCGCGTCTGCTCGGAATCGGGCTACGTCCGCGCTGGCCTGACGGTCCGGGTCCCCAAGCTCGGCATCGGCACCAAGGGCTGAGATGCGACTCGCCGTCGACGTCATGGGCGGCGACCACGCGCCCGACGCCATCCTGAAGGGCTGCGTGCAGGGCCTCGAGTTCCTTCAGCCGGATGACCGTCTCGTGCTCGTCGGCCGTCGGCAAGATATCAGCGAGATCCTCGATGAGCTCGGCGTCTCTGACCCGAGGCTCGAGATCCACCACTGCGAAGACGTCATCGGGATGGCAGAGTCGCCCGCGAAGGCGGTGCGTGGCAAGCCCGATTCATCGATCGTCCAGATGTGCCGCATCGGATCGCCCAAGGTCGCCGGCGCGGATCACTGCGACGCCGTCATCAGCGCTGGCAACACCGGCGCGTGCGTCTCGGCAGGCATTATGCACATGAAGCGGCTTCGCGGCATCCACCGGCCCGGCATCGCAGTGACGATGCCCGCGCTGCACGGGACCGTCGTGCTCTGCGACGCCGGCGCGAACCCGGAACCCACGGCTCAGCACCTCTGGCAGTACGCCGTGATGAGCGATGTGCTCGCGAAGCAACTGCTCAAGATCGAGTCGCCACGCGTCGCGATCATGAACATCGGCTCCGAGGAGGGCAAGGGCACCGACACGATCCGCTCGGCCCGTGATCTGATCAAGGCAACGCCGGGCATCAACTACATCGGCTTCATCGAGGGCCGCGATTTCTTCAACAACGCCGCCGACGTCGTGATCACCGACGGCCTGATGGGCAACACCATGCTCAAGACCGCCGAGGGCATGGCGAGCAGCCTCTTCCAGGCGATCGTGCAGGAGATCATCGAGATCGACGCCGATCTTCTGAGCCGATTCGAGCCCGTGGCCCGTTCGATCAAGGCGAAGAACGACTACCACGAGTACGGGGGCGCCCCGCTGCTCGGTGTGAACGGCTGCCTGTTTATTGCCCACGGCTCGAGCGAGCCGCGTACCATCGCGAATGCGATCCGGAGCTGCCGCGACTACGTGCAGGCCGGCGTCAACGACGCGATCATGGAGCGTATCGGCGAGGTCGAATCGGCGGCGAGTACCGCCGCCGAAGCGGCTGCCGCGAACGCGTAGGCAGGGAGCCAGTCGGGTCGGCCGGCGCGGAGCAGGATGTGCGGGGCCCGCCTCGCAGGACGCGAAGGAGCCAGCCGATGTCGGATTCTCAGCCCGCCCCGTTCGGAGTCGAGATCGTTGGCGTCGGGACGGCCGTCCCCGAAAGCGTGCTGACGAACGCCGACCTCGAGCGTGTGATGGACACCTCCGACGAGTGGATCCGCAAGCGGACCGGCATCGAGCAGCGGCACCGGATCAAGGCGGACGAGGGCGAGAGCGTCAAGCACCTCGCGTTCGACGCCGTGAAGCGTGCGCTCGATGCATCGGGCACAGGACCCGAAGAGCTCGACCTGCTCCTGCTCTGCACCATGTCGAGCGAGATGACGTGCCCCCCGACGGCCTGCCGCCTCGCCGCCGAGATCGGCACGCACAACGCCGGCGCCTTTGATATCTCCGCGGCGTGCTGCGGGTTCGTCTTCGGGCTCAACACCGCTTACGGGCTCATGCAGACGGGCCAGTACAAAACCGTCGCCCTGATCGGAGCCGACACGCTTACGAACATCATCGAGTACTCCACAAAGGGCCGGAACGCCGCGATTATCTTCGGCGACGCCGCCGGTGCCGTCATCCTTCGGCGGACCGAGGACGCCAGCAAAGGCCTCATCGCGCAGGCCATGCACTCCGACGGCGAACGCTGGGCCGACCTGTACATCCCCGAGACCAAGTTTGACTTCGACGACGGGGACGAGTTTGAAGAATGGCAGCTCGGCAAGCTTCACATGAACGGGCAGAACGTGTTCAAGTTTGCCGTGAGCACGTTCCCGAAAGTCATCGAGCAGACGCTCGACCGCGCGGGCCTGAACGCGGATGACGTGGACCACTACGTGTGCCACCAGTCGAACAGGCGGATCCTCGACGCGGCGCGCGACCGCTTCGGCCTCGCTGAAGAAAAGTTCCACATCAACATCAACCGCTACGCGAACACCGTGGCGGCGAGCATCCCGCTCGTGCTGCAAGATCTCGTGACCGAGGGCCGCGTGAAGCCCGGGCAGCGCGTGATGTTCGTGGGCTTCGGCGGCGGGCTGACCTGGGGCACGAGCCTCTGGCAGCTGTGACCGGTCGGCCGCGCAGCGGTTGGCGTGTCGGCCCGGTCCGACCCGAGAGCGCGCTGCTGCCAGTTGCGCACGACCCGCTTCGAATCGGTGCGCGGACCTTCCGATACCGCTGGCCGCGGACCCGCCGGCTGCTCATGCGGGAATTCCGCCTCTCAAACACGCAGGCATGGACCGTGGCGTTCCGTGCCCACAAGAGCCGGGGCGTGGCGTCGGCGCGGATGACCAGCCGACTCGCGTGGCTTGGGATCGCCGCGGCCGTGTCGCCGGCGGTCGTCGTGTTCGCAGCAGTCCCCATCGTCGAGGCGTTCATCGGATCGACGACACCCAGAGGCGGCAGCGGGCCGATGCTCGCGTGGGCGGTCGGGCTCTCCTCGCTCGTTGCCGCTGCGGCTCTGAGCGTGTGGCTCGCCTTCGAACGGCTCGTCGAAGACCGGCTCGTCGACCGCCAGATCCGGTCGTGCTGGCGCGATCAACGCTGCCTCTGGTGCGACCACGACATGCAAGATGCCTCACCCGCGGGCGACCGCTGGGCGTCGTGCAGCGAGTGCGGCATGCGGTCGCCCGTCGCGGTGCGGACGCCGTAACATCGTGCCATGACAGCACCCCAGAACATCGCGGTGATCTGCCCCGGACAGGGCGCGCAGGCCGTCGGCATGGGCATGGCCTGGGCGGAGCGGAGCCCGGCCGCAAGAGCCGTGTTCGACGAGGCGGACGCGATCCTCGGAGAAACACTGGGCTCGCCGATGAGCTCGCTCTGCCACCACGGGCCCGACGAGACACTCGCCCGCACCGACATCAGCCAGCCCGCGCTCTATGTCAGCGGCATCGCGTGCTGGCGCGGGCTGACGCACGAGCTCGGTATCGCTTCGAAAGAGGCCCCGCTCGCCGCGGCCGCGGGCCTCAGCCTCGGCGAATACACCGCGCTCCATATCGCCGGCGCTGTCTCCTTTGAGGACGGCCTGTGGCTGGTCACCCTCCGGGGCCGCGCCATGCAAGACGCAGCCGAGGCCTCACCCGGCGGCATGGTGGCCCTGATCGGCGTCGACGAGGCGGCAGCCGAAGAAATCGTCGCGGAAGCCAGAGGCTCAGACGTGCTCGTCTGCGCAAACTTCAATGCTCCGGGCCAGGTCGTCGTCTCGGGCGATGCCGCGGCCTGCGACCGGACCGAAACAATCGCGAAGGGCAAGAAGGTCCGCGCGACCAGGCTCGCCGTCGCCGGCGCGTTCCATTCCCCGCTCATGCAGCCCGCCGCAGACCGGCTGGGCGAAGCGCTCGCAACGACCGATCTCTCCGAACCCGCGTGCCCGGTCTGGTCAAACGTAACGGCAAAGCCGCACGCACCGAGCGCCGAGGCGGTCCGCGCGGGCCTCGCCGATCAGCTCACGAACCCCGTACGATGGGCCGAGTGCTTTGCTGCCATGGCGACTCATGCGCCGGGCGCTTCGTTCCACGAGGTCGCGCCCGGAAAGACGCTCGCCGGCATGGCACGCCGGATCGACCGATCGATCGCAGTAACAAGCCACGACTCGCCGCCGACCGCCGAGGTCTCATGACCATCGGCACCGCGAGCACACGACGCGACCCGCACCGAAGAGGAGCCCAGCGATGAAATCCAACCCCGCCGCGATTTTGGGGACGCTGGCAGCCGCCGTGCTGGTCGGCTGCAAGGAAGCACCACCCCCGCCGCCGCCGCCACCGCCGCCACCACCGCCGCCGCCCGCCGAGCCGGAACCGGTCGACGTGGCGTCGCTGCTCGAATCAGAGAGCGCCGACGCGCGGCTGCAGTTCCCGCAATCGCTCGCTCCGATCAGCGAGCCGCTCGCCCGCTCGGTGATCTCGTTCGGGAACGCTCTGCTGACGGGCGACGACGCGGCGCTCCGCACGCGGCTCGACGCCGCCGGACGCAGCGCACTCGAGCAGCTGCTCGTCAGCGGCGCGTGGTACGACACGACCGACGCGATCGAAGCGGTCATCGTCGTCGACCTGACCGAGGCAGAGCCAGGAGGCAGCGTCACCTATGCCCTGCAGCAGCCCGGCGAGGCGTACACGCTTAGCTGGGACGTGAACCCCGCTCCCGACGGCGGCCTCGTGTTCGCCGCCGTGTGGACGCCCGACGAGACCCTCCCCCGCGCGAGCCAGTTCGCCGGAGGTGCCGCACCGTCGGACGCTGCTGTCAGCGTCATCGATGAAGCCGAAGCCATGGTGGAGCAGGCCTCGGCGATGGCCGCGCTCGGGTTCAAGTTTGCGGAGGCTGTCGGCGAACGCACCGGCCAGGAGATTCCCCTTGACGCGATGAAGCAGATGGCGGCCGCCCAGTCCGGCATTGATCTCAGCGAGTTTGACGCGATGATCGCCGACGGCGAGGCGGCGCTCGCCCGCGGCGTCCGCCCGGCACCGGCGATGCTCAAGCTGATGATCGACCAGGCACAGATGGGGATCGTCGCCGGCGAGGCCGCGGGCCAGGACATGAGCGGTTTCACCATGGACACCGTCTTCGAGATCCTCGGCGAACTCTTGAACATCTCCGCCGACGAGGTCCGGTCGATCTACGAGAGCGCAGGGGGCTAAGCCATGGCAGACGAACACCGTGTCGCATTCGTCACCGGAGCGAGCCGGGGCATCGGCAAAGCGATCGCGCTACGCCTTGCCGCGGACGGCCGGCACGTCGTGCTTGCCAGCCGAAGCGAGGGCCCGCTTTCCGAGGTGCAGGCCGAGATCGAGGCCGCCGGCGGGAGCGCGAGCGTGTGCGCCGTCGATGTCTCGGATCGCAAGGCGCTCGCGGATGCCGTCGCATCAACCGCGAAGACTCAGGGCCGATTCGACATCCTCGTGAACAACGCCGGCATCACCCGCGACAACCTGCTCATGCGCATGTCTCTCGACGAGTGGGACGCGGTGATCGACACCAACCTGACCAGCGCGTTCGTCGCGATGAAGGCCGCCGCGAGGCCCATGATGAAGGGCAAATTCGGCCGGATCGTCAACATCGCGTCGACCAGCGGGCTCGTCGGCAACGCGGGCCAGGCCAACTACGCCGCCGCCAAGGCGGGCCTCGTCGGCATGACCCGGTCCGTCGCCCGCGAACTCGGCGGCAAGGGCGTGACCGCGAACGTCGTCGCGCCCGGCTTTATCAACACCGACATGACCGGCGATCTGCCAGAAGATGTCATGAGCTCGATCAAGCGCATGCTCCAGGTCGGCCGGCTCGGCGAACCCGACGACATCGCCGCCGCGGTCGCCTACGCCACGAGCGACGACGCCGGCTTCCTGACGGGCCAGGTCATCACGGTCGATGGCGGGATGACCATGTGCTGAGCGAAAAGCGAGGGTCTTGCCCAACCCTGAACAGGGGTGTCGCCGGCGGCGTCCTCATCACGCCATCCACGCGTTGACTGCGCTGCCGCGTTCGCCTTCACAGGCCGCCAAGCACGAGCGATATCCGTCTCAGGACGTTCCTCACGATCGGGTCTGCCCGCCGGAGTCGCTCGCATGCCGCAGCTCTTTCAGACGATCTATCACAGCACCTCGTCCGGGCCCGTCAGCCGGCCCGCGCTCGAAGAGCTCGCCCGCGTCGCCGGCGAGCGCAACGCCGAGCGAGAGCTGACCGGCGTCCTCCTGTACGGCTGGCAGAACTTCGTGCAGCTGCTCGAAGGCACCGCGGACCGCACGTTCGAGCTCCTCGGACGGATCGCCAAAGATCGCCGATGCCAGACGGTGCAGGTGCACGCGATCCGGCCCGTCCCGCGAAGGACCTACGACGGCTGGGCGATGCAGACCTGGCACGTGCAGGAAACCGACGAGACCTTCCGCATCACCTTCGCCCAGCTGCTGCTCGAGCTGCAGTCCGACGCACTGACGCCCGACGAGCGGATCGATCTCGCGATCAAGCACATCGAAGAGATCAAGCCGACCTTCGGCAACGCCGCGTGATCGTGCCAGCGGTTAGCGGTCGAGCTCGCACGTCATCGTGATCTCGCACGGCGCCGGCGGGTGATCGAAGGCACCGCGATACGCGCGGAACGAATCAGGATCCTCCCAGCCCGCCCGCGCAAACGCGTCTCGCACCAGCTTGCTGTACGAATCGATCGTCGAGACCGCCGCCGAAATACCCCGCCCCAGATGCTCGGCGGGCCGCGGGCTCATCAGCTCACGCCCCGGCGCTCGTTCGCTGGCGATCCGCTCTTCGAGGTTCCCCACCATGCTGACAGTCGGCCAGCGGAAGCTGTCGAGCGACGGATGAAGCAGCAGATCGAGCTGCACGTGCTCGATCGGCGTCCGCACGGTGAGCACGTATCGGCCTTCCGTGTTGTCGTCGTCGCGGTACCGGGGCAGCGCGCCGAGGTACCGCTCACCTGCCAGCACCGTCACCGCGCCCCGCCTGCCCACGTGGCCCGGCGCAAGCTCGTCGTAGAGCCAGCCGTTCTGACCCAGCCTCTGCCGGATCTCGGGGAGCGGCTTCGAACAGAACGCAGGCATCAGGCTCAACGGCCGATCGCCGCCATTGCCGAGCGATGCGCCCTCGGCGTCCAACGGCACGCGCTCGAAGGGCTCGAACGGCGACCCGTCATCGCTGTGCACCCGCAGCCGCCGCACGACCCACGGCACGTCGGGCCGCAGCCTCTCAAGCTTTACAAAGCCCGAGACCTGCACGCAATCCAGCTTGGAGTCGTCGCTCTCGCTGGGCCGGAGCACCAGCGTCAGCATCTGCGCCGAAGCGCGCACACCCCAGATTGCTGAGCCAGCCCGGAAGAACGCCTTCCGCTCCTCAGCCTCCGACTGCGGGTCCGTGCGGGCACCAGCCAGCATCGCCTCAAACGTCCGGCGGTCCCCGGCATGGCGTCGCACCAGGCCCCGCAGGTCCTTGTCCGCGCGGCGCACGGCATCGAGCCGCTCTTCGCCGACGCCGAGCTCCTCAGCCGCCCGAACCACGATCTCGACACCCCCGGGCCCCGGAAGGTGCTTGAAGGCCGTGCACGGGTCCTGATCGTCGGCGAAGCGTGCCAGCTTCCACGCGAGCGTCTTGTCGAGCTTCAGGCTCCGGGCGATATCAACTGCTCGCGATCCACCGAGACCCGCCTCAGCGATCAGGTGCGAGACGGCCGTCTGGGCACCGCGGATCGCACGCTCGGCGGCCGAGCCGAACGGCTCGTCGCCCGTTCGAGCTGCCGCATCAGGCGATTTCGGGCTCAGAATGGGAGTTTCAGGAGGATCCACAGGTGCATGCTACTCCAAATTTCATCTGAGGGACAGATCTGTGAAAAAATCTCTGGAGAATTTCAGAAACATCTTGGCGCATTCCTCTGCCCGCAATATGGTGTCAGGAGGACGAGTCGCGTGCGAAAGGTGCCGCGATCGTCTTCCGCTCATTCCATACGGCCCGCGGCGTTGCTGCCGGCAAGGAGAGACCCAAGATGAGACACACCAGTTTGGCTTCCTTCGCGGCCCTGCCGCTCGCCGCCGTGCTCGCCGTATCCGCCCCAGCACAGACCGGCAGCAGCACCCAGGTCGTCCCCTTCGACTACGACCCATTCATCGACGCCGCCTTTCCTGAGATCGAGCTGTTCGACACCATGGGCGGCACGCGCGAGCTCAACAGCGTCACGCTCAGCTACGACCAGACGATCAGCTTCGACGTTCGGCTCGAGCAGAACTCACCCGTCGCGCTCGAAGCCGGCAACTTCTTCGCGGATATCACCTACCTCTCGATCCACCAGCTCGGAACAGGCGACGGCGGCGGCGAAGGCGAAGGCGAAGGCCGAGGCATCCCGTTCCTCGGACCGGGCGCAGCCGGCACGCAGTACTCGCCCGCGCTCGCCGCGACCGATGGCTTCAACGGTGCCGGCCCCGACTCGTTCAGCGCTTCGTTCAACTCCGGCGAGTTCAACTTCACGAGCATCGCGGACCAGAACGATGGCGCCTCGGTCCTGCAGGCGCTCACGGGCCAGGGCTCACTCACGACCGTGCTCGGCGGGTTCACCGAGATCTTCGGCGGCTACAACGGCGACCCGATGTTCCCCGAGGTCGACCCGAACAACCCGCCCGAAGGCCCGTTCTTCCCGTTCCAGGATCCCTTCTACGGCGTGTTCGTTGATACTTTCAACATCCGCCACCAGGGCACGATCAGTGTGACGTACGACTTCACGATCGTCCCCGCTCCCGCATCGGTCGCGCTGCTCGGCTTTGCCGGCACCGTCGCGGCTCGTCGGCGGCGATAACCAGCTGCCGATAGCACCTCGCCGATAACAACGGCAAACGCGGACAACCTGCTCTTGATCATCCGGCTCGTCCCCCATCGATCCACGGCATCGGCGGGGGACGCTGGATTTCTATAGCCACAATTCCGATATGACGCGCGGAGGCCCCTCATGTGCACCGCTTGCTCAGATCACGACCGATCGCTCTTCCAAGCGATGTACCACGGCTCGGCCCCGAGGCCCATGACGCGGTCCGACCTGAACGACATCCGCCATACCGCGGTCCGGCACAACGCGGCGGCGGGCGTCACCGGCGTGCTCCTCTACGGCTGGCAGCAGTTCGTGCAGGTGCTCGAAGGCCCCGGCGGCGAGCTGCTGAGCCTGCTCGGATGCATCGCCCGCGACGACCGGATCCAAACCATGCAGATCGACGCCATCGAGCCGATCCAGTCGGCGGCGTTCCCGGACTGGACGATGCTCGTCGTAAACCTAGAAGCAGCCGGGTCGGACGCCCGCTTCCGCTACGCCGCGATCATGGAATCGATCAGGACCACCATCACGCCGGGCGCACGGGTTGCAAGTGTGCAGATGCACTTGGCAGAGATGCAGGCCTATCTCGTCGCCTGAGCGACACGCTCGGGATCCGGATTACGCCTTTGCCGCAGCCTTCTCCGCCTTCGCGCGTGCGTCGTCCAGCGTGCCGACGTACATGAACGCCGATTCAGGAAGATCGTCGCCCTCGCCGTTGCAAAGACGCTCGAACGAATCGATCGTGTCCTCGAGGCTCGTGTAGATGCCGGGGAAGCCCGTGAAGACCTCGGCAACGTAGAACGGCTGGGACAAGAACCGCTCGATCCGGCGGGCACGGGCCACGGTGAGCTTGTCCTCTTCGCTCAGCTCATCGACGCCGAGGATGTTGATGATGTCCTGCAGGTCCTTGTACCGCTGCAGAATCCGCTGCACCTGGCTCGCCACGGCGTAGTGACGCTCGCCGATGATGCCCGGATCGAGGATCGTCGACGTCGAGGCGAGCGGGTCGACCGCGGGGAAGATGCCCTTCTCTGCGATGCCACGGGCGAGAACGACGAACGCGTCGAGGTGGGCAAACGCCGTCGCCGGGGCCGGGTCGGTCAGGTCGTCCGCGGGCACGTAGATCGCCTGCACCGAAGTGATGGCGCCCTTGGCGGTCGACGTGATCCGCTCCTGAAGCTCGCCCATCTCGGTGGACAGCGTCGGCTGGTAGCCCACCGCACTCGGCATACGACCCAACAGAGCCGACACTTCCGAGCCCGCCTGCGTGAAGCGGAAGATGTTGTCGACGAAGATCATCGTCTCTTTACCGGAGGCGTCGCGGAACTCCTCAGCCATGGTCAGGCCCGACAGAGCAACGCGCAGACGCGAGCCGGGGGGCTCGTTCATCTGGCCGAAGACCATCGCGACCTTGTCGATCACGTGCGCGGTGTTGCCGTTCTCGTCGGTGTACTCGGCTTCCTGCATCTCGAGCCAGAGGTCGTTGCCCTCGCGCGTCCGCTCGCCCACGCCGCAGAACACGGAGTAGCCGCCGAACTCACGCGCAACACGGGCGATCATCTCCTGGATGATGACGGTCTTGCCCACGCCCGCGCCGCCGAACAGGCCGATCTTGCCACCACGCACAAACGGGCAGAGCAGGTCGACGACCTTGATACCGGTCGCGAGGATCTCTGTCTTGGGGTTCAGCTGGTCGAACTCGGGCGGGGCCTTGTGAATAGGCCGGCGCTCGGCGTCATCGAGACGGGGCTTGTTGTCGATCGGGTCGCCCAGCAGGTTGAAGACGCGCCCGAGCACGCTCTCGCCGACGGGCACGTTCACCGGGCCGCCCTGGTCAACGGTCTCCATGCCGCGACGCATGCCGTCGGTCGAACCAAGCGCCACCGCCCGCACCACGCCGCCGCCAAGGTGCTGCTGCACCTCGCCGACGAGCCGCATGTGCTGGCCGTCGTCCTGCCACTCGGCGACGATCGCGTTGTAGATGTCCGGAAGCTGGTCCTCGGGGAACTGCGCGTCGAACGTCGACCCGATGACCTGCGTGATGGTGCCCTTGGTGCCGTGCGCCATGGGGAGGATCCCTCGTCTTGAGCGTGCTGTGGAGATTGTCGCCCGCCGCCACCGACGGGGAACGTCAGGGTAGGCCCAGCCACCGACGGCGGCGACCGCTCACACTCGCCCGACGCCACCTCGGCAAGCCAACGAGACCCCACGCAAGACGCGTCTCAGGGCGCATCCGCCCGCTTCCAATCGCCCGGGTCGCGGTGCTTGCCCGGCCTGAGGTAGACGCTCCCCCCCGGCCCCGACGCCGACCCCTGCAGATCCGCGTCGCGCACCGAGCCGTCGGCAAAGGCAAAGTGCGTCGTGTCCTCCCCGAACCAGAACCCGCGCCAGATGAAGGCCGTCTCAGCCGCCAGCTCCTCGTCGGTGTACCGGGCAGCATCCGACCAGCCTGCCCCGCCGAGCAGGATCAGATCGCTGGTCGAAACGCCGGCGTGCCGGAGCCCGAGCCCGGGTGCGAACGAGTCCCGCCCACGCCCGTCACGCTCAAAGAACCCGATGCCCGCGCCGGGTCGGCAGTAGAGCCACTCGTTCGCGAAGTAGCTCGTGCCCGCGACCTCGTGCACCGGCTGATCGGGCGTGATCGTTCGGCGGGTGCTGCCGAGCCCCAGCTCGGGCCACGGGGCACGCCTTTTGCCATCCGGCGCTTCCCAGCCGTCATCACCCGGCGAGCGCGTGATCTCAGCCGCGATGCCCCCGTCTGCCGAGCCCGAAGCGTCAAGATACGCGTTCACCGGCCGGGTAAAGGATCGGGCCGACGCGGGCGATTGCTCGTCAGCCTCGGCTCCGCCCCACGCCCACCGCACCCGCCGGAGCGCGTCGGCATCCTCGCGGGCGGTCTGGGCAATGGGGAACGCCCCTGTATCAGCCTCGTAGCTCAGCCACGCCGTGCCGATCTGCTTCAGATTGCTCTGGCACGACAGCCCCCGCGCGGCTTCCCTCGCCCCGGCCGCGGCCGGAACGATGAGGCCCATAAGCAGAGCGATGATCGAAATGGTGACGAGGAGCTCGATGAGAGTGAAGCCCGATGCCCGAAGGCCCCGTGCCGCCACCCTCGCCGGGCCCCCACCCGGACGGCGATTGGATTGACTCATGGCCCCGGTTTCGGCGGGATCGACCCCCACTTCAACCGGGGGATCATCCCGCTGCCCCAGATCCTCAGAAGCCCGCTCGACTCTCCCGCATCACCCGTGCTTCCCGCGAGTCAGACAAGATTGTTTGCCCCATCCGCTGGCACGGCCGAGGCCAAGCTCGGGCCCAGCTTCTGCCAGGCCTACCCCGATCCACGCCGATCCACCCCGGGCCCACGCGTCCGCCCGTTGGCTTAGGATGGCCTCGAACGGCCGACGATGGAACGCCGGCGACCTTCTCTTGCGACGCGGAGCACTCCAATGAAGATCCACGAGTACCAGGCCCGGGAACTGCTGGCCGACGCGGGCGTGCCCGTTCCTGCCGGGCAGCTCGTCGAATCCATCGAGGCCGCCGCCGGCGTCTACAAGGACGTCACGGGCCAGGCCGGCACCGAGCTCGCCGTCGTCAAGGCCCAGGTCCACGCCGGAGGCCGGGGCAAGGCCGGCTTCGTCAAGCTCGTCAAGACCGCCGACGACGCCACCGACTCGGCCCGCTTCAT
The DNA here is from genome assembly GCA_039821685.1 of Planctomycetota bacterium. Classification (GTDB taxonomy): domain Bacteria; phylum Planctomycetota; class Phycisphaerae; order Phycisphaerales; family UBA1924; genus JANQQZ01. The sequence goes on along the minus strand of JBCBNT010000016.1, from coordinate 23,058 downwards.
GCTCTCCAACCGCATGGTCTCGCCCCAAACCGGCGACGAGGGCCTTGAGGTCAAGAAGCTCCTGATCGCCGCGGGCGTCGACATCGCCAAGGAGTACTACCTCGCGATCACGACCGACCGCCAGACCCGCCGCAACGTGCTCATCGCCTCGGCCGAGGGCGGCGTCGAGATCGAAAAGGTCGCCGCCGAGACGCCAGACGCGATCATCACCGTGCCCATCCACCCCACGCTGGGCCTCCAGGCGCACCAGGCCCGCACCGTCGCCTTCAAGCTCGGCTTCAAGGGCAAGCAGGTGGGCCAGGCCGTGAAGGTCATGCTCAACCTCGCCAAGCTCTTCGCCGCCAAGGACTGCTCGCTCGCCGAGATCAACCCGCTGATCGTCACCCCGCCAAGCGACACGCACCCCGACGGCGAGGTCCTCGCGATCGACGCCAAGTTCAACTTCGATGACAACGGCCTCTTCCGCCACAAAGACATCCAGGCCCTCTTCGACCCCACCGAAGAGAACCCCCTCGAGATGCGCGCCGCCCGCATGGACCTGAACTACATCGCCCTCGACGGCTCCATCGGCTGCCTCGTCAACGGCGCAGGCCTCGCCATGGCAACCATGGACACCATCAAGCTCCACGGCGGCGACCCGGCCAACTTCCTCGACGTCGGGGGCGGCGCCTCAGAAGAAGCCGTCACCGAGGCCTTCCGCATCATCCTCAGCGACGAGGCTGTCAAGGGCGTCCTGGTCAACATCTTCGGCGGCATCATGGACTGCGCCGTGATCGCCCAAGGCATCATCAACGCCGCCAAAGAAATCGGCTTCACCGTGCCGCTAGTCGTGCGCCTCGAGGGCACCAACGTCGACGCCGGCAGAGCGCTGCTCGAGAAGGCCGCGGGGGAGCTCCCGACGCTGCAGACCGGCGCGGACCTCAAAGACGCAGCCGAGAAAGTCGTGAAGGCGGTTGGCTAACAAGAGGACGCCATGACAAACGCCGCCGACGACACCAACAAGCTGCTGCTCGTGATCATCGCCATCCTCTTGCCACCGCTAGCCATCGGACTGAAGCGGGGCATCGGCCTACACCTAATGCTCAACATCGTGCTGCTGCTTCTGACATTCGGCGTCGGGGCAATCATTCACGCGCTGATCGTTGTGCTCCGAGGCTAGCGGTTGGTCAGCAACCGGCGTTAAAGTTCTGGATCCAAGAGCTGAAATCCTGCGGCGTGCACAGGCCGTCGCCGTTCTGATCGCACGCCGCGGATCTCGCGTTGAAGGCCTGGACCCATGCCGAGAAGTCGGACGGCGTCGTGAGCCCGTCGCCGTTGACATCCGCCGGACAGTTCGCGTCGCAGCCGCCGGTCGGGCAGAGCACCGTGGCGCGTGCCACGCGTGACCTCGCGCCGGTCGAGGGCACCACCCACTGGAAGAAGATGATCTCGCCTTCGAGCGACGCGTCGTTGGGGATCTCGTAGTACGCCGTGGCCGCCGGCGCGATGCCGTCGCCCGAAGCCGCGGTCGCGAAGATCGTCTCGTCCGCCGCGACCACGCCGTTGATCGGCGGGGTCTGCGAGATATTGAGCTCGACCGAGGCGCCCTCGCCGATACGCGTGACACCCAAACGGAAATCCGCCGAGCCCGCGAGCGGCGGGTTGTGCACGAGCATCTGCGGCACCTGGCCCGCCGTGCCCGCCACGCCGCCGCCGGCGAGCGCAGGGTTCGCCGCCATCTCGCTCCGCAGCGTCGGCCGATCGAACGGGAAGGTCTCGTTCGCCACGCGCGGATCGGTCAGACCGTTCGTCAGGAAGTCGTCCACCGCGGCCCGCACGTTGGGCGGCAAGGGCGACGGCATGAGTGGGTCAAGGTTCGCCACGCCGGGCCTCGGCGGTGCCGCGTAAAACGTCAGCACCTGCTGCATGTTGAAGAACTCACCCGTGTGCATGAAGCCCGTCTTGAGCCCGACATTCCGCAGCGTCGGCGTTTTGAACTTGCCGATATCCAGCGGGTCGCCCGTGATCGCGCCCCGGCCCGCGTCCATCGCATCGGGCCTGACGCCGAGCGAGCGGAACGTGTGATCCGTGAACTCCGGCGGGATGTGGCAGACCGCGCACGTCGAGCCGATAAACGCGTTCCAGCCCTGAATCTGCTGAGGCGTCAACGCCGCCGGATCGCCCAGGATCCAGCGGTCCCAGGGCGACTGATCGCTCACCAGCGTCCGCTGATACGTCGCGAGCGCAAACGCGATCCGACGCGCCGAGATCGCCGGATCGCCGAACGCCGCTTCAAACAGCTCCGGGTACGTCGGCTGCGACGCGAGGACCGCGTCGACATCGGCTGGAAAGTCTGCCGCGAGCGCGAGCGGCACCGCCGACGCGAGCTTCGACGTGATCGCGGGCCAGTCCATTCCCTCGTGCGCCATCTCCACCGACGACAAGGGCGGGCCCACGGCCTGGCTCTCGAGCCCGCCGCCGCCCGCGATCACCACCTCGCCCGTCTCCGGATCAACAAACTCAGATGTGGCCCGCCCATCCCAGAACAGATCCGAGGCGTAGGCCGCGTTCACGACAATGTTCGCCTGGCGACCCGTGACCTGCAGGCGTGCGTCGAACGCCGGATCGATGATGTAGTTCCCGTTCGCGTCGGCCCGCGGCACGCCCGGGCTGCCGAAAACGTCATCGGGCGTGTTGAACGCGCCGTCCAAGCCCGGGTTCACATCGATCCGCGGATCGCCGCCCGCCGCTGAAGGGATGTGGCACGTGCCGCAGGCGGTCAGATTGTCCGTCGAGAGCTGCTCATCCCAGAAAAGGATCTTGCCGAGGACCCGCTTCTCCTCCGTGATCGGGTTCTCGGCCGGCACGGGCACGTTCGGCAGGGTCTGGGCGTGTACGGACACGGCGGCCACTGCCAGCCCGAACGGCAACACAAGCGGCATCACGACTCTCAACATGGCGGTCCCCTCAATCGGCTCGAACCGGGTGCCCGGATCGACCACAGAAGAATAACGCACCCATATGTAGGATGTTGCGGAGGCCTCACCGATTCGCCGGAAATTGACGTTCTCGGCGTGCCAGGACCGATAATCCGCGATCAACGAATGTCGCTTCAGCGGAGGATCGCCGTGAAATTCGACTGGATCGTGTCGTGCATCATCCTCGCGTCCATCGGCCTCGGCGGCTGCAACTCTGGGCCAGACGCCCCGAGTGACGCGCAACCGACAGCCGCGCACGACGACGATCCCGAGCCCATCGAGATCCACCGCCACGCCGGCTTCCTCGTCTCAGGCCAGCCCGATGAGCAGGCGTTGCGCGACATCGCCGGCGAAGGCGTCGGCACGCTGATCAACTGCCGCAGCGTCGAAGAAACCGACGAACTCGCCTTTGACCAGGCCTCGCTCGCCTCGGAACTGGGCATGAACTACGTGCACGTGCCGACCGGCGGCGACGACGGCTACTCCCCCGAGCAGCTCGCCGCGTTTACGCAGGCCGTCCGCGACGCCAAGGGCCCGGTGTACGTGCACTGCGCGAGCGGCGGCCGCGCCCGGCTGCTCATCATGGGCCACCTGATCAGGCACGAGGGCATGAGCGTCGACGAAGCGATGCGTGTCTCACGCGAGCTCGGCGGCCGGGAGCCGGCCCTCGACAGGCTCCTCGGCGAGACCGTCCGCTATGGGCTCACCGACCGCGACATAGCACCCAGCTCGGACTGAATCGGCCCCTCACCCTTTCCTTCCCTTCCCCTTCCCCTCCCCGCTCGGACCACCCATGCCCAATGCCAATGGGCACATCGCCCTCATCGCCACCGGCGGCACCATCTCCCAAGGCCCCGAGGGTGCGCTGGGCGCCGCCTCACTCATCCGACTCGCCGCAAGCACGCGGCGTCTGCCGGCGGATGTGCCGATCCGAGGCACGGACCTCGCGTCGAGCCCCAGCTCAGAAGCGACGGTCGATTCGATCCACGCGCTCGCCGCATGCGCCGCCCAACGCGTCGCGGACCCAGGATGCTTCGGCGTCGTCGTGACCCACGGCACGGACGCCATGGAAGAGGTCTCGCTCGCGTGCGAGCTGCTGCTGGGCAAGATCAACAAGCCCGTGGTGTTCACCGGAGCGATGATCCCGCCCAAGCACCGCGGCACCGATGCCCACCAGAACCTCGTCGATGCTCTCCGCGCAGCGCACACATCGAGCGGGCTCCGCGGCCTCTGCGTCGCCATGACCGGCCGCCTGCATATGCCGCTCGAAGTCCGAAAGGCGAACACGTCGGCACGTGACGCGTTCGTATCCCCACCGCTTGGCCCGTTCGGACTCATCACCGATGCCGGCGTCGAGCTCGTCAGAGAGCCCGTGCGGCTCGGCCTCGTCTCGCCGCGACTCGAAGGCGAGGTCGAGCTTGTCCGGCTCACCGCCGGCGGCGGGCCTCGCCTGCTGCAGGCCGCAATCGAGCTCGGAGCCCGCGGCATCGTGCTCGAGCTCTTCGGCGCGGGAAACGTGGGCCAAGACGTGTGCCGAAGCGTTGCGCGGGCGACCGAGCGCGGCGTCGCGGTGCTCGCGTGCTCAAGGGTCGGTCTGGGCGAGCTGACCCCCGGTTCCGGCGTGCTCGCAGCGGGCGCGATCCCCGCGACACTGCCCGGAACAGGCCAGACACTCGGCGGGCTCTCCGCGCGGATCGTCCTCATGGCAGCCCTCGGTGCGGGGCTCGACCGGGACCGTATCAGCCGGCTCTTTGGCCCCGCCAACGAGGACGAACACGAGGACCAAGACGGGGACCAAGACGACCCGCGACCTGGCGGCTAGCGTCTGTCGAGTCGGCACCCGGACCTGCCGATGACCAACGGGTCGGCGGGTGCACGCCGACCCGGAGCAACGATGCGCGGCAAGTACACCAACCCGTTCAGCTACCACCTCGCCAAGCTGCGCCGCGCGCCCATGCTCGCGATGCTCCGCCGACAGGTCGAGTGGCAGCCCATGGCCGACCCCCAGCCCGGCTATACCCCCATCATCGGATGCATGGCCGCGATCCCCGAGATCGCGCTCGCGAACGTCCGGCTCATGAGCCGCATGGACATGCCCAACGCGAAGGAGGTCATCCTCGTCTTCGACCGGCCCGCCCGCCTCATGCCCGAAGGCTTCGCCGAGAAGCTCGAAGACGCGCGGGGTGACATGCCCGTCAGGCTCCTGCACTACACCGACGAGCAGCACGCCGCCGCCGAACGCATCCGCTGGGGCTGGGTCTACGCCTGGATGAGCTGGACCACCGGCATCGCGAACGCCTCCACCCGGCACGTCATCCTGCACGACCTCGACGCCATGCCGATCGATCCGTCGTTCTTCGAGCGGCGCTACAAGCTCGCCGAGCAGAACGGAGCCACCTTCTTCGGCATCCGCTGGTACCGCGGCAACGGGCTCGACGAATCCGACCGGCTGACCACGACCTTCGAGATGGTCATGGACGCCGCCCGCGTCCGAGAGGCCGCCGAGCCCTTCGAGGCCTTCAACCACATCAAGATGTTCAACGGCAAGAGCGTCGACTTCGATACATTCCTCTACATGCAGTCCCGGATCGGCGGGGCGGACCAGGCACCGATCGACGAGACCGATGTCGTCCACCCGTCGCAGATGATCTGCCAGTACACCGACCTGCTCGCCGGGCGGAACACCCACGCGATGCCGACGACCAACCTGCCGCTCATGCCCGCGTACATGCTCCTCGGCGGACGGGCCGACCTGCTCGAAACCATGACCGACCACCTCGACCGAGAGGGCAGCCCACGCGTGCCCTTCCTGGGCCGCACGCTCGACGTCTCGAAGATCACGCCCACCCACCTCGATTGGCTCGAGAAGCAGGCCCGGCGGCTCGACGAGGCGGCCACCGGAGCCGTGCGCCCCGAGATCGACCGCTACCTCGCGCTGCTCAGACGCGGCATCGAGTCGACCTAAATCTGCTTCCCGCCGGCTCGCGTCCGGCCGAAGAGTGTCGACGCAAAGTGTGTGAACACAATGAAAGACCCCCGCTGCATATCCCAATGCCACTCAAGGAAGCGGAGGCGGGCAGCAACGCACCGTCCCCCGCGGGGATTCGGGTAGGGTGACGACCCCGGCGATCCGCCGGGCGGGAGGGCAACGACATGGAAATGACAACGCCAACGGCGCGATCTGCAGCACTCATCGGGGCAGCAGCAGCGATCACGGGGCTCAGCGGGTGCCTCATCGTTGTTGACGGCAGCAGCAGCGGGTGGGACAAGGACAAGGCAAAGCACAAGGACGGCTGGAATGGGTCGTCGTACTCGAACGACTGGTCGGGCAAGGCCAAGGCGAAGCGGTCGTGGACCATCGGCATTGACGAGGGTCTCGTCGCTTCGACGGACGCCCTCCGCGTGCTGAGTGAAGCGGGCGACGTCAAACTCGTGCCGACGGACGGGCCCGCGACGATCGAGGCCTACGCCCGGGGCCCCGACCGAGAGCGGCTCGATCAGATCGAGATCATCGTCACCGTCGACGAAGGCGTCATGGTCGTAGAGGCTGCGGGGCTTGAGTTGGATCGCAGCGAGAACTGGAACGACGGCATCAGCATCGACCTGGTGATCGAGATCCCACAGCGCGACGGGGTCACCATCGACACATCGGCCGGCGACGTCTACGTCGCGGGCATGGCGGGCGAGCTCGGTGTCGCGTCGTCGGCGGGCGATGTCGAAGTCGACGGCCACGCGGGGCCCGCGGCCATCGCGTCCAGCGCGGGCGACATCGATGTGCACGACGCCGACGGGCCGATCCTCGCCGAGACCAGCGCAGGAGACATCAGCCTCTCACACGTCGGCTGGCCGATCGAGGCCGCGACGAGCGCGGGCGATATCGACGTGCTGATGCTGCCCGGTTTCCACGGACACCTGCACGCTTCAACGACCGCCGGCAGCGTGAGCCTGCCCGGGTCCTCATCAAGAACCGCGCTCGGACCGATGTCCACCGCGAGCGCCACGATCGGCTCTCCCCGGTCGGACGATGAAGAGCCTGCCGAGTGTGTCTTTGTCACCTCTGCCGGTGATATCAGCGTCTCGATCGCAGACTAGCCCGGCGTCCACTCCCGACACGCCGCGGAGCCGCGCGGACATCGCACGCGTCACAACCGATGCAATCCGTGCATCCCGCACAAGCCCTGCAACCGCAGCCCGCGAGCTTGTCTTCCATGCAAACAGCTGGCATGCGCACCGGTGTGGCGCACACTTCAGGTGAGATGAGAAGAACCAGCCGCAACATTTTGGCCACCTGCATGCTCCACCAGGAGGTGGAAAGCCGCGACGACTGCAAGCGTCAGGCCGGACGGATCAGGATGCAGGCCACATCGAGCTCGGTGGGCGAGGTTCTGGACCTGTCCAAGTCGGGCATGAGGGTGGTCTCGAAGCGTCAGATCAAGCCGAGCGCGACACCGACCCGTGTGCAGATCGAGGTCGACGACGAGATCGTCGCGGTCGGCGCCCGGGTCGCGTGGGTCCGCAAGTGCGGGCTGTTCAAGCGTGAGGCGGGGCTGGAGTTTGTCGGGCTCTCAGAGGACGACTCGCGGCGTCTCGCGGCACTGGCCCGCGGCGCTGCCTGCAACTCGAGCATGGCGAGCCGCCTCTACGGCCGGGCCGGGTGATCTACGCTTGCTCAGACGCGGCCGCGCCGGCCGCGGGTTGGAGCAAGCCATGCCGAAGGTCGCCATCGTCTACTTCAGCGGATTTGGACACACCAAGGTCGTCGCCGAGCACGTGCACAAGGGTGCAGCATCCGTCGACGGCGTCGAGGCCACGCTCATCAGCGTCGACGAGCTGCCCGAAGCAGATGCCGATCGAAACCTCGGCGGCCGGTGGAACGAGCTGAACGAGGCCGACGCGATCGTCTTCGGCGCACCTACGTACATGGGCTCGGTCGCAGCGGCACTCAAGCGCGTCTTCGAGACCGGCAGCGCCCTGTGGTTCCAGCAGGCCTGGAAAGACAAGCTCGCCGCGGGCTTCACCAACGGCGGCGGCCTCTCGGGCGATAAGCTCAACGCCCTCCAGGACATCTGGCACAACTGCATGCAGCACAGCATGATCTGGATCTCCACCGGCTTCCTCGGCGACGGCCAGGGCCCCGACGACCTGAACCGCTTGGGGAGCCACGTCGGCGTCATGGCGCAGAGCGGCAACGCCTCGCCCGAGGAGACGCCCCCGAGCGGCGACCGGAAGACCGCCGAGAAGTTCGGCGCACGGATCGGCGAGGCCGCGGTACGCTGGAACGCATGAACCGACCCATCGCCCCCGCCCTGGCCTCCCTTCTCATCGCCGCCCTCTCGCTCACGATCGCGGCTGCCGCCCCCGCACAGCCCATGTACAGCGATCCGCCGGAAGGCACACCCGAGCGCGGCGTGTGGGACCTTCTCGAGACGATGCACGAGGCTTCGCAAACGGCTGATACGTCGTACTTCGATCTTTTCACCGACGATGCCGTGTTCTTCGGCACCGATCAGTGGGAACGCTGGACGAAGCCCGAGTTCGAGGCGCTGTACAGACCGTACATGGAGTCGGGGCGAGGCTGGTACTTCCGCGTCAGGAATCGCCACATCGATATCCAGCCCGCGGGAGATACGGCTCTCTTTGACGAGTTCCTATTCAGCGAGAGCTTCGGCCCGTGCCGAGGCTCCGGCGTGGCGCGGCTTGCTGACGGCGAATGGAAAGTCGTTCGGTATCACCTCGACATCACCATCCCCAACGGAGCGATCGACGAGGTTGTCCCAACGATCCGCGCGTTCGATGCCCGCCAGGTCGAGATCGTGTTTGGTGAAGTGGCAGACACGGACGTGCCGCTGATCTCCGATCTACTGATCGAAGAATGGCCCGACATCGCGATCTTCATCCACGAGGATCTCAAATCTCTCGAGATCGAGACGCCGTTTTTCGTTGGTTACAACCGATCCGGCAGTTTCAACGCTGCGACGGGTCACAGCATGCGACAAGCCTCCGAGTCGTGGGCCTTCGGCGATGAAAGAGTGAATTACGGCTCGGGCACCGAAGGCCATCGGCCGACGATCCTCACCATCGAGCGTCGCGAGCCTGCCGGGCACGATGTGCAGATCGCGTACGACGAAGACCAGCTCAGCGTCGAGGATCACGCGCTGGAGTCGCCGCACGCGTTCTATCTGGGCGGATGGGATGCCGCGAGTGCGCAGGGCTTTGTGCCCGCGTCGCACAAAGGCCAGGTCTATCCAGAGATCGTCATCCCGTCGGATACCGTCGTCGAGCAGGCCGAGCGGATCCGAATGGGCAGCTCGGAGCTGGTACGCGTGGTCGTTGTCTTCGCCGATTAGCCGAGCGCTGCTGCTCGGATCGCCGCCGCCGCCCGCTCGATCGCTTCGTCATCAATGTGCAGGTGCACCACCGCCCGCACGCTCTGCGGCCCTTCGTCGAGCAAGAGAACCTCTTCCTTGACCCGCTCGCAGAACTCGCCGGCGGTACCGAGCGATGGATCGACATCGAAGTAGACCATGTTCGTCTGCACGCGCTCGCGGTCGACCGTGATGCCGGGCGCATCCGCGATCAGGTCGCACAGCTTCTGCGCTCGGGCGTGGTCGTCGGTCATGCGTTCGCGGTGATGATCGAGCGCGTGGATCGCCGCAGCCGCCAATCCGCCGGCCTGACGCATTGCGCCGCCGAGTTGCTTCCGCAGGTGCCTTGCTCGCTTGATCGCCCCCGAGTCCCCCACCAACGCCGAACCAATCGGGCAGCCGAGCCCTTTGCTGAAGCAGACCGAGACCGAATCGGCGTGCCGGGTGTAGTCGCTCGGTTCACACCCGACCGCAGCGCAGGCGTTCCAGAGCCGGGCGCCGTCGATGTGCACGCGGAGGCCACGCTCGTGCGCACGATCGGCGACGTGCGCCAGCTGATCGACGGGCCACGGGATGCCCCCGCCGCGGTTGTGCGTGTTCTCGATCGCGAGCAGCTTGGGTGTTGGGAAGTGCGGGTCGTCCCACATGCGGATCAGCGGCTCGAAGTCGTCGGCCGTGAACAGCCCGCGATGCCCGCGCGTGTAGCGGACGGAGAGGCCCGCCACGGCCGCGTACCCGCCGGTTTCGTAGTACACGATGTGGCACTCGTTGTCGCAGATCATCTCGTCGCCGTGCGCCGTTTGTGCGCGGAGCGCGAGCAGATTGGCCATCGTGCCGCTGGGGACGAACAGCGCCTCGTCCTTGCCCAAGAGCGCCGCGACCTTGGCCTCCAGCTCGCGGACGGTCGGGTCGCCCTCAAGCACATCATCGCCCAGCGGGGCGGCAGCCATCGCCTCGCGCATCGCGGGCGTGGGCTGGGTTACGGTGTCCGAACGCAGATCGATGGGTGCCGTCATGCCCGGATCGTCTCAGCGCCGACGGCGGAGGGCAAGCAGGCCGATCGATCCGAGCCAGGCGGCACCCGGCGCGGGCACCGCGATCACGACAAGATCCCAGCCCGCATTGATGCTCCGCAGCCCCGGGCTCGACGTGCCGAACCCCGAGCTGACAGAATCGATATCGATACGGTAGAAGCCCGGGACCAGCATCACGGTCTCGCTGAGATCAACGGTCCGCGGCAGGCCCTCGATCGGGCCGACGCGGGCGGTAACGAACACCTCCGGATCGATGCCCGACCCGCTCAGAGAGAACTCGGTGCCGTTGATCGCCGAGATAGCGCCCGAACCGATGATCGGGTCGTGCTCGAATCGCCCTGTCACGAGCACTTTCGTTGGGCGCGTGATCTCGAAGGTCACCTCGTTCGAGACCGCGTACCGCGCGTCATAGAAGAACGGCTCGGCCTGCTCGGAACCGAAGACCGATCCGAAGACCCGGAAGCCGCCGCGGCCCTCGGCGTCGAGCAGCTCGCCCTCGAACCCCCCGTTGAACGTCGCGGCACGGGCGCCCGCCTCGTCGACGAGCGTCGCTTCCGGGATGATCGCCGTGTAGCCGTCGGGGTCCTCAGAGATGTTGAAATCGCCGGAATCAGACCCCAGGAACGCATTGGCGAAGTACGCGCCGCCGAGGCTGAAATCGCTGACCAGCAGCTGCGCCGATACCGGCTGAGCAGCAGCCGAAAGAGCGACAAGACTGAAACAGAGACGACAACTCGCTGTCATAGCTGCAATGTACCCGCGATCGGCCGCCCCGCAAGGCAAGACGTCGCCCGAGCGGCCCTTTAGCTGTCGGCCCGCGACACGGGTGCCGGCCCCCGAGTCTTGGAATCCGCCGGCAGGCGCTCGTCGACGGGCGAGAGGTCCATCCGCAGGTTCATGAGCACGAAGCCGACCGCGCCGGCGAGCACGAGGGCGAGGCAGGGCACGAGCACGGCCGGCGAGAGCGACGGGTCGATCTCGTCGAGCACGTTGTAGAGCGAGACCGCCGCGACGGGCCCGATCATGCCTCGCACGCCCGTGAGCGTGACGTGCACGCCCATGTACTCCCCGGCCCGGCTCGTCGGTGCGAAGTCGTGGTGCCCGAGCTGCCAGGCGAGCATGCCGCCGCCCATCGCGACGCCCTTGAGGCACGCGACCGCGTAGAGGAGCCACTCGATGTGGCCGAACACCGCGACCATCAGCAGCACGACGAGCGCGACGAAGACCCAGCTGTGGACCGCGCGGAACCGCACGATGTGCACGCCGTCGAGCAGCCTCGCCCACAGCGGCACGGCGAAGGGCACCACCAGCATGCCGAGCGCACCCGAGAGCAGCAGCACCTTGAAGTAGCCCGCCTCGAACCGCTCACGCAGGATGATCGGCAGCAGCGGGAAGATCATCAGGTTGCCCATGCCCATCAGGAACTGGTTGACCTGATACGCGCCGTAGCGCCGGTCTTCGAGCAGCAAGGACACGACGCCGATCGGGTTGAGCGTCGGGCCCGTGTTGTCGGCCGAGCTCTCCCGCTCGGCGACCAGCAGCCGCTTGTGCTGCCTGACGCGCACCGTCGCGAGGATGCCGATGCCGACCGATGCCACGCACGCGGCCGAGATCAGAAAGACGCGGAAGATCACGATCGGGTCGACACCGGCGAGCAGCCAGCCCGGGCCGAAACCACCCTTGGCAGCATCCATCGCAACGCCCAGCGCGATGCCGAGCGAACCGATCGCGATCGTCTGCACCGTGCTGAGCTTGCCCGCGACCCGCGCTCGCACGCTCCTGGCGTAGTTGGCCCGCCACACCGTCGACCGCACGGCCACGAACCCAGACCAGCAGACCCACGCGCAGAACGTCATCGCAATGAGGCCAACGAGCCCGATCGGCGTCGCAGGCATGAGCGCCAGGCCCACGATGCAGGCGATCATGGCGATCTGGACGGCCGCGATGAACCGCGTTTTGTTCGCGCCGTGCGCGACGCGCGTCCAGACAAAGTTCAGGATATTCGCAGCTGCCGGGGCGGTGGCGAGCGCGGCGACGGCATAGTTCAGCGTTGCGTCCGGTATCACCCCGTCGTACGCGACCCTGGTCACGCCCGCGATGATCGACCCCTCGAAGGCCGCCCGACCGACCGCGAGCATCGCCGTGCCCGGCAGCTCACGGGCATAATTCCGCCTGATCGGAGCGGGCATGGCGCGCGGGTGGAACGAGCCCGCGGCCCGGCGGGCGATGGCGAGCGGGCCGGGCGTCGGGATGGGCGGAGCATCGGGCACAGACATCCGTAGCGGGCTGGGCGTGTCGAAGCGAGCGCACGCCCGGAAGTTGAACGATCCGCGTCGCATAGGATTCTCCCGCATGGCCACGCATCGCGACTATGTCTTGGGGACCGACGCCTCGGAGTCGGAGCGGCTCGGTGTGCAGCACCGGCTCTGGTCGGATGCCGCGTTCGCAGCATGGCGGCGTGCGGGTGTCCGCGTGGGCTCGCGTGTGCTCGACCTCGGCTGCGGCCCGGGCTGGACCTCGTTCGATCTCGCCCAGCTCGTCGGGCCCGCGGGCCGGGTGGTCGGCATCGAGGGCAGCCCGTCGTACGCCGACACCTTCCGCGATCAGGCCCGCCGCATGGGGCTCGATCACGCGACCGTCATCGAGGGCGATCTGCACGATCTGTCATCGCTGCTCGGGGGTGACGCGTTTGAATCGTTTGATGTCGTGTACACGCGGTGGGTGCCCTGCTTCTTGCGTGACGCCGCGAGCGTCATCGAGCAGGCTGCGGGGGCGCTCCGGCCCGGAGGCACGATCGCGATCCAGGATTACTGGGGCTACGGGACGATGCGGATCGTGCCACGTTCAGCCGCGTTCGAACAGATCGCCGAGCAGGCCGCGGCATCGATTAGCGAAACGGGCGACACCGATGTCATGGGCAACATGCCCGCAATCTTGCGGGAAGCGGGCCTCGAGGTCGAGTTCTTCGAGCCCATCCAGCGGACGGCCCGGCCCTCAACGCCCATGTGGGACTGGCCCGATATTTTCTGGCCCAACTTCGTCCCGAGGCTCGTGGAATCAGGGCGAATCACTCAGGGCACCGCCGACGAATTCGCCGACGACTGGGCCAGAGCAAGCCAGAACCCCGACGCGGTGATGATGCTGCCGCCGATCTTCGAAGCGGTCGCCAGGAAACCGGAAGCACACGACAACGCATGAACATCCGCAACTTTTCCATCATCGCGCACATCGACCACGGCAAGAGCACCCTCGCCGACCGGCTGCTGCAAGCGACCAAGGCCGTGAGCGATCGCGAGGCCAAGGAGCAGCTGCTCGACTCGATGGACCTCGAACGCGAGCGCGGCATCACCATCAAGGCGTCGGCCGTCACCGTGGGCCATGAGCACACCGACCCGGACGGCAACACCGGCCCGTTCATGCTCAACTTCATCGACACGCCGGGCCACGTCGACTTCGGCTACGAGGTCAGCCGGGCGCTGAAGGCCTGTGAGGGCGCGCTGCTGGTTGTCGATGCCTCGCAAGGCGTCGAGGCGCAGACGGTCGTCAACGCGTATCTCGCTGTCGAGCAGGACCTCGAGATCATCCCGGTCCTGAACAAGATCGACCTGCCCGGCGCTCGGCCCGACGAGATCGCGATGGAAGTCGAACAAGTGCTCGGCCTTCCAGCCGAGGACTGCATCGCCGTGTCGGCCAAGACGGGCGAGGGCATCCCGGAGCTGCTCGCCGCGATCTGCGACCGGTTCCCGGGCCCGCGCGAGCAGGAGACGAAGAAGACGCGAGCGCTCATCTTCGATGCCGTGTACGACGATTACCGCGGCGTGATCATCTATGCCCGTGTGTTCGACGGGAAGCTCACCGTCGGCGACAAGATCCGCATGATGGGGCTCGGGCGCACGTTCAACGTCACCGAGCTCGGCAAGTACACGCCGAAGCCTCAGAAAGTGAAGTCTGTTTCGGCGGGAGAAACCTGCTACCTCGTTGCGTCGATCAAGACGCTCGGCGACGTGCGCGTGGGCGACACCATCACGCTCGAGAACGATCTCGCCGAGGAAGCGCTCTCGGGCTACGAGCCGCCGCGGCAGATGGTCTTCTGCGACTTCTACCCCGCGACCAACTCCGACAAGAAGGGCAACGACTTCGAAGCCCTCCGCGAGGCGATGGAGAAGCTCAGCCTCAACGACTCGAGCTTTACGTTCCAAACGGTGCACTCTGAAGCGCTCGGCTTCGGCTACCGCTGCGGCTTCCTGGGCCTGCTCCACATGGACATCATCCAGGAACGCCTCGAACGCGAGGGCAACGTCGAGATCGTCCAGACCGCGCCGACCGTCTCCTACAAGGTCGACATCCGCGGCAAGGAAGGACAGATCGAGGAAATCGAGGTCCACAACCCGGCCGACCTGCCCGACATGTCCGTCGTCACCGAGATCAAAGAGCCCATCGCCAAGGTCGAGGTAATGGTGCCCAAGGAGTACGTCGGCGAGGTCATGAAGCTCGCGATGGACCGCCGCGGCATCTTCAAGAACCAGATGTACGTCTCCGACACGCGCGAGATGCTCACCTACGAGATCCCGCTGGCCGAGCTCATTTACGATTTCTACGACAAGCTCAAGGGCATGACCGCCGGCTACGGCACCATGGACTACGAGATCAGCGAGTACCGATCTGATCGTCTTTCAAAGGTGGATGTGCTCATCAACGGCGACCCGGTCGAGGCCCTCAGCATCATCGTGCACAAGGACAAGGCCGAGAGCCGCGGCCGATCACTGCTCGTCCGCCTCAAGAAGCAGATCCCACGCCACAACTTCGAGATCCCCCTCCAGTGCGCCATCGGCGGCAAGATCATCGCCCGCGAGACCATCAAGGGCTTCCGAAAGAACGTCACCGCCAAGTGCTACGGCGGCGACGTGAGCCGAAAGCGCAAGCTGCTCGAGAAGCAGAAGAAGGGCAAGGAACGCATGAAGTCCATCGGGTCGGTGACGATCCCGCAAGAGGCCTTCATGGCGGTGCTGGAGCAGGGGGAAGAGTGAGCTCGCCCTCGGTCGTCATCCTCGCGGGCCCGAACGGTGCCGGCAAGACGACCGCGTCGCCCTTCGTCATCCGCGACACGCTCGGCATCCGCGAGTTCGTCAACGCTGATCACATCGCCCAGGGCTTGGCCGGTTTCGCTCCCGAGACCACAGCAATCGCGGCCGGCCGGATCATGCTCAACCGCCTGCACGAACTCGGACGGAATCGGCGAACGTTTGCGTTCGAGACGACGCTGGCGACCCGGTCCTTCGCGCCGTGGCTCCGCGAACTGCGATCCACGGGGTACGCGGTTCGTCTCGTCTTCCTGGCACTGCTGACGCCGGAACAGGCGGTCGAGCGGGTCCGGCTCCGCGTGAGCCAGGGCGGGCACGATGTCCCCGAGGATGTCATTCGGCGACGGTTTTATCGGGGTCTGTGGAATCTCTTTCGCTTGTACGCCACGATCGCGGACGAGTGGTCGATCTACGATGCAACGCACGAGATGCCGCGAGTCGTGTACGAATTCGAACGGCAGGAGACGGTCCATGACCGAGGTTTCTACGAACGCATCCGAGACGCCGCGACCTGAACCGACGGTCAAGATCGTTGGGAACTCCAAGGCGATCGAGACGGCGCTGCGCAAGGCGGCGGAAGCGGCTGCGCGACGCAAGGCTGCGGGGTGAGAGCCCCACTGGAAGTGTTCAAGGCGGTGCTGAAGCAAAAGGAGGGTTGAGTGTCGTCAGTTGTTTGACGGCGCAACGACTTCCACCTCGTCAACCGGCTCGCCGCCGGATCGGCCAGACGCCTGCTCGAAAATCTGACCCATGATGCTCAAATGCGTCAGCAGGTTCGTCGGCTCGTAGTTGTCTGCCTTGACCTCTCCTCCGAGTAACGGGGGGATCTTGAACCCGTAAACCTCGAACTCCCGGAGCTCGGGGGCGGTAGCTAGAAGTTCATTCAACACCGCCGGCATGAATGCCATCTGGGTACCGCTCTGGGATTCAAGCGTGTTGAACATGGACTCTTCATCAACTCCAACGAGTTCCACTGCACCATCCCAAGTTCTCACCCAGTACCAGGCTCCGAGTCCAGCACCCACCATCACTTCATCATCGCTCGATTTCGAAGCAATCAGATCACCAAACACGGTGTAAAAGCGAGGCTCAAGCCCAGCTCTTGATAGTGCGGGCCACGCTTCATGAACCTGTGAAACTTCTTGCGGTGGCAGCTCAAAGATCAGCTCTCGTGCGTCAATGGCGAGGGACTCAGTGCTCGCTGCCGTTGAACCACTCTCGGGCTTTGGAAGCTTGACGGCGACAACCACAACTGCAACCAATGCTGCAAGAATGAGCACCGTCATCACCGTCTGAACAACCACCGGTATCTCCGCTGAAAATGATGCCAGCTGAGCCAGACTCTCAAATGCTTCAAGCGTCCCCGTCCCGCTTCAGCACAAACGTCATCTGCCCCGCAACGCCACCCTGCCCATCAAAGGTCGTCCAGACCTGGTGCACGGTGTCTGCGTCGACGAACACGAGCTTGAGGCCGCCCATGTAGTGGTCCTGGCCTTCGACGTAGTTGCTCACGCTGTCGACGTGGAAGTCGATCGCGGGGCCCTCGTCGGTGGCTTCGATGCCCTTGGTGGCGACCATCCGCGGCTGGTTGCCCACGGCGCAGTAGTGCGTGCAGACGACCGCGTCGCCGTCCATGTGGTAGAGGTTGGTCATCTCGTGCGGCTCGCCGACCATCATCACTTCGCGCACGACCGCGCCGGCGCTCGACAGCTTGAAGACGGAGGTCTCCTTGCTGAGCGAGCCGTCTTCCTGCACGAGCCGCCAGGTGCCCTCGAGGCCGCCGAGCAGCTTCATGGTCTCGGCCTTCTTCTCGGCGTCCTGGGCGACGGGCTGGATGGGCTCGGCGGCGGGCTGACCCTGCTGCTCGGCCGGCGCGAGCGCGATCAGCGGGCCGGCGGCGGCGATCGAAACAAGGGCGACAAGACGAAAACGGGCGGTGCGAGTGCTCATGGCAGATCTCCGGATGGCTGGGTCTGCAGTCTAACGCGCCCGCCGGCGTGCCTGCGCGCTCCTCTCACTTTGCTCTCTCAGTGTGCGTCTCGCGGTTTGTCCTCAGGTGTTTGTGAGGACTAATCGAGATCGGCCCCCTTGCCGCGGTAGTACGGCCCGAGGTGCGTCCGCTTCGGCTCGCGGTAGGCCCGGGCCCGCTGCACGCTCCAAGGCACAGGATCCTCGACGCCCCGCTGCTCGAGGTACTCGATGTAGCCCCTGTCGTACTCGGCGAGATGGTCGAGCATCTCTCCGTCGGCCGGGTAGCGTTCTTCGAAGAGCACCGATTCGATCGGCAGCCGAGGCCTCACGCTGGGCGACTCCGCCGGCACGCCCACGCAGAGCCCGAAGAGGGGGAACACGCCCTCGGGCAGCTCGAGCAGTCGGTCGAGCCGCTCGGTGTCGTTGCGGAGGCCTCCGATGTAGCAGATGCCGTAGCCCATGGCTTCGAACGCGATGACCATCTTTTCGGCGAAGAGGCTCGCGTCGATCGCCGCGACGAGAAAGGCTTCGAGCTTGGCATCGTATCGCTCGCCCTCGCGGGCTGCGGCGATGCGGTGACGGCGGGTATCGCCCAGGATCACGAAGAACGCGCCGCACTGTGCGATCTTGGGCTGTGGGCCGGCGAGGTCCGCGATCGCTGCGCGGGTCTCCGTGTCGCGGACGCGGAGAAGCGAATACGCCTGCACGGCCGAGCTGGTCGAGGCCGTCTGCCCCGCTTCGACAGCACGCACGACGTCCGCATCGGGCACGGGGTCGGCGGTAAACGCCCGGATCGTCCGGTGGGATCGCAGCAATCGGAGAACGGCTTCGTGGTCATGCATGCCCGATCGTAGATCCCGCCTTCGCCGACCCCGCGTGGGGGCATCATGCAGCCGCTGTGCCCGCAACAATCGCCCGTGGATGCACCGCCGACAGAGTCCGACGGCCGGCACGCGAGGATCCTCCTCGCGCTCGTCTCGCTCATGCTCGTGTTCCTCACGCTGAGGCCCTTCGCGTTCTCGCTGCCATCGGCGGCGCAGGTCCGCGAGGCGGTGCTGCTCGATGCCGCGATGCCCCTGCACATCGCCTCGGGGTGGGTGCTGATGGTGCTAGTCCGTTCGGCGTGGCCGGTAACGCCCCGGCGGGCCGCGCTGATCGTCCTCGGCGGGCTGGTGTGCCTGGAAGCGGTGCAGCCTTTCGTCGAGAATCGGCACGCGCGGATCGGCGACGTGGCCGCTCAGGCGATCGGCGTCTGGCTCGGCAGCCGGGTGCGGCTGCGGCACATCAAGCCCTTACGTTGGCGGGTCGCCTGGTCGGCGCTCCTCGCTCTGTGGATCATCGGCGGCGCGACGCTCGGCATCCGCGGGCAGTTCGGGCACACGCTCGGGCCGATGGACGACACGTTCCGTCTCGTCGTCGCAGATGAGTACGGCGGCGGCAGGCCCTGGCTCGGCGAGGTGCACGGCTTTGCGGTCTCCACCGACGCGGGCGACGGGCCTTCGGTCGCGTTTGGCGAGCCGCCCGAATCAGGCACCTGGCAGGGAAAAGGGCCCTTGCAGCTCGCGCTCGAGCGGGATGGCTCGGCATGGTCGAGCGTTCTGCCCGCCACGGATCTCTGCAGAGCGCTCGACGCTGCGCACACGATCGGCGTGACGCTCGACATCACGCCGGCGTCGCTCGATCAGACCGGTCCGGCGCGGATCGTCTCGGTCTCAAAGGGGCTGGAGCTCCGCAACCTGACGGTGGGCCAGGAGGGCGATGCGCTCGTGCTCCGGATCCGGACGCCGCGCAGCGGCCGAAACGCGTCGCGGCCCGAGTACCGCTTCCTTGGGGTGATCGAACCGGGCGAGCGGCGGCGGTACGAGCTCGAGACCGACGGCGGGTCCGCCACGCTGACCGTCGACGGCGAGCGCGTCGCGACGAGGGTGCAGCATGTGTCACCCGTGGACTGGTGCCGGCTCCGCCCGCCGCTTGGCGATGCGATCGGTTCGGCTGCGATGTTTGTACCGATCGGGTTGGCGCTCGGGGGGCTCGCTTCGCTGCGAGGTCGTGGCGTGCGGGTTGGCGTGTTGATCGCCGCCGCGATCGCGCCGATGCTCGTGATCGGACCGGTGTGGGGGGTAGCCGCGGTGCGGGATCGGCCTGTGATGCCATGGGTGCTGGTGGTGGGCTCGGCTCTCTCAGCCGGGGCGTGCGCGTGGGCGTGCTCGGTCCGCGGACGCGGGCGGGGGTCAGGCTGATGCCCGCGCCGCTTGCTCACGGCGCGGTCGCCTTCCTCGGCGTGCCGCTGGTCGGGCAACGGCCCGCGGCGGAGCCCCGGCTGCGGACGCTGCTCGTCGTCGCGTTGGTGGTGTTCGCGTGCGGCGCACCGGACCTCGACCTCATCGTCGGGCTGCTGCTGATCGGGGATCCGTTCACGCACCACGGCGCGTTCTCGCACTCGCTGCTCGCCGCGCCGGTGTTCGGCGGGGTCTTCGCGTGCCTGCTGCGCTGGCTCAGGCCCACGGTCACGCTCGGCCGGGCATGGGCGGTCGGCGCAGGGCTGTACGCGGTGCACGTGTGCATGGACGCGCTGATCTACGACACCCGCGGCGCCGCGCTGCTCTGGCCCATCTTGAGCGATCGGTTCGCGTCGCCGATCGTGCTCTTTGTCGGCGTCGAGTACGGGCAATGGTGGCGTTGGGACCTGCACATGCTGACCCTCGCGAACGAGGCCGCGTTCGCGGTCGTCATGTGGTGGCTGTCAGTCGAGTGGAGGCGGCGCAGGCGCTCAATCAAGGACGGAATCAATGACGAGTGATCAGAACGTCACCGTGGTCGATGGTCATGTGCACGTGCGCGAGCGGTTCGACGTCTCCCGCATGCTCTCCGCAGCGCTGCGGCGGATGGACGCGCTCGCAGGTACGCACACCGGAAGACACGCGCACGGGGTTTTCCTGCTCGCGGAGTCTTCGGGCGAAGAGTCGTTTGCGAGGCTCGCGGCGGCGGATCGGCCGATCGGACGGTGGCGCTTCCGCGAGCTCGATGAGGCGGTCGCCGTCGAAGCGGAACGCGATGACGGGCGGCTGATGACGCTGATCAACGGGCGGCAGTGGACCTGCGATGACAAGCTCGAGGTCCTCACGCTCGGGAGCGATGCCAGGCTCTCGGACGGCATGCCGTTCGACGCGTGCCTCGATGCGGCCCTCGAGCACGCGTCCGAAACCGGCGCGCTGGTCGTGCTGCCGTGGGGCTTCGGGAAGTGGACCGGCGAACGCGGCGCACGCGTGGCGGCGGCGCTCGAAAGGCTCGGCACGCGGATCGCCATCGGCGACAGCGCCGCCAGGCCCGGTGGACGAGATGCAGTAATCGAGGCTGCCAAAGCGCTGGGAGTGGCTGTCGTACCCGGCACGGACCCGCTGCCGATCTCATCGCACGCGGGCCGCGCGGGTGGTTATGGGATGCGGATCGCTGGCCATCCCCCCGCCAAGGGCAGATGGGCGTGGCTCCGGGAACAGATCGCATCAAGTCAGCGGACAGCCGAGACGATCGGCTCTCGGGACGGTTGGCTCCGCGCCCTAGCGACGCAGGTCCGGCTCAGGCTCGGGTAGCGCGCCGATCATGCGGGCCGCGGGCGCAAGTGCGCTAGTGAGGGAGGACGGGCATCGCGATGCGGGTACTGGTGCTGGCGAACCGGGTGAGCGATCCAATGCGTGGCGATCCCGCGATCGCCGCACTCGTGGTGCGCTCGCTGGTCGATGCCGGCCACGAGGTGCACCTCGTGTGCTCGTCGGACGAGCCGCTGCGGTCGCACGGCGACCTGACCGTGCACCCGGTGCACGAGCAGCGTGCGGGGGTGCTGCCCTCGTTCGGGCCCAAGGCGGCGGGGGTCGCCGCTTCGTGCAATCCCGACGCAGTGCTGGCGTTCCGCCCGCACCTGCCGCTGGGCTGGGGCATCGCATCGCGCGCGGGCGTGGCGCTCGTTCCCGTGATCGAGGAATCGTCGCGCGTCGGGCGGCCGCTGCTGACGGGCGTCGGCTCGGCGGCGGACCGCGCGATCGTGCGGCGATCGCCTCTGTGCGTCGCCTGCGGGCCGATGGCCGCCGAGGACGCCTGGGCCTGCCGCGCGGGCCGTGTGGTCGAGCTGCCCGGCGTTGCGGGCGGGTTCGCCAAAGGCGAAGGATCGCCCGCTCCGTCTGGCTGGCTCCGCGATCGGCTCGGCTTACCCGAGGAATCGGTCGTAGCCGTGGGATGGGGGGAGCTCTCGCCCGACGACGGGACGGACATCGTGATCGAGGGCCTTAAGGTCGCAGCGGATGCCGACGCCGATGTGCACGCCGTGCTCGCGGGGGGTGAACGCGGCGCAATCGAGCGGTATGCATCCAAGGCCCAGCGCCTCGGGATCGAGCATCGCCTGCATCTTGTTGGTCGTTGGCCGGCGGCGCGGCTCGCCTCGCTCGCGGCCGAGGCGGACATCCTGCTCCAGCCTTCGGTCCGACCCCGCGAAACACCGCGGGGTTTTTGGACGTTCCTTGCGTCGGGCCGGCCGGTTCTCGTGAGCGAGGCGGAGGGCCGCCAGCGTTTGGTCGGCACCGACGACCCGGGCTCGCTCGTGGCGTTTGCCCCTGCCGACCGGCTCGGTATCGGTCACGTGCTGGGTGAACTCTCAAGCAGCTCCGACGCACGCGATCGGCTCGGGAGCGCAGCGGCGGCTCACGTCCGGGTGCACCACGTCGAATCGGCGCTCGCCGCGTCGCTTGTGGAAGCCTTGGACGCGATCCCGCGATCGGTGGCGGGTGTGTACGCCTCCGCCGCCGCGGGTCTGGCAACCGCAGCCGAGCACGAGCAGGACTCGCCCGATCGAGCAGACGCGTCGGACCCTGCGGCCGGCGCATAACAACGTGCTGCTCGAAACACCTGCAACGGTTGAAACGGATTGACGACCCGGCCCGCTCGCGCCGCGGCACTGTGGCGCGGTCTTCGCGGCCTCTCCCCCTTACGAGCGGGGCACCGATGCCGGAGTCGCAGACGGCGGACGGCGCGAGCACAATTACTCCCCTCGACGGTCTCACCCCGGGAAGCCGGCCGATACACCCCACGATGGACGGGGGAGTCACGCAGCAAGCACCGAAGCCCTGGGAGCGACCGATCCTGATCGGCGCGGTGCTGGCGGCGCAGATGGCAGTGCTCGTCATCGCCTGGTGGAGCGGCACGCACACGGTCTCGGCGAGCGAGGTGGTTGCCAGCTCGACAGAGCGGGCGACCCTGACCGCGGAGGGCACCGCAGCGGGCGTCGCTACAGCGATCGCGCGGGCGGGGATCGCCACGCTCGATCCGGGCACCGATGACCTGGATCGTGCGCAGTCGATCATCGAGCAGCTGCACCTGCCCGGCAAGGCTCGGCCGAGCATCGTCGATGCCGACGGGTCGATCATCTGTCACCCAAGACTCGACGCGACCGGCGCCGGCCGGAGGCTGACGCCGCGCGAGACATCGATCGTCGCGACCGCCCCGCTGCCGAAGCTGAACGCCCGGGTGGTCGTGACGTCGCCCGCGCTCGAGGGCGCAGCGGGGTTCGCGTCGCAGTCGGTGCCGCTCGGGGCCAAGCTTCTGACGTTCGGCGTCTCGCTGCTCTCGATCACGGCGATCGGTGTGGTCGCGCTGATCTCGC